>CAZPTI010000209.1:0-8667 GCA_964588925.1 uncultured Anaerolineales bacterium | reverse complement strand
CTGGTGGGGTGCTAAATGTAGCGGTGGCGCGGTGGCGCGGTGGCGCGTTACCCGTCCGCCTCATTCTGACCCAGCGCGGAGCTCGCCAGGTGCAGCACGCGCACGCTTCGCCCACCTTCAAGCCGCAGCGCTTTCGTCCGCCTCCCCGCATCCTTCGTCCCCAAATACCCCATCTCCTCCAACTGCCCATACAGCGCCTCATTACTCACTCGATTCAGCCCCTCCCCGCCCAGCGCCACCTCCACCGCGCGCCGCGCCAAATCCGGCAGCAGGTACGCGCCCCCATCCGGCGCGCGCCACCCGATCACATCCTCCCCCTCGCGCGACCCACCCCGCTCCACCAGCCGGCACGCGCCGCTCGCCAGCAGTTGCTGCAACACCTCCCCAAAGCGCGCCGCCTCCACAGTCTCCGCCGTCTGCCGCGCCATCGCCCCCGCCAGCAGCCGCAGCCCCGCCGCATGCGCCGCGGCAAACTCCCGCGCCACCGCGCCCAGCACCGGATGCTCGTCCAGCACCTCCCACGTCAGCTCGTTCGTCGCCAGGTTCGTCGCCAGCCGCAGCGGATTCGTCAGCGCGCCCGACCCGCTCAGCCGCGCGGCCCACCCCAGCCGCCGCGACTCAAACAGCGCGGCCGCGCGGCCCGCCGCATGCCGCCCCGCGTCCGCCTCCAGCCAGTCCAGCCACGCCGCGCCGATCCACGGCATATCGCGCGCCGCGGCCTGCGCCGCGGCCAGCGCCACATTCTCACCCCCGCCGCTCCACTTCACCGGCGCCACCAGCAACCGCGCCAGCGCCGCCGCATCCCCCCGCGGCGCATCCTCCCCCGTCAGCAGCGGCCAGCAGCCAATCGGCTTCGCCTCCTGCAGCTCGCTATAGCGGTTCAGCCGCTCCCGGCCGCTCCCCTCGATCAGGTTATGCAGCAGGTTCACCAGCCCCCGCGCGCCATCCCCCGTGTTCGGCTTATAATTATCCACCAGCAGCGGCAGATCGCACGCCTGCTCCGCGTAACTCAGCAGCGCATTGCGCGTCGCGCCCTCGCCGAACTTCAGCAGGAACTGATCCTCCGCAAACCCCGCGCCGTAGATCGTCATCAGCGCCTGCGCGAAGGAGGTCTTCAGGCTCCCCGTCCGCCCCGCGATAAACACCGCATACCGCTCGCTCGTCCACCCCGCCAGCCGCGCCAGCGGCGCCTGAAACGCCAGCGCCGCAATCACCGTCGTCCGCTCCGGCTCCAGGCTGTTCAGCAGGCTCCGCAGCCCGGCCACGCCGCGCGCCAGCGCACACCCACCCGGCGGGTGTCCGTCCCCCGGCGCCCGATACGGCAACTTCCGCAGCCGCACCGTCACCCCGGCCACCTCCCGCCCCGGCAGCAGGAACCGCTTCGCCCCGTCCACCTCCGCCCACCCCGTCCGCGCAAACGTCCGCACCACCCGCGCATCCCGCGACAGCGCCTGGATCGCCGGCCGCAGGCAGCTCGCCATCCCCGCGTGCACCGGACAACTCGCGCCCGCCGCGGCCGTCAGCCCGGCCAGCAGCCCCTTCTCCGCGATAAACTCCTCCACCGGCAAGGTCACGCGCATCGGCTTGCCCGTCGCGGTCGCGCCCGCCATCGTAAACGCCACCCCGCCCGCCTCCGTCCGCTCCTCCGCCACAATCCGCACCGCAAAATCCGCCACCACCTGGCGCTTCGTCTCCACCAGCGACCCATCCGCCCGCGCCGCAAACGTCCGCCGCCACAGCCGCCCGCCCTCCACAAAATACGTCCCCCCATCATCCGCCGGCGGCCAGTGCGCGTCGCTTGCGACGGTGTCGACCTCCTCCGCCACCTCCTCCAGCGGGGCTTCCTCCAGAGGGGCTCCCTCCACCAGCCGCCGCAAAGTCCGCCAGTTCTCCCCCAGGCACGAATCATGATGACACCCCGCCGCAATCGCGCCGCCCGGCAGCTCCGCGATAAACGCGCTCCCGTTCGTATGCTGCGGGCGCCACGGACACGCCCGAAACACCCACTTCCGCCCCCCCTGCCACGCCCGCGGCCCCACCACATCCAGATTGTGCGCCGCGATCCACTTCTCGATGTCAAACCGGTTCGTCGTCCCGTTCGTCGTCAGGTTCGTAGTAACCGGCGCATGCGCCGCCGCTTTAGCGCTCGTCCCCGCGCCCCCCACCTCCGCCAACGCCTCCCGCGCCACCACCCCCACCACCTCCGGCACGCAGATCAACCGGCTCACCCGGTGCGGACGCTCCGCCGTGTCATCCCCCTTCGCCGCCACCGTCCCATACAGCTTCCAGATGCGCGCCGGATTGAACACCTTCTGATCCACCTTCACCGCCGCGTCATCGAACCGCGCCGCCAGCGCCCCCAGCACCCGGCCGATCAGCCCGCCATCCTCCGCCGGCAATTCGACCCGATACAGCAGGTGCATCCCGTTGCCCGAATCCGCCAGCACCGGCTCCGGCCACCCCTGCCCGGTCAGCCAATCCGCCACGGCCAGCCCGCGCGCCCGCGCGGCCTGATGCTCCGCCTCCGACGCCGACACCCCGGCCGGCCGCACCGGGTCCAGGTCGACCGGCAGCCAGCGCCGCGCGAGGATGTCCCCGTCCGCGGTCAGCGGATCGTGCGCGCCCACGTCGATCAGCCGGTTCGCCGCGCGGCTCAGCAGCGCGCGTTCCACCGGATTGAGCGTCACATACACCCCGCGCGCCTGCATCGACTCGGCCGCGCGCGCCAGCCGGTCCATATCGTCGAAATACCCCGCCACCGTGTGCCGCCGCGCATACGACCGCGTCACCGCGTCCAGCCCGCGCAGCTCCACCACCTGCCCCGGCGCAAAGAGCGCCTCGCACGCCCGCAAAATCTCCTCCCGCTCCGCTACGCGCCGCATGTCGTCACCTCCCGCGCCACCCGGTCCCCCGCCACCAGGCAATACCCCGCGTCCACCTCCACCAGCGTCGCCCGACACCCCAGCCGCGCGGCCGCCACCCCCGTCGACCCCGACCCGGCAAACGGATCGAGCACGTGACACCCCGGAAAGCCGTAAAAGCGGATCAACCGCTCGGCCAGCGCGGCCGGAAACGGCGCGGGATGCCCCACGCGCGACTTATGCTCCGGCGCCACGCGCCAGTGATCCTGCGCCAGCTCCATAAAGAGCCGCCGATCCAGCCACGGCGAGCGCCGCCGCCCCTGCGCGTCGCGCGTCAACGCGTCCGCCGGGGCATGCAGCGTCGCCGACCCCTTATGCGCCACCAAAATGACCTCCGTCGTATCCCGCAGGCACGGGTTCGTCGGCAGGCAGAACGAGCCCCACGCCGTGCTCCCCGCCGCGCCCTTGTCCCACACGATCTGCCCGCGCAACGTGAACCCCACGTCGGCCAGCAGCCCCGCCACGCGCGGGCTGAACGGCACCCACGGGTTCCGCCCCACCCCCGCGGGCACCACCACCGCGATCCGCGCGCCATCGACCATCACGCGCCAGCACGCGGCGAACACATCGGCCAGCAGGCTGCGATACGCGGCCTCCGGCAACCGATCCTCATACGAGGCATACCCCACCCCCACGTTATACGGCGGCGAGGTCACCACCAGGTGCGCGGACTCGGCCGGCACAAACCGGGCCAGCCCGCGCGCGTCCGCGCAGAACAGATTCACCAGCGGTTGCATCAGCGGCAGCTCCGAGGAAAGAAGTGGTCGTACGTGGACAGGATAGAACGGCTGTACGGAGAAGTCAATAGAACACCGCGCAATAAGTGAGTCAATTTGGATCATTGAGGTGGCTCACCCAGTGCGACAATTTTCGTGGACAGCAGACACCCGACGCGCGCGAACCACCACCCGCCGGGTCTCCACCGTCACGTAGTGACGCACCCGTCGGGTGTCTGTTTACATCTCCTCAAACGTCAGCAAAAAGCACACATGATGGTTCCACGGCAGCCCCATCCCGCGGACTTCGTCGGACAGGGCGTCGGCCGCGTGGGCGAACATGATGCCGTTTTTCAGCGTCGGGTCGAAGTTGATGAACATCGGGATGTTGGCCTGGCCCTGCGCATCGGTCGTGGCGAAGCCGGGGTCCTGCGCCGGGAGGCGGCCCACCCAGTCCGCGGCGAAGCGGACGCCGGCCGCGGGTGCGCCATCGCGGCGGCGCGCGGTGAAGTAGATGTGGTGCTTGCCCGCCGACTGCGCATCGTCCCAGTACTCGGCCGCCACCAGGCGCCATTGCGCGGCCGGGTTAGCGACGTGGCGGACGCCCAGCGCATCCAGCCGCGGGTCCCACTTGAGCGCGGGCGGCGGCTCCGGGTCGGGCTCGGGCTCCGGCTCCGGGTCGGGCTCTGGCTCGGGCTCCGGCTCCGGCTCCGGCTCCGGCGCGGCGGCCTCCCACGTGAAGCGGCGGACGAAGGGCGGGATGCGCTGCATCGCCTCGATGGTCTGGTCGAGCTTGCCGGTCGGCGAAAGGCTGTTGCCCCACCAGTTCTGCGCCGCAAAGGTCCAGGAGCCGGCGATCCAGGCGGTGATGCTGAACAGGTAGTCGGGCAGCGGCTCGCCGTTGGAGAGGACGCCCGCGCGGAACCACTCGTACATCTCCCGGTGATACGCGGCGTGCAGCGGCCACTCCACCTTTGGGTAACGCTTGTCCTCGTCGTTATACATCCACCACCCGCCCTCGCCGCCCACGATGGGCAGGACGAAGCCGAGGCGCTCCCGCATCCAGTGGGCGTGGGCGAGGAACTTGAGCGCGGCGATGTGGTCGTCCAGGATCGTCGCGCCCGGCTCGCTGCGCTGCTTGATCGCGTCGTAGGGGTAGGCCGGGGGGTGGTTCTGGCCGTAGTTGTGGTGGACGAAGAAGGCGCGGTCCCAGATGTCCGCGCGGCCGAGGCGCTGCACCGCGTCGACCGCCGCGTCGAAGCCGAAGCGGTCGAGCACCTGGATGCCCACGAGGCCGCCCGCGTCGACGATGCGCGGGGCGTTGGCCGCCCAGGCCGCGCCGAACCGCTGCGGCCAGTCGGCAGGCAGCGCGCCGCTCACCCACTCGCGCAAATCTTCCGGCTCGTTATAGAGCTGGACGTAGAGCGGCGCGAGCTCGCCCGCGCGCAGCGGCCACGGCGCGGCCTCCCACGCGCGGCGCAGGCCGGCGACGAAGGGCGCGGGATCGACCGGCTCGTCGATCTGCCGCGCGATGCGGATGACGGGCAGGATGCCGGCCGCGAAGCACGCGCGCGCGACGGTCTCCGTTTGCAGCTCGTCGGGCGCGTAGATGAGGGTCCAGGTGGCGCGAATCTCCTGCAGGTGGGCGATGGTCTCCGCGACGAACTCGGGGCGGAGGTCGAGGTGGAAATGGAGGCCGATGCCGTTGTCGCGTGGCGGGCGGGGGTAGCGTTGCAGGCGGCGGAGGTTGTCCGCGGTCAGGGTGACGGTGGGCGGGCGCGTCCCGCCGACGGGGGGCGTGGGCGGCGGCTCCTCCGCCCCGGCCGCGGCGACGACCGTGAGGGTGACGCGGCGCTCGGTAACGCGGCCGGCCGCGTCGGTCGCGCGGAGGGTGAGGGTGTGGGGGCCGGGGAGCAGGTCGAGCTCGCGGCCGTCGGCGGCGGTAAGGCGGATGTCGGTCGCGGCCGGCGCGGCGAGGGTGAGCTGGAATGGGTCGGCGGGGTCTTGTTGCAGGGTGACAGTTGTCATGGCGTTGCCTCCGTTTGTGAGGGGATTGTAACATAGGTGGAGGGAGTTGGGTGACGCCCCCCCCCGACGCGCGGCCATCCCCCCGCGCGCGCGACAAGTGTAACAACAGGCACACCATTGCGCGCCGTTCGGTCGTAACATGTCGACTGATCGTTACGGTCGCAAACTGGCCTGATCGCACTTTGAAATGGGAGTACGCGCATGGCAAGCACGGTGCACGGGATTCATCACGTCACGGCGATTGCGGGGGACCCGCAGGAGAATCTGGATTTTTATGTCGGCGTTCTGGGGATGCGGCTGGTGAAGAAGTCGGTGAACCAGGATGTGACGCATACGTATCATCTGTTTTACGCGGACGAGCGCGGGACGCCGGGGACGGACCTCACGTTTTTCCCGTGGCCCGACATGGGGCCCGCGCGGCAGGGCGCGGGCGCGCCGGTGGAGGTGTCGTTGGCGGCCCCGCGGGGCAGCCTGCCCTTCTGGCGCGACCGGTTAACGCGCGCCGGGGTCGCGGTGGCGGCGACGGAGACGCGCTTCGGCGAGACGGTCTTGCCGTTCCGCGATCCGCACGGGCTGCCCCTGGCGCTCGTGGAGACGGCGCGGGAGCGGCCTTTCGTCGTCTGGGAGGCGAGCCCGGTTTCGGCCGCGCAGCAGTTGCGCGGGTTCCACTCCGTGCGGCTGCTGGAGCGCGATCTGGCCGGGACAGAGGCGCTGCTGACGCGGCTGATGGGCTTCGCGTTAGTTGGCGAGGAGGCCGGCTGGCGGCGGTTCGCGGCGCACGGCGGCGCGCCGGGCGAGGTGGTGGACGTTAAGGCCGACCCGGCCGCGCGGCGCGGGACGTGGGGCGTGGGCGGGGTGCATCACGTAGCGTGGCGCGTGCGGGATGATGCGGAAGAGATGGCCTTGCGCGCCGCGGTGGAGGCCGTGGGGCTAAATCCGACGCCGCAGATCGACCGTTTCTGGTTCCGCTCGGTGTATTTCCGGGAGCCGGGGGGCGTGCTGTTTGAGCTGGCGACGGATGGGCCGGGGTTTAGCCGGGATGAGGACCCGGCGCACCTCGGCGAGGCGCTCATCCTGCCGCCGTGGCTGGAGGGGCAGCGGGGGCAGATTGAGGCGGTGCTGCCGAAGTTGCGCGCGGCGCGGGTGATGGCGTAGAGGCGCGGACACCCGACGGTTTTCGGAAAACCCGTCGGGTGTCGTCCGCGCGCGGCGCGCCTACTTCAAATACTGCATCTTCTTCTGGCTGTTCAGAATCCACCCCAGCACCGCGACCGGGAGGAGGTTATAAAACGCGATGCCGAAGCTGGGGAAGACGATCACGCCGAGGACCCCGCTGGCGATGCTGGCGGCCAGGTAGAGGTACAACCCCCACCGCTTCCAGTACCACAGCGCAACCGCGGACGCCAGCGTCGCCAGGCCGACCGCGAACGCGGCCACCCAGAGCCAGACAGGGGGATTGTAGAACTCCGACTTGCGGATAAGCAGCAGCGCGACGGTGTCGAACACGCCGTGCGCCGCCATGAGGACAATGGCGGCGGTCAGCCACGCGCCGCGGACGGGTTTGGGCGGGGCCTTGGGCGCGGCTTTCTGGTAGGGGACGGACAGTGACCCGCCGGCGACCGATCCGCCGCGCGCCGCCGTCTTCTTCTTCGATTTGGATGACATGGGTTGAGCGCTCCGATGAATGGGGGATGCGGCGCAGGGCGCGCCAGGGGGTAGGATAACACATCGCGGCGCGCAAGGGAAACGGCGCGGGGTCCCGACACCACCCCCCCACGCGCGCCGTCACTTCAGCCACCCCAGCACCACGTCCGCCAACTCCTCCCCTTTGTCTTCCTGGACGAAGTGCCCCGCGCCTGCAATCGTCGTATGCGGCTGGCCGTGCGCGCCGCGGATCAGGCGGCGGAAGGGCGCATCGCCGCCGGCCGTGATCGGGTCGCCGTCGCTGAACGCGGTCAGGAAGGGGCGGTCGAAGCGCATCAGGCTGCGCCAGGCGCGCCGGTTGGGGGCCGCCGCGGGGTCGTCGGGCGTGACGGGCACGAGGCCGGGGAAGGCGCGCGCGCCGGCCTTGTGCTGCTCGTCGGGGAAGGGCGCCTCATACGCGGCGAGCACCTCCGCCGGCAGGGTCGTCTTGCACCCCATCTGGATGATGCGGCCGACGGGGAGGGTGGGGCCGCGTTGGGAAAGCAGGCGCCAGGCGTGGAACGCGCGCGGCAGCTCGCCGTCGCCGGTCGGGAGGCCGCCGTTGGTAAGGACGACGCGCGCGAAGCGGTCGGGGTCCTCGGCCACGAGCCGCAGCCCCAGCAGCGCGCCCCAGTCCTGGCAGATCAGCGTGATCCCCCGCAGGTCGACCGCGGCGAGCCAGCCCCGCAGCCAGTCGAGGTGGCGCGCGTAAGTGTAATCGGCCTGGCCGGCCGGCTTATCAGACTTGCCGAAGCCGACGAGATCCGGCGCGACCGCGCGGCAGCCCGCGGCGGCGAAGCGGGGGATCATGCGGCGATAGAGGTAAGACCACGAGGGCTCGCCGTGGAGCATCAGGACCGGCGCCGCGCCGCGGGGGCCTTCGTCGACGTAGTGCATCCGCACGCCATCGACGGTCACATAGTGCGGCGCGAAGGGGTAGCCGGGCAGGTCGGCGAAGCGGTGGTCGGGCGTGCGCAGGATGTCCATCCGGGCGGCTCCGTAGGTGGGATGCGGGTTGGGCCGCGACACCCGACGGGTCGCGCGCGCGGCCAGGCGCGGGACGCTTACCGGGTGCGCGGGGGCCTTGAGGGGGCGGCGCGGCTGCGTTTGCGAGGCGGACGGGCCGGCCGGCTGTGTTCGCGCATGTAACGCTTCTGTTCGTCGAGGCTCATGCCGGCGAACTCCGCGCTTAAGGCCTCGCGAATCTCGCGCATCATTTGGACCGCGTCGAAGTCCTTAGTCGTCATAGTAGAGCACCTCCCTCGGCGACCGAATCTCCAGCAACGGGTAACCCAGCCGAAGGTTAACGGAGTTGTATC
>CAZPTI010000208.1:7188-8697 GCA_964588925.1 uncultured Anaerolineales bacterium | reverse complement strand
CGACTCCGCGCCGCCCATACAATCAGGGGCGAGTCTTTCGCCCTTTCGCCTTTCGTTTTTCGCCGCTTTCCCCTTTCCCCTTCCAAACAACGCAAACGCAAAACAAGAACGCTGACAACAACAAACCTCAATCCAACCGATGCGCGGTCTCCCAGCGATACCCCACATCCGTGCTAAAGCTGGAGAACATCCGCTGTCGCGCCCGATCCGGCCAGTGCCGCTTCCACGCGCGCAACCCCCGCACCGCAATCTGCCCCGGGCTGTACAGCCGCCGGCAGAGCCAGTCGTACCCGTTCTGCAGCTCTTCCACCGTCATCTGCGCCGGCACGTACGTCACGTGGTTCGTGTTGTACTTCTCCCACGTGTCGTGCGGGAGGATGCGCCCCTGCGCCAGCAACTCCTTGCGCTGCGCCGTCCCCGGATACGGCGTCAGGATCGTCGCGCTCACGCTGTCCAGCCCGCTGTCCTTGATCCACTCCCACGCGGTGGGGAAGATGTCGGTCGTGTCGCTGTCAAATCCATAGACGAACAGCCCCACCACGCCGATCCCATGCTTCTGCACCGTCTCGATCACCTGCTTCGACTTCACGGTGTCCCCGCGCGCCTTGCCGCCCAGCTCCTTGCGGTTGCCGGGATTGATCGACTCAAAGCCGATGAAGAACTTATCCAGGTGCGCCTCGCGCGCCAGGTCGAGCAGGTCCGGGAAGTCCGCCACCATCTGCTCCGCCTGCGCGGTCCACCCGTCCAGTGGCAGCTTCGCCAGCGCCCGAAACAGCTTCTCCATATAATCGGGGAACAGCCGGAAATTAAGGCCGAAATTGTCGTCGGTCAGGAAGAAACGCCGCAGCTTGCGCCGCTCGATCTCCTCCACCACCTCTTCCACCGGCCGCAAGCGCATCTTCTGCCCGCTCACCCGAATCGCCGTGCAGAACGTGCACGACCGCGGACACCCGCGCGTGATCTCCAGGTACGGCGTCCAGTAATTCCGGTGCTCGTCCACCATCTTGAGCACCCGGTCCTGCAAATTCGCCACGCCGGAATCCAGCGGCGCCCACTCCTCATCGACATAGCGGCTTTGCAGCGTCCCCGCGTCGAAATCCCGGATGATCTGCGGCCAGGTGCGATACCCCTCGCCCACCGCAATCGCGTCCGCCCACCCCTCGACCTCTTCCGGCACCAGCGTCGTGTGCGTCCCGCCCAGGATCACCGTCGCGCCCTGCTGTTGGATGCGACGGCTCATCGCCTTCGCCCGGTCGATCAGCAGCGTCTTCGCGGTGATGCCGACGAGGTCGCCCTTTCCCAGCGTTTCGATGGGCAGGCGCATCAAATCTTCGTCCCAGATTTCGACGGGGATGTCCAGCGGCACGAGGGACGCCAGCCGCATAAGCGTATAGGGCTCGCTCGTCGCGCGCCCAAACTTCCGGCCGTCCCGCCCCGGCTGGATCAATATAATCTTGCGTATGGTCATAATGCTGTCGTCATGCAATCTCAAACCCGACGGGTTTTAGA
>CAZPTI010000208.1:0-7088 GCA_964588925.1 uncultured Anaerolineales bacterium | reverse complement strand
ACCCGTCGGGTTTCTGGCTAACCCTGACCCATCCGGTTTCCGGCTAACAATCCTTCTCGTCGCTTTCCAGCTTGCTGGCGTTGTAATTCCCGTGCGACTTGAACGGCCGCGGCTTCCACCACGCCCACTCGGCGCAAGTATTGCACGGCGTCACCTGATCCGTCTTTCCTTCAACATGCAGCCGCCGCAGCTCCTGCATCTTCGGCCCGTTCCAGTTCTCCAGCACGCGCACGCTGCCGTCCGCGTTGCGCACATTCCCCAGGTCATACGCCAGGTTAAAATCGCGGTCGCACATCGCAATCCGCCCGTCCCAGTACACATGCGTATGGTACCACAGGTTCGGGCACGCATACCGTTCCTGCTTCGGCTTCTCTTCCGTGGACAGCAGGTTAATCGCCTCAATCTGCCCGCCCCACGAGTCAAACGGCTTCACGTTGATGCGATCCACCCCCGGCAGCTTCCACGCCTGAACAAATTCGTCCACCTCGCCGACCGTCTTCTCCATCTCGATAATCTGGAGATTCACGAAGGGCGCTTTGTACCCGCCGTTCTGCTTCAGTTCGATGAACCGCCGTATATTGCCGTTCGTCTTCTCGTAATCCGCGTTCACCCGTATCTGCTCGTACGTCTCCGGCCGCATCCCATCGAGGCACAGGAAGATCGCGCCCAGCCCCGCGTCGAGGATGCGCTTCGACCGTTCCTCGTTGAGCAGCGTCGCGTTCGTGCTGATCTCGCTCCTGAGCCCCTTCTTGTGGCAATACGCGATCATGTCGAACATCTTCGGGTGCATCAGCGGCTCACCCCAAATGTGGAGCGTCGTCGCCTGCACCCACGGGGCCATTTCGTCCACGATGCTCTTGAAGAGCTCGAAGTCCATGTACCCCTTCTTCCTGATTTGCTCCTTGCGCCCCGTGGGGCACATGATGCACGACAGGTTGCAGATGTTCGTCGACTCGATGTACAGCCGGTCGGGCGGCAGCACGAGTTTCGTCTGCCCGGTCGAGTACGCCACCCACTTGGCGGGGCGCAACCACTGGTTGCGCCGCCAGCGCGTGGCCGCTTCGACCTTTTCGAGGAAGCTGCGTTGTTCTTCGGCCATCAGCCCCACGCCTCCACTTCGCGCTTGGGCTGAAGCTGCCGGAAGCGCGGGAACAATCCCAGATTGAGTACGGTGCGTCCAATCGTATGAATCGGCTCGATCTGCGCCACCTTGTACAGCCGCTCGCCCCACTCCGGCCCGAAGGTGCGCACGTACTTGCGCTTCTCCTTGCTGTCGAGGAACCGCTTGCGCGCCCGGATCGCCATCTTGCTGAGCTTGTCGTCGCTCACGTTCGAGACGTTCATAAACGGCGCGATTTCGCTCGTGTACGAGTTGTAATAATAGCTCTTGGTGAAATCCATGCTGTACACCGTGTCGGGGTTCTTGCGGAGCAACTCCTCCCACAACTCGGTGCCCGGCATGGGCGTCGCAATCGAGAACATCGCCTCGCTCAGCCGCAGGCTCGCCGCAAACTCGATGGTCTGATTCATCGTCTCTTCGGTGTCGCCGGGCAGGCCGAGCATGAAGTACCCCTTGCTCATGATCCCCGCGTCCTCCGTCCACTCGATAGCCTGTCGCACCTGGTTCAGGTCGATGTGCTTGGCCGTGGCCTTGAGGATCTCCGGGTTGCCCGACTCGATGCCGAAGTGAATCTGCCGGCACCCCGCCCGATACATCTTCTTGAGCAACTCCTGGTTAACGCGGTCCACGCGCGCCAGGCACCGCCAGCGCACGTCCAGCTTTTGCTCGATGAAATAGTCGAGGATCGCTTCGAGCCGCTTCACGTTGATCGTGAAGAGGTCGTCCATGAAGTAGAAATTCCGCGCGCCGTAGTCGTCCATCAGGTGCCGCAGTTCGGCCACGATGTTCTCCGGCGACCGCTGGCGGTACGTGCGGCCTACAATGCCCTTAAAGCAGAACGAGCATTTATACGGGCAGCCCCGGCTCGTCAGCACGGTGATCATCATCTCGCCGTTCGGCGCATAGAGGGGATACTTCTTGAGGTCAAACAGGTGCCGCGCGGGGAACGGCAGTTCATCCAGGTCCGGGATCAGCTCGCGCTCGCCCCCGTTGACGACCTGGCCGTCCGCGTCCTTCCACCACAGCCCCTTGTTCGCGGCCCAGTTCGTGTCGCCCGTGGCAATCTGGCGCAGCCAGTCGCGGAAAACGTACTCGCCTTCGCCGTACACGAGGAAGTCGATATTAGGGTTCTGGAGGGTGAGTTCGGGCAGGGTGGTCGCGTGCGGCCCGCCGATGATGATCGGCGCAGGCAGCGCCTGCTTAAGCAGGACCACCGCCTCTTCCACGCTCTGGTAGGAGGTCGTCATCGACGTGAAGGCAATAACGTCAGGCTTCCAGTCGACGATCTGCTTCACGTCCTCGCTGACGGGAGAAGCAGGCCGCAGCCCCATATCGAAGACTGCGGCCTTATGACCTTCCTGTTCGGCAATGGCCGCGAGGTATCCCAGGCCAAGGGACGGATAAGAATTAACCATCTCGTGCCACTTGGGCCCCACGAGAGCAACTCGCATGTCAAAACCTCCCTGGGAGGGTCGAAGACGAGCAATGCTGGCCCAGGCGGGTGGCCCTCATTGCTCGTCGCTGAGTGTAAGATAGGCTCATAACGTTAAAACTTGCTGGCAAATGGGGTGGCGTTACATGACAAAATGTCTATACCCGTTGGGTTCGTAGTAGGCGCTTCAGCGCCCGTCTCGCGCTAAAGCGCGCACTACAAGCCTGCTTACAGCGACGACTCCATCGCCTTCCGCAGCTCATTCTTCTCCTTCCGCGGCACAATCGTCCGATACGCCATCCGCGCATTCCGACCAAACCGCGTCCAGAAATCCTTCCGCTGCATCGCCCGCATGATGTACTTCGGCCGCCAGTAGAACGACCGGTACGCCTTCCGGTACATCTCCTCCATCAGCTCGGCCGTCAGGTCGCCCATCTCATACCGCGCCTTCGCATCGAAGAAGACATAATCCTCCCAGTCCTGCACCAGGAACCGGCCGCTCTTCTTCACCTGTTCATACACAATCGTTCCCGGATACGGCGTCATCATGCTGAAATTGGCGATCATCGGGTCCAGCTCGATCGCGAAGTCGATCGTCTTCTGCATCGTCTCGCGCGTGTCGCCCGGCAAGCCGATGATAAAGAAGCCAATCGTCTCGATCCCCGCCGCCTTCGCGTTCTTAAACGCATGCCGGATCGTGTCATGGTCGACGTGCTTGTCGATCTTGATGATCATCTGCTCGTCGCCCGTCTCCACGCCGAACGCCGTCCGCTTCAACCCGGCCTGCTTCAGCTTCTTGAGCATCTCGTAATCGGCCAGGTTCGCGCGGATGCCGTTGACGAAGATCCACGGCACATGGTTCAGCTTGTTCTCGATCAGCCCGTCGGCAAGCTGCACCAGCCGCTGCTTGCGGATGTTCGCGCTGTCGTCCAGCACGCCAATCTCCAGCGCGCCCAGATCGCGCACCAGGTGCCGCCACTCTTCGATGACATTTTCGTAAGACCGCGCGCGCCACTTAATCGGCATGATGCTCTGCGAGCAGAACGTGCACCGATACGGGCAGCCGCGGCTCGTCAGGATCGAGAAGCTGCGCTCGCCCGGAATCGCGTCCGTCGCCGGCTGCAAGTTTGTATACTTGTTCATCTTGAACAGGTGATACGCCGGCCACGGCAGGCTGTCCAGGTCCGCAATCGGCGTCGCGTCCGCATTGCGGTGCAACTGCCCGTCCGCCGTCTTGTAGCTCACGCCTCGCGTCTCGCGGAACAGGTCGAGCGCCGGGTCCATCAGCTTCTGCGCGGCAAAGTCCGGCTGGTCGCGCAGGACCCCTTCCACGATGTTGCTGATCTCGATCCACGGCCCCTCGCCCTCGCCGCGCACGATCAGGTCGACCTGCGGCTGTCGCAGCGACTCGTAGTCGAGCTCCTCCGACACCACGCTGACGTGCGGCCCCCCCAGCACCACCGGGATGTCCATCACTTCCTTGATGGCCGCGGCGGTCCGCCAGCTCTGCTTCACCTGCGGCGTGTTCGTCGTGATGCCCGCGATGTGCGGCTTGAACTCGCGAAGGAAGTCCTGGAACGACTGCTCCTCCACATCCGCGTCATAGACGCGCACCTCGTCCCCGCGGCGCTCCGAAACCGCCCCAAGATACGCCAACGCCAGGTGCGGCGAAGTCCGCGTATCAATCGGCAACCGGAACTTGGGATTAATCAGCGCTACTCGCAAAGTGGTCCTCCATGCGCTATCCGCTGCGCGTCGTAGTTGGGTTGGCAGCGAGGGCGGGGAAACCCGCCCTACCGCATCGCAGGGTTCATGTAGGGGCGGGGTTTCCCCGCCCTGGTTCCTACGCCGACCCTATCCCTGCCATCGCGCGCGCGGCAATCGCGCCTAACTAACTCTTAATCTTCATAAAATGCAGCGCCGTCTTAAACAACTCCAACGGCGACGCATTCGTCGGATGCACCCTGTGGTGCATCGCATACCCCTTGTGCAGCTTGTGCACCCACCAGAACGCGGTGTCCACCACCTTATTGTGCGGCAGGCGGATCAGGCGGCGGATCAGCCCCTCCAGCCGGGGGAACTCCACACCCAGCGCAAAGAGCCGCTGCAAATGCTCCCGCGCCCGCTTATCATCTTCGCTCTCGAACACCAGGATTGAGTGATCCCACGCCACCTCGCCGATGTCGTCGAGCGTGCCGTCCATCAGCTCGTTCTCTTCGGTGAACTGCCCCAGCTCCGTGCCGGGGTACGGCTGGAACAGGAACGCGTACGCGTAGCTCATCTCGGCCTGCGCATTCAGCCGCATCGTGTCGAAATCATCTTCCACCGTCGTGGTCGGCAGCCCCAAAATGTTCGTCGCGGTGATGTGAATGCCCGCCGCGCGGACCATCTTCCCCGCCTCGATGATCTCCTCTTTCGTCATCCGCCGCTTGAGCAGTTCGACCCTCACCCGGTCGTTCGCCGCCTCGATCCCCATGCTCACCGTGCCGCAGCCCGCTCGCTTCAGCAACTCAACCTTATACGGGTCCTTCACGAGCAAATTCGCGCGCACGTTCGCAAAGAATGGCAGCCCGACCTGCTTCGGCCACTTCTCCGCAAACTCTTCAAGCCAGTCGTTGTAAATGACAAACAGGTCGTCGATAAAGATGGCCTGCTCCAGCGGCCACCGCTCGCGAACGGCCTTCACCTCTGCGATCACGTCGTCGACGCTGCGCTGCTGGCCGCGCTTCTCGCGCTTGTAAATCTGGTAATACGCGTGGTTGAAGCAGTACGTGCACGCATACGGGCAGCCGCGCGAGCTAATGAAATGCTTAATCTTGCTCTCGCCCAGGTGCGGAATTTTGTCGTAAATCAACGCGCGGTCGGGATGCGGCAAACTCGAAAGCTCGTGGATCAGCGGTCGCGGCAGGTTCTTGATCACCTCGCCGTCGACATTAAACCACCAGTTCGGGATGTCCGTCTTATACGTCCCGTTCCGCGCCGCCAGCGCGTCCGCCAGGTCCAGCATCGCGCCCTCGCCCTCGCCCACGCAGATGCCGTCCACCCCCGGCTCCGTCACCATCTCCGGGAAAAACGTCGGGTGCGGCCCGCCGAACGCGGAGAACACCGGCTTCTTCCCCTTCGCCGCGCGCAGCGGATCGACCGCCTCGCGTATCTTCAGGTTCATGTCGAAGTACGCGCGCTGCGACCCTGTCATCACGCTGTACGCCACAATGTCCGGCTGGTAGTCACGGGCGTATTCCACCGGGTCTTCGATGTCGGCCACAGCCAGGCCCACATCGTGGCCTGCCTGCTTCAGCACAGCCGACATGGACATAATGCCCTGCGGCTCATAGCTGATCTCCTGGGCAACGAAGAGTACGCGCAACGCTTCCTCCTGAACAAACCTCAACCCCAACGGGTTTCGGTCCGACCCGACCGGTTTTCAAGAACCCGTCGGGTCTCGAGCGACGAACCTTCGACCCGACGGGTTTCGACCGTCACGTAGTGACGCACCCGTCGGGTCTCGGTCTATCCCTTAATCACCGCCAGCGGCTCAACGCGCGCCACAATCCTGGCAAGCCCCGCCGCCTCCACAATAGCGACAACCCGGTCGATGTCCTTATACGCCTGCGGCGCTTCCTCCGCCAGCCCGGCGAGGCTCCCTGCGCGCACCACGATCCCCTCGCCCTCCAGCTCCCCGCGCAGCGACTCCCCGCGCACCTGGCGCTTCGCCTCCGCCCGGCTAAGCGTCCGCCCGGCCCCGTGACAGCACGAACCGAAGCTCAACCGCATCGCGTCCTCCGTGCCGGCCAGCACGTACGACGCCGTGCCCATGCTCCCCGGCACGAGGACCGGCTGCCCGAGCTGGCGATACTTCTCCGGCACGTCCGGCTGCCCCGGCCCAAACGCCCGCGTCGCGCCCTTCCGATGGACGCACACCTGTTGCCGCTTCCCGCCCACCATGTGCGTCTCGATCTTCGCGATGTTGTGCGCCACATCATAGAGCAGCCGCAGGTCAACCTTCCGCCCCCGCCCCTGGAGCGCCTCGTCGAAGGCCTCGCGCGCGTTATACGTCAGCACCTGCCGGTTCGCCCACGCGAAGTTCGCCGCCGCGCGCATCGCCGCCATGTACGCCTCGCCCTCCGGCGAATCCAGCGGCGCGCTCACCAACTGCCGGTCAGGCAGCTCAAACCCGTACTTCTTCGACGCCCGCTGGAACGTCTCGATGTAATCGGTCGCCACCTGGTGCCCCATCCCGCGGCTGCCGCAGTGAATCTGAAAAACGACCTGCCCCTTGCGCAGGCTAAATAACGCCGCGGCCTCCGCGTCGTAAATATCCGTGACCTCGTCAATCTCCGCGAAATGGTTCCCCGACCCCAGCGTGCCCACCTGATCCTGCCCGCGCTCCTTGGCCGCCTTGCTCACCTTGTCCGGGTTCGCCCCGGCCATCCGCCCCTGCTCTTCCGTGTGCGCCACATCCTCCGGCCGCGCATACCCCTCGCGCAGCGCCCACTGGCTCCCATCGCGCAGGATCGCGTCGAGCTCGGTCTTGTT
>CAZPTI010000207.1:0-8727 GCA_964588925.1 uncultured Anaerolineales bacterium | reverse complement strand
AGCAACGCGCCGTCAATCCCGTTCGTTTATTCGCGGTTCGATCCGAGGTCGGCGGAGGGTGAAAGATGAAGTGGCAACCAGGGGCAGGCGCGCAACTGATCCCCGCGCTGATCGGGCCGGCGGACACGTTCAACGAGCCGTTCTCGCGCACGTCGTACTGGGAGCGGCAGTCGGAGCGGGTGACATTGCCGGCGGACGGGCGCTATACCGTCGAGGTGTGGCACGGCGCGGGCGAGGTGGGGCGGTATGTGTTTGTGATCGGGGACCGCGAGCGGATGGGCGGCGACCCGTTGTTCGGGGTGAAGATGCGGGAGTACTGGAAGCCGGTGGAGCAGATCGCGGTGAAGCCCTCGACCGGTTGCGCAGGGAAGTAGGCGGTTAGTTACGCGTGTGAGACGGGTCTGCGATGCCTCGGTTTTGGTGAGGTGACTTGTTCGTGCGCTTGCCGCGCTACGCAGGAAAACGTATAATGGCGCGGCCGGAGGGCAAACTGGCCCGTGGAGACCCCTGATGACCCGTTCGCAGCGCAAACACATTGCCTTCGGGTGGTACGGCGGCAAATACAGCCATCTTGACTGGCTGTTGCCGTTGCTGCCGCCCGCGCACCATTACTGCGAGCCGTTCGCCGGGTCTGCTGCGGTGCTGCTGAATCGTGAGCCCTCTCCTGTCGAGACATACAACGACACCGATAGCGAGGTGGTGAACTTCTTCCGCGTGCTGCGGGAGCAGAAGGACGAGCTCATCTACGCCATCGGCATGACGCCGTTCTCCCGCGAGGAGTATGCGCTCGCCATCCAGACAAATGGCAGCGCGCGTCCGGTTGACGCCCGCGTTGAGCCCGAGCCGAGCGAGACGGAATATCGCGGTCTGCCGCTCTTTGCCGAGGGCCGAGCGCAGTTCCACGTCAAAGTGACCGCAGATACGGACGCGCCCGTCTCCGATCTGGAGCGAGCGCGGCGCTTCTTCGTGCGCGCGCGACAGACGCGCACCGGGCTGGCGCAAACTGCGTCGGTGGGCCGGTGGGCGAATTGTCTTGGCACGAGCCGCGCGGGGATGGCGGGTGCGGTGTCGCGGTGGCTTGGCAGCGTGGAGGAGCTCGAGTGGATCGCGAGCCGGCTGCTGCGGGTGCAGATCGAGCACGACAGCGCGCTGAACGTGATCCGCCGCTACGACAGCCCGGACACCCTCTTCTACTGCGATCCGCCGTATCCGCATGGCACCCGTGGAGACGCGAAGGCATACGGCTACGAGCTTACGGATGCGGATCACATGGTGCTCGCGCAGACGCTGGGCGCAGTGCGCGGGAAGGTGGCGGTGTCAGGTTATCACGGCGAGTTGATGGACGAACTCTATCGCGGCTGGAACGTCCACGAGGAGGGCGCGAAGACCGCGCACTCGGTCAAGACGGAGCGCGTCGAGGTGCTCTGGACGAACTACTAATCTCATCTTCCCCGGGGATTCCTCATTTCGATGAAGACGCTCAAACCCGCGCAGCCCGAGCGCGACTTCCGGGCGCGCTGCGAAGCCTATTTGAACGAACGCTGGCTCCTCGTCGAAACGGTGGCGAGCGAATCTATGGCGCGTGATCCGCTTGCTGACCGGCCGGACGTGGTCGAGGCGATACGCGGTGCGCTTCAGAGCAAGACGAAAAGTTACCACTATGTCCTGCCCACACACCTGCTTGCCAAGTGCGTCAATCCCGCGCTCGATGCGCGGAGCATTCAGGTCAGCTACGGTGGGCCGGGCGCGTTCGACGCGCGGAGTTTGGCGCACGACGTGATTGTGCCGTTCGATCAGCGCAACTTCGGCGTGCTGGGCGGCGCGCCGGAGCCGTACGCCAACAACCCCCTGCGCGTGCCGGGGGTGACGCCCGCTTATGCGGCTGCGCAGAAGCAGCAGGGGGATTGGGCAAAGCTCATCCTTGTGCTGGACGAGGTCGAGCGCGTTGCGGAACCCGCGTTTACCGGGGCTGCCTTCGATCAGGTCTTGCTCGAAATCTACCGGCTGCTTGATAACGTGCGCGTTGTCTATCCTACGCCCAACCGGGTCAGCCTGGATGCCACGTATCGACTGTGCGACACGTTTCTCTCTGAGAAATCCGGCGGCGACCGGATGGAGGCGCTGGCCGCGGCGCTCTTTCGGACCATCGGCGCGGCGTTCGGCCTGTTTGACGAGGTGCGGCGCGAGAAGGTTAATGCCGCGGACCGCTCGTCGGGCATGTCGGCGGACATCGAGTGCCGGGTCGGGGGTCGCGTCGTGCTGCTGGTCGAGGTGAAGGATCGCGCGCTTACGCTGACGCAACTGGCGGTCAAGCTGGACCGGGCGCGCGCGGGGCAGATCGTCGAGATTCTGTTTATCGCGCAGGATGGGCCGCAGAGGAGCGAGGAGGCTGCCATCAGCCGGCGCATCTCCCAGGAGTTCACGAGCGGGCAAAATGTTTACGTCGTCAACTTCAACGATTTTGCGCTCGGCGTGTTCATCCTGCTCGGCGAGGAGGGGCGGGTCGCGTTCCTGCGCCGCGTCGGGCCGGAGCTCGATCAGGGCGGGTCCGCGATCGAGCACCGGCGGCGGTGGGCGGAGTTGTTGCGCGAGGCATAGGCGTGTGTATAGCGATTGAGACCTGACGGGTTTCGGAACCCGTCAGGTCTCCCGCAAGCCCCTCAAATGGTATAATCCCCCGTCACACGCACGGAGGCCCTCAATGAAGACACCCGACCAAATTCTCGCCACCATCGACCGCTTCCGCCGCGGGTTCTGGCTGCGCGAGCGCGTTGAGCGGCCGCCCATCGGCATCGTCCCCGCGGCGACGTGGCTGCCGATTGGCTATCTGAAGCGGCCGTTCGAGCGGACGCATGTCCTGCCAGAGGACTTGTCGCGCGAGTTGATCCGCACGGATGACGAAGAGGCGGCCATCGGGCGCGCGGTGCACTCCGACGACTGGCTGCCGTACCGCGCGGCGTGGCGCGCGGTGCCGTGGCTGGAGGCGATTTGCGGGTGCGCGGTGCGTTATGCGACGGGGTCGCTGGCGCCGGAACCGTGCGCGGGGAGCGCGGAGGAGCTGGCCGCGGTGCGCCCGCCGGTCCATGCGGGGTGGTGGGAGCGCCTCGCGGAGCAAACCGTCGCGTTAGCGCAAGACCTGCCCGACGATGTGTTTCTCTGCCCGTCCATCCTGCGCGGGCCGTCGGACGCGCTGGCGGCCATGCGCGGGCTGACCAACTTTTACCTCGACCTGCATGACAACCCGCGCGCGGTCGCGCAGGCGGCGGAGGCGGTGAACGGGCTGCTGCTCGCCGCGCTGGAGCGGCATTTCGCGAGCGTCGGGCCGAAATGGGGCGGCTACGGCAATATCTACGGTCACTGGGCGCCGGGGATCAGCTATGTCATTCAGGAGGACGTGTGCGGCATGGCAAGCCCGCGCATCTACCGCGACATCTTCATGCCGCTGAACGCGGAGGCGGTGCGGCGGCTCGGCCCATACACGATGTTTCACCTGCATTCGAGCGGGATGCGGCACTGGCGCGACGTGTTGAGCGTGCCCGGATTGGCGGGCGTGGAGATTACGGTGGAGGCAGTGGGGCCGGATTTGGCCGCGCTCGCGCCGACCTTGCGCGAGATTGCGGAGCGGTCGCGGCTGGCGCTGTTCGTGGACGAGCACTTTGACCAGACGCGGGAGGTGATGCGCCAACTGCCGCGCGACGGCGTGTACTGGATCATTTCGGATAAGTACGTGACGAGCGAGGAGGATTTCGCCCGATTCGCGCGCCTTGCGTAAGGCCGCCCCATTGTGGTATAAGCTACATACTCATTTCGACCGACTGATCTGCCTGGATGCCGCGCAACTTCACCGCATCCGCCTCATCGCAGACATCTAACGCTCGTAGTTGAGCGCGCGCCTCGTCGCGCGTGGAGAGGAGCAGCCGGCATGGGAGCAAACACGGGCGGCGCGCCTGCGCCTTCGACCACCGCACCCGCCTCGCATCGCCGGTACGGCCGGTGGCCGGTCGTCCTGTTTCCGGCGCCCGCGGTCATCGTCCTCCTGCTGATGATGGCCTTCCCGGTCGTCTACACCCTTTTCCTCAGCTTCACCAACTGGACGCCGACGTCGACCGGCACGCCGACCCTCTCCGGCTTCGGCAACTACGTCAAACTGATCACCGAGGACGAGCGCTTCCGCAACGCGTTTGGCCGCACGCTGCTGTTCACCGCGGTGGGCGTCAGCGTCCAGACCGTGCTCGGCGTGGGGCTGGCGCTCGTGTTCAACCGCGAGTTCAAGGGCCGCGGCCTCTTCCGCACCATCTTCCTGATGAGCATGGTCGCCACGCCGGTCGCGATCGCGCTGGTGTGGATGATGATCATGGACCTCAACACCGGCGTGCTCAACTGGATTATCAAGTCGATCACCGGCTCGCCCATCGCGTTCCTCTCCGACCGCAGCATCGTGCTCTGGTCGATGATGCTCGTCGACACGTGGCAGTGGACGCCCTTCATCATGCTGATCACGCTGGCCGGGCTGTCCGCCCTGCCGACCGAGCCGTACGAGTCCGCGCAGATCGACGGCGCGTCGGGGCCGCAGTTGTTCTGGCATCTGACGCTGCCCATGCTGCGCCCCGTGCTGATGGTGGCGCTGATGTTCCGCTCCATCGACGCGCTCAAGACGTTCGACATCATCTATGTGATTACGGGCGGCGGCCCCGCGTACGCGTCCGAGACGCTCAACCTGTACATCTTCTCGCAGGGGTTCCAGTACTTTAACATGGGCTACGCGTCGGCCGCGCTGGTGCTCTACTTCATCCTCGTGATGGGCGTGAGCCTGTTGTTCATCCGGCTGCGCCGCGCGGCCTCGGAGGCGATGTAAATGGCGACAATCGCGCAGGCTGACGAACGCTACACCCGCGCCCACCGCCGCAAGCAGGCGCTCAAACCGGTGCGCCGGGCCGGGTTCTACCTGCTCCTGCTGGCCTTGTGGTTCCCGTTCTTCTTCGTCTTTGCGTGGATGGTCATGGCGGCGTTCAAGAACCAGATTCAGAACACCGCGGTGCCGCCCATGATCTTCTTCACGCCCACGCTGGAGAACTTCGTCACCGTGTTCCAGCGCAACCCCATGTGGCGGTTCCTGCTGAACTCGACCGTGGTGGCGGTGGGCGCGACGAGCATCGCGCTGCTGCTCGGCCTGCCCGCGGCCTACAGCATCGCGCGCTATAAACAGCAGCGGCTGGCCGTGGCGATCCTGGTGGCGCGCATCATGCCCGGCATCAGCTACCTGGTGCCGTGGTTCATCATGTTCTCGCGGCTCAAGCTGATCGGCTCCTACGCGACGCTGATCCTCGCGCACCTGATGATTACGCTGCCGATGACCATCTGGCTGATGATCGGCTTCTTCGAGGACATTCCGAGCGAGCTGGATGAGGCCGCGCTGATCGACGGCTGCAACCCGTGGCAGGCGTTCTACAAGATCGCGCTGCCGCTGACCGCACCCGGCATCGCGGCGAGCGCCATCCTCAGCTTCATCTTCTCGTGGAACAACTTCATGTTCTCGCTGGTGCTGGCGAACCAGGACACACGGCCGCTGCCGGTGGCGGTGTTCTCGTTCATCTCCTACACGCAAGTCGACTGGGGCGGCCTGAACGCCGCCGCCACCATCGTCACGCTGCCGGTGCTCATTATGATTATGTTCGCGCAAAAGCACATGGTGCGTGGGCTGACGCTGGGGTCGGTGAAGGGGTAAGCCCTGGAAGGAGGCGCGCGACACATGACACCTGACGGGTTTCCACCGTCACGAAGTGACGCACCGTCAGGTTTGGGCGAGAGACTATTTCCACGTATTGCCGGCCAACAACCACACATATCTTCTCAAAAGGAGTGAGAACCCATGAAGCGCACACCGTTCGTGCTGATGACCCTGATCATGGTCACGGCTCTCTTCCTGTCGGCCTGCGCTGCGCCTGCCGCGCAGCCGGCCCAGCAACCCGCGGCCACGACGGCCCCTGCGGTCGAGGCGACCAAGGCGCCCGCGGCCGAGCAGCCCGCCGCGCCGGCCGGGTTTGACTGGCAGATGCGCAAGGGCGAAAAGCTGCGCGTCGCAATGGTCAAGCAGCCGTGGTCCGAGTTCATCGAGAAGCACATCCAGGAGTTCAAGGACCTGACCGGCATCGACATCACGTACGAAATCCTGCCGGAAGACCAGTTCCGCCAGAAGACGACGGTCGAGTTCGCCGCGGGCACCAGCGACGTCGACGTGTTCCTCTCGATGGTGGCGCAGGAAGGCATCAAGTACGAGTCCGCGGGGTGGTACCAGGACATCGAGGCGTTGATCAACGACCCGAAGATCACCAACCCCGACTTTGATTACGCGGACTTCACCAAGAGCGGCCTTTCCATCGCCAAGCTGCCGAACGGCAAGCAGATCGGCCTGCCGGTTTACAACGAGTTCGGCGCGCTGATGGCGAACAAGGCGCTGTTCGACAAGGCGGGCGTCGCGTTCCCGCCCAAGACGTTCGAGGAGATGGAAGCCGCGGCGAAGGCCATCACCAACAAGGATGAGGGCGTCTACGGCTTCTGCGGGCGCGGCAAGGGCGCGGCCGGCACCTCGCAGTTCTCCACGGTCATGTTCAGCAACGGCTCGGAGTGGGTGACGGACGGCAAGCCCAACCTGACGACCGACAAGTGGCTGGAAACGATGACGTGGTATGGCAACCTGATCAAGAACTACGGCCCTCCCGGCGCGACCGCGATGACGTGGAACCAGTGCCAGGACCTCGTGCTGCAGGGCAAGATCGGCATGTGGCTCGACGCGTCGGTCTTCTTCGCGAATCTGGTCAACCCGGAGCAGTCGAAGATCGTCGACAGCGCGGTGGTCGCCATGCCGCCCGCGGGCGCGGCCGGCTCGATCCCCTACGTGGGCGGCTGGCACCTTTCCATCTACTCGCAGTCGAAGCATAAGGAAGCCGCGTGGCTCTTCGTGCAGTGGGCGCTCGGCAAGGAAATGACGCTCAAGGCGCAGCTCGCCAATATCACGACCGGCCGCAAGTCGGCGTGGGAGTCGGCGGAGTACAAGGCCGCGAACAAGCATCCTGACCTGCAGGAAGCGTTCCTGAAGGCGATGGAAGTGGGCAACCCCGCGTGGAACCCGCCAGTCCTGTCGGTGGGTGAGGCGCGCGACGCGATCGGCGTGGTGCTCATCACCGCGATCGAAGGCGGCGACGTGAAGGCTGCGGCGGAGACGGCAAACAAGAAGGTGCAGGAGCTGCTGGACGCGACGCCGAAGATTCAGTAGGCGCGCGCAGGCGGCGCAGGCGGCAAGGCCGCGCGTGTGAGCGCGCGCGGCCATCTCGAATAAGCGAATACGCGCCTGCGGGCGCGGCCGAATAAGCGAATACTCGCGCCCACCTGCGCGCATGCGCAGTTACGGCGCGAATATTCGCTTATTCGACCCCGCATTCGCTGATTCGAGATGGCCGCGCGCGATTGATGAGTTCAAGGATTCCAATGCCCGTTTCAATGACCCCGCGCGCCCGCATCCTCGCGGCGCTCGACCGCCGGCCTACCGACGTCGTCCCGTTTGACATCGGCGGCACGAAAGTTACCAGCCTCAACGTCAACGCGTACCGCAACCTTGTCGCCGCGCTCGGCTTTGGCGGGCCGGCGGAGATCGCGCACTGGCGTTCGCAGCGCACGCATATGCGCGAGGAGGTGTCCGCATTTTTCGGCTCGGACGCGCGGCGGGTGCGCGTGGCGTATCCTGATCCCCTCCCCGAAAGCGTGACTGCGCCCGTCCAGTTGGACGAGTGGGGCAATGAGTGGACGCAGAGCGCGGACACGGGGCTGTATTTCGTCAGCCGCTCGCCGCTGGCCGGGGAGGTGAGCAGCCACGACGTGCGCAACTACGCCTGGCCCGACCCGGCGAGCCTCATGCCGGTCGAGCGCGTCGCGCAGGCCGCGCGGGAGTTGCGGGCGCGAACCGACTGCGCCATCTGCCTCGACCTGCCCGACGGCGTGACGCACCTGTCGCAATTCCTGCGCGGGTTCGACGACTGGCTGCTCGACGTGGCGAGGAACAAGGCGCTGCTCGGCCTGATCATGGATCACGTGGCCGACGTGTATTGCGCGATGGTCGGGCCGCTGCTGGACGCGGTGGGCGATAATGTGGACGTGGTGCTGCACTGCGACGATGTTGCTGCGCAGGGTGGGCCGTTGATCAGCCCGCGCGCGTACCGCGAGCTGATCAAGCCGCGACAGGCGCGCATTTTCGCCGCGATCAAAGCGCATACGAAGGCAAAGCTGCTCTATCACTCGTGCGGCGGGGTGGCGTGGGCCATCGGCGACCTGGTCGAGATCGGCGCGGATGCGCTGAACCCGGTGCAGGTGTCGGCCGCGGGGATGGACACGGCGACCCTGGCGCGCGAGTGGGGCGACAAGATCGCGTTCTGGGGCGGCATCGACACGCACCACGCGCTGCCGTTCGGCTCGGCGGACGACGTGCGCGCGGAGGTGGCGCGGCGCGTGGCGGATATGCGGGGCGCGGGGTACATCGTCGGCTCGGTCCACATCGTGCAGGCTGAGGTGCCGCCGCGGAATCTGCTGGCGATGGCGGAGGCGGCGCATGCTGGTTCGTAGCAGGCGCTTGAGCGCCCACGGTCGCGCGGGCAGGACGGGGCGGGGCGCTAAAGCGCCTACTACGAACCGATGTGGGGCGCTAAAGCGCCTACTACGAACCGGTGTGTTCACGGA
>CAZPTI010000206.1:0-8747 GCA_964588925.1 uncultured Anaerolineales bacterium | reverse complement strand
TCCTCCAGCCCGCCGATCAGGCTGCTGATCGTGTTCTTGCTGACGTTCTGGCAGCGGCTCAGGTGGGTGGGCGACATGCCGCCGACGTGGCCCCGCTCCTCCTCGGCGTACATGCGCAGCAGCAGCCCCCAGCGTGGGCCGGACAGCCCCTGCTGGCGCAAGCCCTCGTCGATGCGCGCCTCGTACAGGTTGCAGACCATCCGCACCAGCCGGCCGATCTCCACGCCGGAGGGGTCCGCATCGCCCGCAAAGCGCCCGACCATCTCGCGCACCGCAGCGCCGTGGTCAAATCTCGTCTCGCTCAACATCCGCTCCTTTGCGCGCCCGTTAAATAGACAACGCCCGGCAGCATACTCCCGGACGTTGGTAGTGTAGGTAAGAGAGGTTCCGAATTATCACATATAGAACTATTCAGCGTCGAATGGGTTTTCCCACTCGAACTCGGCGGCAGTGATCGGGTGTTTCAGGTAACCTTCCCTGTCGCGCCGCTCTAGCTCGGCAATCTCGACCCTGCGCAACCTGGAAATCTCGACCCTGCGCAACTCGGCCTCAAACAGCCTGCGCGTGAATGCAGAGCGTGTCACGCCTTCTTTGGCAGCTATCTCGTCGATCTGCGCCAACAACTGCTCGTCGACTCGGATGCTGAACCGCTTCATAACCCTCCTTTCTTCCTCATCGTTTCGACGCGCAAATGGTAACGCGAGCCGGGCAATCCGTCAACGCTGAGACTGTGATACAATAACCGTGAATCTGGAGGACCTATGTTAGAGGATTACTTCGACTTTCTGGCGGCAGACGACATTCGCATCAAGGGCCATCGCATCGGCATCGAGTCGATCATTTACGAGTACGTGCATCGCAGCCAGACGCCGGAGCAGATTCAGCAGCGTTTTCCCACGCTGTCGCTTGAGCAAATCTACGCCGCATTGCTCTACTACCACCGCAATCGCGCGCAGATGGACGCCTACGTCGCAGACTGGCTGGAGTGGGGCCGCCGAATGCGCGAGGAACAGGATCGCAACCCGCCGCCGGTGGTCGTGCGTCTGCGGAAACTCAAGGCGCAACAAAGCAGTTAGCCGGCTAACCTACCCCTCCTCCATCACCCTCCGCAGCGCATCCGCCAGCACCCTCACCCCCAGCCGCCACTCCTCCACCTCCACATGCTCCTCCGGCGTGTGATCCAACCTGCTGTCTCCCGGCCCGTACGCCAGAATCGGGCAGCCCCACGCCGGGCCGACCACGTTCATGTCGCTCGTGCCCGACTTATTAAGGAAGGCCGGTTCGCCGCCGTTTGCGCGCACCGCCGCCACCAGCGACCGCACCAGCGCGTTGTTCTTCTCCGCCCGGAACGCGCGCTCCTCGCCGCTGAACCGGAACACGCCCACGCCGTCTGCGCTCACCAGCAACTGCTTGAACGTCTCCGGCGGCATGCTCAGGGGCAGGCGGAAGCCCATGCGCATCTCGGCCACTTCGAGCATGCCGTCGTCGCCCGAGGCGAAGTGGCGCAGGGACGGCTGCACCTGCTCCCACGTCCGGTCGCGACCCGTGTTCAGCTCGTCGACCAGCTCCTGCACCCTGCGCCAGTAGCCGAACGCCAGCTCCGGCGCGCCCGCCTCCGGCCCCGCCGTGTGCGACATCATGCGCTGAAACTCCACGTCGGCCAGCAGCCGCCCCTTGTAGCCGAGCGCCATCCGCTGCCAGCCCGTCGGCTCGCCGATGACGCAGAACGCCGGATGCCGTCGCGCCGCCAGATAGCGCGCGCCCTTCGACGAGGCGCTCTCCTCCTCCACGGCCCCCGCCACCACGATGCGCCAGCCCGGTTGCGGCCCGACCAGCGCAGCCGCCGTCGCAAATGCGGCGAGCGGCCCCTTGGCATCGACGGCGCCCCGGCCATACAGCCTGCCGTCGCGCTCGCTCACCTTCGGGAAGCCCCGCACCGTGTCGATGTGGCCCAGCAGGATCAGCTCGCGCTTGAACCCCGTGCCCGGCCCCTCCAGCGCGCCGACCGCATTCCCCGCCGAGTCGCGGTGCGCGGCAAAGCCGTGGCGCTGGAGCCATTTAACGAGGTGACAGACCGCCGGCATCTCCTGCCCGGAGGGCGAGCGGATCTGGAGCAGTTCGCGCAGCAGCGTCAGGCCGCTGGCGGTCGTGGCGTCAATGGAGGAGGAATGGGAGATGGACGCTGTCATGCCGACCTCGCTTCGTGGTCAAGATTAGGAACAACGCATCGTTGACCAACCGTGATCGACCATGATCAGCGCCCACCGGTGGGAGCGTGTTACAGGATTACAGGATTTTCGGGATTTTCGGGATTTGGGAAGGTGTTAATTCGCAATCCTGAAAATCCTGCGAATCCTGTAATCCTGTTAAGTCCAAAGCCTGTGCGCTAAATCGTCGCCCAGGACGCATGCCCGCCGGACTCCGCACGCGTCGACGCGCGCAGGATGTCGCACACGGCGGACGTGACCTGCGACGTGGTTGCCATGCCGCCGAGGTCGGGCGTGGTCAGCCCGCCCCGCACCGTGGCCTGGATCGCGCGCCGCAGGTTGGCCGCTGCGACCGGCTGCCCGACATGCTCCAGCAGCATGGCTGCGCTCAGCATTGCGCCGATGGGATCGGCTGCGCCCCGGCCCGCAATGTCGGGCGCGCTGCCGTGCACCGGCTCGAACACCGCCACCTTGCCTGCGCCCACGTTGCCCGACGGCGCCACGCCCAGCCCCCCCACGAGGCCCGCTGCCAGGTCGGACAGGATGTCGCCGAACATATTCGTGGTGACGATCACGTCGAAGCGGCTGGCGTCGCGCGCCAGCCACATCGCCGCCGCATCGACCAGCATCTCATCGACCTCCACGTCGGGGTAGCTCTTCGCCACATGCAGGCAGCACTCGCGAAACAGCCCGTCGGTCACTTTGAGCACGTTCGCCTTATGGACAATCGTCACCTTGCCGCAGCGGCGGCCGAAGCCGGTTCCCTCGCAACTTCGGAGAGCGGCCCGGCGGCGCGCCTGCTCGAATGCGACCCTGGCGATGCGCTCGCTGCCCTTGCGCGTGATGACGCGCTCGGCGATGGCCGTGTCCCCCTCGCGCCGCTCCCGCCCGGAGTACAGGTCCTCGGTGTTCTCGCGCACGATCAGCAGGTCGATGGGCCGGCCGTTGGGCACGAGGGGCGCGGCCGGGCGCAGGTTGGCGTACAGGTCGAACTCCTTGCGCAGCGCGAGGATGGGGCTGCGATAGGTGACGGGCTGCCCGGAAAAAGTGCGGACGCCGGCCTCGCCCGTGGTGGGCGATTGCGTCGCGCCGAACAGGGTCGCGTCGGCCACCCTGACCGCTGCGCGCGTCTCGTCGGGCAGCGCGGAGCCGGTGCGGAGGAAACAATCCCACCCGGCGCGCGCATTGAGGAAACGGACGGCCGGCAGCGCAGTGGCAATGGCTTGCGCGGCGGCAGGCACGACTTCGCGGCCAACGCCGTCGCCCGGAATGAGGCAAATCGTGGTCATTTCGCATTCTCCGAAAGTGAGGGCGCGCCGGAAAATCGCGCGCGTAACATGGGCAGTAGCCCGCCGGCCTGGAGAATGGCAGCGACTGATGGCGATAGCGGGGGGAATGGGAACTCGCCGCTCTGGCAACGCACCACGCACCGTTCCGGGTCGACGGTCACAGCCTCACCGGGCTGGATGGCCGCAACCGCCTCCGGGCAGACGATGGGGAGGAGGCCGTTGTTGACGGCGTTGCGAAAGTAGATTCTTGCGAAACTTTGCGCAATTATAAACCGGACCCCGGCGGAACGCAAGCACGCGACCGCCTGCTCACGGCTGCTGCCGCACCCCCAGTTGCGCCCCGCCACGATCACATCGCCCGCCTGGACGCTCCCGGCGAAGGACGGATCGAGGTCCTCCAGCGCATGGCGCGCCATCTCCGCTTCTTCCTTGATCGTGTACGTGTACTTGCCGGGGAAGATCACGTCCGTGTTCACGTCGTCCCCGTAGACCCATGCGCGACCCATCAGATCATTCTCCTTGCGCCAGCCCCGTCAGGTCTTCGCGCGATGGAATTCGTCCCAGCACCGCCGCAGCCGCCACCACCTGCGGGCTGGCGAGGTAGATGTCGGCGTCGCGATTCCCCATGCGGCCCCGGAAGTTGCGGTTGGCCGTGCTGATGACCGTCTCGCCGCTGGCCGGGATGCCGAGATGGTTGCCCATGCACGGCCCGCACCCCGGCACGCCGAGCATCGCGCCCGCCTGGACGAACGTGTCGACATAACCACAGGCCAGCGCATCGCGCAGCGCTTCGCTCGACGCCGGAATCACGATCAGGCGCGTGCCTGCTGCCACCTTGCGCCCACGCAGCACCTCCGCCGCAGCCGCCATATCTTCCAGCCGCCCGTTGGCGCATGTGCCGATGAACGCCTGCTGCACCGGCGTCCCTGCCACCTGCGAGAGCGGCGCCAGCCTTGCGGGGGAGTGGGGCAGGCTGACGACCGGCTCGATCTCGCGCAGGTCGACCACATGCCGCTCCAGGTATTCCGCATCGGAGTCGGGGTACAGCGCGCCCGCCTCGATGCGCGCCCGGCACGCGTCCACCGCCTCACCCGTCCGTCGCGCCAGCCGCTCCGCCAGCCAGTCGAAAGCCGCCCCGTCCGGCTCCATCCAGGCGTTCTTCGCGCCCGACTCGGCCATCAGGTTCGGGATGACCATGCGGCTCTCCAGGCTGAGCGACGAGACGCCCGGCCCGCCGATCTCCAGGCTGCGATAGATGCCCGCCTCCGGCCCCAGCAACTTGAGCAGCGTCAGCCCCAGGTCCTTCGCCGTGACGCCCTCTCGCAGCGCGCCGGTCAGCTCCACGCGAATCGTCTCCGGCGTGCGCAACCAGAGCTCCCCTGTCGCCCACAGCGCGGCCACCTCGCTCCGCCCGATCCCTGCGCCGAACGCGCCCAACCAGCCGAAGTGCGTCGTGTGGCTGTCTGCGCCGAGGATGAGCTGCCCCGGCAGGACGAGCGCCTCTTCGCTGAGCACCTGGTGGCAGATGCCCCGGCCGGCCTCGAAAAAGTTCGTTACGCCCTGTTCCTGCGCGAACCGGCGCGCGTCCGCATGGTTCTGCGCGTGCTCGGCTGTGGGCGGGGGCACGGCGTGGTCCAGCGTGATCGCGATGCGCTCGGGGTGCGCCACGCGCGCCAGCCCCAGGCTGCTGAACAGGCGCGCGATGGCCGCCGTGTTGTCGTGGCTGAGCACTACGTCGGGTCGCGCATCGACGATCTGCCCGACGGCCACGCGCGCGATCCCCGCCGCCCTCGCCAGCGCCTTCTGCGCAAAGGTCTCACCCATGATGGCCGTTCCCGTTGCCGTTCCCCCAGTTGCGCAGCAGGTTGTCCACGTCGTCGAGGCTCAGCGCCCGCTCGTCGGCCAGCACCTTGATATGCTGCGTGAGCGCCTTCACATGCGCGTCGGACAGCGCCAGGCCGAGTTGATCCGCCCTTGCGCGAACCGCATTCCAGCCGGTCAGGCGGTGCGCGATGGAGATGTAGCGCGTCAGGCCGAAGTCGTGCGGATCGAGCGCCTCGTAGGTTTCGGGCGAATTGAGGATGGCCTTGGCGTGGATGCCCGCTTTGTGCGTGAACGCGCTGAACCCCGTGATGCAATTGTTGAAGGGAATATCGACATTGACCATCTCGCCGACCAGCATTTCGATACTGCGCAGCTTCTCCAGCCGGTACTTCGCCGTGGTTCCCGCCCGGTCGAGCGTCACCATGCGCGCGATCAGCCCGCCGAGAGGCGTAATGCCGTTCCGTTCCCCAATGCCTAACACCGTCGTGTCGATGTGAGTCGCGCCCGCTTCGAGGGCCGAGAACGCATTTGCCACGGCGCAGCCCGAGTCGTTGTGGCCGTGAAATTCGATGTCGCAGTGGGTCAGGCGGCGCAGCGTGCCGACGAGGCGGCTCACCTGCGAGGGGGTCGCGATGCCCACCGTGTCCGCAATGCCGAGCCGGTTGACCACGCCGAGCCTGTCCACGGCAAGGTAGACGCGCAGCAGCTCGGCCTCTTCGCTGCGGAACGAGTCCTCCGTGCTGAAGCGCAGCTCCACGTCGGGCGCCTGCTCCCGAATCCACGGCAGCACCTCGCTCGCCAGCGCGATGATCTCGTCGATGCTCTTGCCGTGGCTGAACTGGCGCAGCCTGGACGACGTGCCGATGACCACGTCCACGCCGTCCACGCCCGCATCGAGCGCAATGGCCGCATCGTCGCGATGGCAGCGGATGTGCGTGAGGATGCGCGCGTTCAGGCCGAGGCGACAGATGGTGCGCAGGTCGTCGAGGCTGCCCGGCGAGGCCTGCGGGGAGGTCAACTCCAAATACTCGACGCCAAATTCGTCGAGGCTGCGGGCAATGGCGATCTTTTGCTCCGTTGAAAAAGATGCGTTGATAAATTGCTCCCCCTCACGGAGGGTGGAGTCGATAATGGCGTAACGGGTGAGAGACATAATGGTGCTCCTCTCAAGAATGGCAGGTTGTAGTGCGCGCTTTAGCGCGACGGGCGCTGAAGCGGCGGCGCGTGCGCCGGTTACTACGAACCGGATAGCGCAGCGCTCACGGCGTCTACGACCCGGTCAATATCGTCCTCTTCAATCACCAGCGGCGGCAGCAGGCGCAGGACGGTGGCTCCGGCGGGCAGCGCGAGGACGCCGAGGGCTTGCAGGCGTTGCAGCACGGGCGTCACCTTTGTCTTGAGCTCCACGCCGACCATCAGCCCCAGCCCACGCACCTCGCGAATCATCGGGGAGTCGATGGAGCGCAGCCCGTCCATCAGCCGTCGTCCCTTGCGCGCGGCCAGTTGCGGCAGCGTCTCGCAGCAGGTGGGGGCGGGGTAGGGGGTGGTCAGGGCGGTGATGGCGGCGAGCGCGGCGGCGGCGGCCAGCGGGTTCCCGCCGAACGTGCTCCCGTGCGACATGGGCGGCAGCATCCCGACGCGCGGCCCGATCAGGCACGCGCCGATGGGCATGCCGCCGGCCATCGACTTGGCGACCGGCATGAGGTCGGGCGTCACGCCGAAATGCTCGCACGCGAACAGCCTGCCCGTGCGCCCGAAGCCGGTCTGCACCTCGTCGAGGATCAGCAGGCTGCCCCGTTCCTCGCACAGGCGTTGCGCGTCGCGCAGATACTCGCCCGACGCCACGCGCACGCCGCCCTCGCCCTGGACGACTTCGAGGATGACCGCCGCCGTGTCGCCGTCGACCGCAGCTTCAAGCGCGTCAATGTCGTTGAACGGGACGTGCGAGAAGCAGGGCACGAGCGGCGCGAACGGACGCCGGTACTCCTCTTTCCACGTGGCCGACAGGCTGCCCATCGTCCGGCCGTGGAAGCCGTTGCGCGCGGCGACGATGCCCTGCCGCCCGGTGGCAGCGCGCGCGAACTTGATCGCCGCCTCGACCGCCTCCGTCCCCGAATTGCACAGGAACGCCCGGTCCAGCCCTGCCGGCGCGACGAGCGCCAGCCGGTTGAGCAGGGCGGCGCGCGTGTCGTTGTAGAAAATCTCCGGGCAGGTGATCAGTCGCCCGGCCTGTTCGCGTATCGCCTCGACCACCGCCGGGTGACAGTGGCCCAGGTTGGCCGAGCCTTGCCCCGCCACGCAGTCGATGTACTCGCGCCCGTCGGCGTCCCACACATGCGCGCCCTCGCCCCGCACGATGGCAAGCGTCCGCTTGGGATAGACGCCGGAGGTGTGCGCCGCTTCGGTCGGGAGGATGTTGGTGACGGCGGTCGCATCGAAATAGCTTGCAGCGACGCCCATCTACGCCTCCACCATGACGCGCTCGCGCACAGGCAGGGTCGCCAGCGTCGCGATCTCCCCGATCACCGTCCCCTCGCCCCGCAATGCCGCCGCCACGGGCCGGTTGCGCCGGGAATCGGCCAGCACCACCGTTGGCACGTTGCGCTCCAGCGCCTCCTGCGCGGCCAGCAGCTTCCGCTTCATCCTTCCCTGCGCCAGCCCCTCCACCCCGCCGAGCCGGGCCGGGTCGATGTGGCGGATCAGCGAGGACTCGTCGGGGTAGTCGGCCAGCAGGCCGGGGACGTTGCTGAGGATGATGAGCGCGTCGGCGTTGATCGCGCCCCCCAGCATGGCCGCCGCCCGGTCGCCGTCCACGTTGAGCCGCTCGCCCTCCAGCCCGAGCGCGAGGGGCGCGACGACCGGCGTGTAGCCCGCCGTGAGCAGGGTGGTCAGCAACTCGCCGTTGGCGGCCTCGATCTGGCCGGTGTAGTCGTCGCGAATGACGCGCTGCCGCCCGCCTTCGACTGCGCGCACAGCCGCTTTCCGCCGGGCGACGAGCAGCCGCCCGTCCACGCCCGACAGGCCGAACGCGTTGCACCCCATCCCTTGCAGCGCGGCGACGATGTTCTTGTTGACCCCGCCGGCCGCCGCCATCACGTACAGTTCCAGCGTCTCCGGGTCGGTGTAGCGGCTGACGTGGCCGGAGGGGGAGGTGATCTGCCGGCACGGATGCCCAACGCGCGCCGCGAGCTCGTCCGCCGCAGCCGACGTCCCGTGCGCCAGGACGATGGGATAACCTGCGCGCACCAGGTTGGCAATATCCGCCAGCACCGGCGCAACCGACACGCCCGCTGCGCCGCCGAGTTTGATAACAATCGGGTTCATAAGTCCTCCAGACCTTACGGGTGCAATCCCGTGAATTGCAGGCCGAGCGTCTCATCCCAGCCGAGAATGAGGTTCATGCACGGCACCGCCGTGCCGGCCGCGC
>CAZPTI010000205.1:0-8773 GCA_964588925.1 uncultured Anaerolineales bacterium | reverse complement strand
GAGGCGCCGACCGCGACGACGGCCCCTACCGAGGCGCCGACTGAAGCGCCAACCGAGGCGCCCACCGCAACCACTGCGCCGGAGCCGACCGCCGCACCGACTGAAGCCCCGGCTGCGCCCGCCACGGTGAGCTTCAGCAACGACATCATGCCGATTTTTGAGAAGACGTGCATTAAGTGCCACGGCGGCGAGGACGGCGAGAAGGGCGGCCTCAACCTGACCACGCATGCCGAACTGATGCAGGGCGGCGAGGATGGGCAGGTGGTTGTTCCCGGCGACTCGGCGAACAGCATGCTCTGGAAGCTGGTTGATGCGGGCAAGATGCCCCGTCGCCAGCCCCGTCTCCCGCAGGAGCAGATCGACCTGATCGCGGCCTGGATCAACCAGGGCGCGCAGGACAACTAACGTTTTGCCGCAGAGGACACAGAGAGCGCAGAGCATCCGGCTCGCGCCGGGCGTGAGCGAAGTCGAAGGACTCTGCGCTCTCTGCGTCCTCTGCGGCTAACTTCCGATTTCCCCTCCACGTTTCCCCGTTGTACAATCCATCGCGCAACTCATATCGAAATTGACGGTTAAGTTTGGTTGGATTGATATGCAGGTGTCACCAGTCACACGGCGGCTGCTGCAGCGCACGCTGATTCTGCAGGCGGCCGGAACGGCCCTGGCCGTAGGCGGCGCGGCCTACTACTTTACGCACCCTCAGCGCGTCGCCGCGCAACTTCCGGAACGATTCCAGTTTGCAGCACAGAGCGTCAACCTTACTGCCAGTGACGGCGCGCTCCTGCATGCGACCTGGATTCCAGGCAGGGGGCCGGACGGGAAGCCGTTCGCGCGAACCATTGCGCACCTTCACGGGTTTAACAGTTGCGGCGGCGTTCTGCTTGCCCGCAAGGCGATCTTCTCCCGCGCGCCGGTTCCCCTCCGCTGGCCCGAGCAGCGCGAGTCGCTGTGCGCGTGGCCGGTTGTCGACGAAGGGCTGAAGCGCGGGTACAACTTCCTGCTGGTTGACGCGCGGGCGCACGGCAAGTCGGGGGGCGTGTGGGATTCGACCGGCGAGCTTGCCATTTCGGATGCGGCGCGCTGGGCGACGTGGCTGCGCAACGAGCACACGCAGCTCTGGGTGGGGCTGTGGGGCAACTCGTTCGGCGCGGCGGTCGGGCTGGGGCTGGCGTTGCGCGGGTCGGGAGGTGGATATGACGCGATGGTGCTCGACAGCCCGCCGGTCGTTCCCGAGGGCGTCTACTCCGGCGTGGTGCGACCGCCGTTCTACGGTGTGATTCAGCCGGTCATGCGCAGGCTCGGCAACAAGCGGCTCTACCCGATGTTGCAGGCGCAGCGGCCGTGGATGCCGATCTTGCTCATTCACGGCGAGGCGGACGGGCACGTCCCTGCGTGGCAGAGCGCGCGCGTGTACGAGGCCCTGCGCGACCCGCAACATCCCGAACGCACGGACTTGTGGCTCGTGCCGAACGCGACGCACTTGCAGGCGCTCGAATTGGAGCCGGCAGCGTACGTCCGGCGGACGCTGGATTGGTTCGACAACTGGCTATAAGGTGGTTCGTAGTAGGCGCTTCAGCGCCCGTGCCTGGCGCTGAAGCGCCTACTACGAACGATAAACGTGGAGGCACCCTTTGCCCAGACCCCTGGTTGGCGTACTGCGTTGGCTCGTCGCACTGGCAATGCCGGTGTTTATCGTCCTGCTTGCCGTGCGGATTGTATGGAACCCGTGGTACGTCCAGTGGGAGTACGGCAAAGCTGACTTCCCCCCCGATATGTACGGTTTCACCAACCAGCAGCGCATCGACTATGTGATGCAGTGGATCGACTACTACAACGGCAACGAGTCGCCCGAGGCCGGGCTGGCAAGGTTCACCGCGCTCCGCGTGCCCGGAACCGACCAGCCGCTCTACGCCCCCGAAGAAGTCAGCCACATGCTCGACGTGCGCATCCTCACCGATACGCTGTGGCGCGTGCTGGCAGTCGTATCCGTGATCGTCGTCGGTGGGTTGCTGCTGCTCCTGATCCCCCGAGCAACGCGCTCCGACGGCTACGCCGCCCTCTTCATGGGCGGCGTCATCAGCACGTTGCTCTTGCTCGGCGCCATCCTCTTCGTCCTGCTCTCGTGGCGCACCTTCTTTGTGGCGTTCCACAACGTGTTCTTCCCGCCGGGGACGTGGACCTTTGGCTATGAGAGCACCCTGATCCGCATCTTCCCCGACCGTTTCTGGTTCGACGCGGGTGTGCTGCTGGTGGGCGGCAGCCTCGTCACTGCTATCATCGTTACGTTGATCGGTTATCTGCTGGGCCGTCATGCGCGCGCGCAAGGAGAGATCAATGCGCGATAAAATCGTACAGGATAAGACCGTCCGCGAGGCGCAAATCACCCGCCTGCGCGACCTCAAATATGCTTCCGGGCTGGGGGGCGGCGAGGACCGCATCAAGGCGCAACACGCAAAGGGCAAACTGACCGCCCGCGAGCGGCTCGACCTGCTGCTCGACAAAGGCTCGTTCACGGAACTCGACCGCTTTGTCATCCAGCGCAGCGGCGACCCGAGCGACCTCGAAAACCAGACGCTCGGCGACGGCGTGGTGACGGGCTACGGCACCATTGACCGCCGCCTCGTCTACGTCTTCTCGCAGGACTTCACCGTGGTCGGCGGCTCGCTCGGCGAGGCGCACGCGGAGAAAATCTGCAAGATCATGGACCTGGCGATGAAGAACGGCGCGCCCGTGATCGGCCTGAACGATTCGGGCGGCGCGCGTATCCAGGAGGGCGTCTTCTCCCTCGGCGGCTACGCGGACATCTTCTTGCGCAACACGCTCGCCTCTGGCGTCGTGCCGCAGATCAGCATGATTATGGGACCGTCGGCCGGCGGCGCAGTCTACTCGCCCGCGCTCACCGACTTCGTCCTGATGGTTAAGGACACGGGCAATATGTTCGTCACCGGGCCGGACGTGGTCAAGACCGTCACGCACGAAAACGTGACCTTCGAGGACCTCGGCGGCGCGCTGGTGCACGCGTCCACCTCCGGCGTGGCGCACTTTGCGGCGGACGGCGAGGAGGACGCCATCTTCCTCGTCCAGCGGCTGCTCTCCTACCTGCCGTCGAACAACATGGAAGACCCGCCCTACCTCCGCTCTGACGACGATCCGCTGCGGACGGACGAGGCGCTGAACGCGGTTGTGCCGGAAGAACCGAACCGGCCCTACGACATCAAAGATGTCATCACGAAGGTGGTCGACAGCGGCGAGTTCCTCGAAGTCATGCAGAATTTCGCCGGAAACATCGTCATTGGCTATGCGCGGCTGGACGGCCGGGTGATCGGCATCGTGGCGAATCAGCCCGCGGTGCTCGCCGGCGTGCTCGACATCAACGCCAGCGTGAAGGCGGCGCGCTTCGTCCGCTTCTGCGACTGCTTCAACATTCCCATCGTGACTTTTGTCGACGTGCCCGGCTTCCTCCCCGGCACCACGCAGGAGCACGGCGGCATCATCCGGCACGGCGCGAAGCTGATCTACGCGTACGCGGAGGCCACCGTGCCCAAGCTGACCGTGGTCACGCGCAAGGCGTACGGCGGCGCGTACTGCGTTATGTCGTCCAAGCACATGCGCGGCGACATTAACCTCGCCTGGCCGACCGCGGAAATCGCGGTGATGGGGCCGGACGGCGCGGTGAACATCGTCTACCGCCGCGAGATTGCCGCTTCGGCTAACCCGGTCGAGACGAAGGCGCAACTGGTGGCCGAGTATCGCGAGAAGTTCGCCAACCCGTATGTTGCCGCGTCGCGCGGATACGTCGATGCGGTCATCGAGCCGAAAGAAACGCGCCCGCGGCTGATCAACGCGCTGGAGATGCTGCAAAACAAGCGGGACACCAACCCGCCCAAGAAGCACGGGAATATCCCGCTGTAAGGGCCGGGAGGACGCATGTTCAACAAGATACTCGTGGCGAATCGTGGCGAAATCGCGGTGCGCGTGATCCGCGCGTGCCAGGAGCGCGGGGTAAAGGCCGTCGCGGTCTACTCCGACGCGGATCGGGCCGCGCTGCACGTGCGCTTTGCGGATGAGGCGTACCGCCTCGGCCCGCCGCCCGCGCGCGAAAGCTACCTGAACATCCCCGCGATTATCGAAGTAGCGAAGCGCTCCGGCGCGGAGGCGATCCATCCCGGCTATGGCTTCCTCTCGGAAAACGAGGAGTTCGCGCAGGCCGTCATGGACGCGGGCATCGCCTGGGTCGGGCCGTCGCCCTCGGCCATCTACGCGATGGGCGATAAGGTGATGGCGCGGCGGCGGATGATCGAGGCGGGCGTGCCGGTTGTGCCTGGGAGCGATTCCACGCCTGGTTGCGACCCCTGTGGCGGGCTGACCGACGCGGACGCGATCAGGGCTGCGGAGGCAATCGGCTATCCGATCCTGGTCAAGGCATCCGCCGGCGGCGGCGGCAAGGGCATGCGCCAGGTCCACGAGCCGGAGGAACTGCCGCGCGCGCTGGCCGCGGCGCGCCGCGAGGCGAAGAATGCGTTCGGCGACGATAACATTTACCTCGAGAAGCTGATTACAAAGGCGCGGCACATCGAAATCCAGGTGCTGGCCGACAACCACGGCAACTGCATCTACCTCGGCGAGCGCGAATGCTCCATCCAGCGGCGGCACCAGAAGCTCATCGAGGAAGCGCCGTCGGTTGCGGTGACGGCGGAACTGCGTCAGCGCATGGGCGAAATCGCGGTGCGCGCGGCGCAGGCGGTCAACTACTCCAACGCCGGCACCATTGAGTTCCTGCTGGACCGCGCGGGCAACTTCTACTTCCTCGAAATGAACACCCGGCTTCAGGTCGAGCACCCTGTGACGGAGTTGGTCACGGGCATCGACATCGTCAAGGAGCAGTTCGCGCTGGCCGGCGGACGCAAGCTGCGCTGGAAGCAGAAGGACATCAAGTTCAACGGCCATGCGATCGAGTGTCGCATTAGCGCAGAGAACCCCTATAATAACTTCCTGCCGGAAGCCGGGCGCATCACCAGCCTGATCGAGCCGACCGGGCCGGGCGTGCGCCTGGAGACAGGCGTCTATGCGGGGTGGGACGTGAGCCTCTTCTACGATCCGCTCCTCGCCAAGCTCGTCGTGTGGGGCGAGACGCGGCCGGAGGCAATTTTACGGATGCGCCGCGCGCTGGCAGAATACCGCGTGGGCGGCATCCATACCACGATCCCGTTCCACCAGCAGGTGATGGACTCCCCGCGCTTCCAGTGGGGCCAGTTCGACACCGCGTTTGTGGACGGGCCGGATGGGTTCAAGCTGGCCTCTGCTCCCAGCCGCGATCTGGCGCAGGTGGCCGCGGTCGCCGCCGCGCTGGCGCAGCACGAGAAGGAGCAACAGGCCGTGCTGTTCGGCTCCCCGTGCGACGATAGCAGCGTCAAGTTGTCGCCGTGGAAGACTTCCGGCCGGCCGCGGGTGCGGTGAGGTGCAGAGATGAAATACTTCGCCACGGTCAACGACCAGGTTTTTGAGATCGACATCGACCATCACGGCCGCGTCACGGTGGACGGGCAGGAGTTGTTGGCGGATATGCGGCTGGTCGGCGGAACAAACCTGTACTCGCTGATCGTCGACAACACCTCGCACGAAGTCGTGCTCGACCCGGACGCGGAGGGCCACACGACTTACGGCGTGATGACGGGCGGGCTGCGCTACGTGGTGAAGGTGCAGGACGAACGCTCGCGGCGTCTCGCGCTGGTCGACCGCAGCCTGCGTCCGCCAGACGGCGAGTTGCTGATCAAAGCGCCTATCCCGGGCCTCGTCGTCAAAGTGCCTGTTCAGCCAGGACAGGAGGTCGCAGAAGGGGACACCCTTGTGATCCTCGAAGCGATGAAGATGGAAAACGAGCTGCGCGCACCGCGGGCCGGCGTGATCCACGAGGTCAAAGCGACGCCCGGCGCGCAGGTGCAATTAGGCCAAACACTCCTATCATTGAAGTAAGGGGGGTTTTGAATCATGGCGCAATCCATCAAAGTTAAGCCAGGGAAGCAGGCGTATTCGCACTCTTCCAACGCGCTGCCGACCGACCACAGCGATGTGCCGATCCGACTGTTTAAGTCGGACTTCCTCGAATTCTTTACGCACATCAGCCCGGTCGTCGTGGCGCTCATCTTTGTCCCCACGATCCTGTTCTTTCTGATCCGTCCGATCGTTCAGCTTGCGCCGGGACAAAGCTGGTTCCAAATTCCGGTGGGCTTCGTCGTCGGCGTGTTCATCTGGACGTTTGCCGAGTACACGATCCACCGCTTCGTGTTCCACTTCGACCCGAAGTCGGAGCGCGTGGCTAAAATCTGGTTCATGTTCCACGGTGTGCATCATGCGCAACCGCAGCTCAAGACCCGGCTCGTTATGCCGCCCGTGTTGAGCATCCCGCTGGCGATCCTGTTTTACTTCCTGTACTACTTCGTCGTCGGCAGGCTGTTCGGCGCGCCCGCGTGGGTCGATCCGATCTTCTCCGGCTTCATGTTCGGCTACCTCGCGTACGACCTGACGCACTATGCCACGCATCACTGGCCGATGCGGTCGCGCTGGGCGAAATATCTCAAGCGGTATCACATGATGCACCACTTCAAGACGCCCAGCGCGCGTTACGGCGTCTCGTCGCCGCTGTGGGATGTGGTGTTCCGGACTAAGCCGTCAGCTTAAGTCAGCGAGCCGGCGTGTCGCGGGCTGACTTAGGTCATTGACGCCTGTGAGAATCCCGGCTATCCTTTCGACATGACCGGCGTTCCTGGCGGGCGCCGGTCGTTTTACGCGTGGGAGCATTCGGTGAACGTTATCGATAATTTACCATACCGCATCGACACCGCGGCCCTCGTGGCCGCGATGCGCGTCCGCCCCGGCAGCCGGCACGAGAGCGAGTTGCTGGGGCTGGTGAAGGAAGCGGAGGCCATCGCGCACCCGCGCGCCGCGTTCAAGCTGGTTTTTGTCGAGGCGAAGGGGCCTGACACCGTGACCGCGGAGGGCGTCGAGTTCAAGAGCCGCGTGCTGCGCGTGAATCTGGACAAGCTGGAGCGCTTCTTTGCCTTCGTCTGCACGTGCGGGGTGGAGTTGGCGCACTGGGCCGAACAGTACGCGGATGACCTGTTAAAGAGCTACTATTCGGACGCGATCAACGAGGCCGTGCTGCGGAGCGCCTACGGTGGGCTGATGAACCACCTGACGAACGCATACAGCCTCATGAACCCTTCGGTGATGAATCCCGGCTCGCTCGGCGACTGGCCGATCAGCCAGCAGCGGCCCCTCTTCACGCTGCTCGGCGACGTCGAAGGCGCAACCGGCGTGCAGCTTAAGGAAACGTTCCTCATGTGGCCGATCAAGTCGGTGTCGGGCATCCTGTTCCCAGCGGAGGAATCGTTCGCTAGCTGCCAGTTGTGCCCGCGCGACGCGTGCCCCAATCGCCGCGCGCCGTACGACCCGGCCATGTTTGAGCGCAAGTACCGGGCGCCCGTAGAGGCGGCCGAAACCGACTTACCTATCTGCTGATACTGGAGCGCGAGATGACTTTAGCGGAACGCAAAGCTGCGTGGGAGCAGAAATCGGTTGCGAAGGTGCTGGCGAAGGCGCCGGAACGTTCGCCGAAGTTTGAGACCTCGTCCGGCGTCCCGGTCGAGCGCGTGTACACGCCCGACCACGAAGCGGAGCTATGCCCGCAGGTGGGCGAAGAATACCTGGATAAGCTCGGGCTGCCGGGCGAGTATCCGTACACGCGTGGCGTGCAGCCGACCATGTACCGCGGGCGTTTCTGGACCATGCGCCAGTACGCCGGGTTCGGCACCGCGTCGGAGAGCAACCAGCGCTACCGCTACCTGCTGGCGCAGGGGCAGACCGGCCTGAGCGTCGCGTTCGACCTGCCCACACAGATTGGTTACGACGCAGACGACGCGCTGGCGCTGGGCGAGGTGGGCAAGGTGGGTGTGTCCATTTCGTCGCTGGCGGACATGGAAATCCTCCTTGACCAGATTCCGCTCGACAGGGTCTCCATCTCCATGACCATCAACGCGCCGGCGAGCATCCTGCTGGCGATGGTCATTGCCGTGGCGAAGAAGCAGGGCGTCAGCCCGTCCGCGCTGCGCGGCACGGTGCAGAACGACATCCTCAAGGAGTATATCGCGCGCGGCACGTACATCTTCCCGCCCGCGCCGTCCATGCGGCTGATCACCGACCTGTTCCGCTACTGCGCCGCTGAAGTGCCGCACTGGAACACGATCAGCATTTCGGGCTACCACATTCGCGAGGCCGGCAGCACGGCTGCGCAGGAGATCGCCTTCACGCTGGCGAACGCCATCGAATACGTCAATGCCGCGGTGGACGCGGGGCAGAAGGTCGACGAGTTCGGTCCGCAACTGGCGTTCTTCTTCAATGCGCACAACAACTTCCTTGAAGAGGTCGCGAAGTTTCGCGCGGCGCGGCGAATCTGGGCGAAGATCATGCGGGATAGGTTCGCCGCGCAGGACCCGAAGAGCTGGCAACTGCGCTTCCACACGCAGACCGCGGGTTCGACCCTGACCGCGCAGCAGCCGGAGAACAACGTCGTGCGTGTCACGCTCCAGGCGCTCGCCGCGGTGCTGGGCGGCACGCAGTCGCTGCACACCAACTCACGGGACGAGGCGCTGGCGCTGCCGTCGCAAAACGCAGTCGAGGTCGCGCTGCGCACGCAGCAGATCATCGCGTACGAGTCGGGCGTGGCCGACACCATTGACCCGCTGGCCGGTTCGTACTACGTCGAGTCGCTGACGGA
>CAZPTI010000204.1:0-8784 GCA_964588925.1 uncultured Anaerolineales bacterium | reverse complement strand
ACACGACAACTCTCATGCTACCTACGAGTATCATTTGCGCACTTGACGGGACTTATTCCCAGTGACCTAGCGGTAGTGTCCACCTCCAACTTTTGCAGTATAGAAGAGTAACGGTAGAATGCGTTCAAACGATGACATACTGCCTCGTTTTGCGCCCGAGCTCCGAGTATTAGTAGGAAAAGCGACGGCGACCACTACATCTAGTAGGGTCGCCGCCAAAAGCGGGTAACGGGATTCGAACCCGTGACATTCTGCTTGGAAGGCAGACGCTCTACCCCTGAGCTACACCCGCATGACGACAGTAGTCTACATTTAGCGTCCGGTGTTGTCAAAACTGTCGTCATCTGCGTTCAGCGCCACCGCCCGCCGGTGCTCCGCGGCCACCTGCCTGCGCAACCACGCGGGCTCGACCACCCGCACCCGTCCCCCGTACTGCAAAATCCAGTTCACCATCTCCGGCGTCACGCCTACTCGGAATGTGACCCGCACCCCGCCGTCCGCCAGCGCCTCCACCTGCTGGCTGCGGTGCCACTGCTCCTCGGCCACCCAGCGGCCCGCCTCCGGCTCGAACTCCAGCACCACCGTCTCGGCCGCGCCCGCGACCCCGCGCATGATACCCCAGGCGTCGCCCAGATATGCGTCAACGTCGAAGTCCGGCGGAATTGCGTAACGCGTTTCGAGCAGCGTGGCGGCGCGGACCCGGTCGACCTTAAACGTGACGACCGCCCCGCGCAGGTGGTCGTGCGCCACCATCTGCCATGAGCGGCCATAGGGGATGATCGAGTAGGGTTCGACGACGCGCTGCGAGATTTGCCCCGCGCGGGAGGCCGTGGCGTAGGAGATGCGGGCCTGCCGCCGCTCCACCCAGGCCCGGTGCAGGATGGCTAACATGCGCTGGCGGCTCTCGCCGGTCGAGCCGCCCTCCGCCTGGGAGGGCAGACGCTCGGTCGCCTCGCGCACGAGGGGGCGGATTTCGTCCGGGAAGATGGTTTCGAGGCGGGCGATGGCCGATGCCAGCTCGGCCGAGTTGACGCCGGGGATCGCCTGCGCCGCGCGGGCTGCGGTGAGGAGGGCGAGCGCCTCGCCGAAGGTGTAGGCCGTGGTGGGGAGGTGCGGGAGGCGCTCGAAGTAGTAGCCGTCGCCGTCGTTCAGCAGGGGCAGGCCCAGCCGCCGGCGGATCAGCTCGAGGTCTTTGGTGATCATGCGCTCGCTCACTTCGTGATGCTCGGCCAGGCGACGCCGCGTCCAGCCCCGCGGTCGCAGCGCAATCTGCTGGACGATCTCCAGCACGCGCGCGGTGCGGCGGATCTGGTCATCGCGGCCGGGCGACTCGGCGTCTTCGTTTGGTTCGAGCATATCATGAGCGCGGGAACACATCGGTTCTCTCCTTAAATGAAAGCGCGCAGGCTGAAGCCTACGCGACGATCGTGTCGGGGCGGGGAGATTCGAACTCCCGACCTCTTGAACCCAAATCAAGCGCGCTAACCTGGCTGCGCTACGCCCCGAACAGCCGCAGTATAGCCGAAAGGGGCGGTTATCGCAAAGGAACGCGACCGCTCCATTCAAAGAGGGTCGCGCCGGCCGCGTCGACCAGCGTCACCGCGGCCTCACCCTCCGCCGGAACGCCGTCGGGCAGCACGAGGTCGGCGAGGAACGGGCGCTCCGGGCTAATCTGCGCATCGAGCGCGACGGGTGTCCCGCCCTGCACCGTGACCGTGACGCGGCCGGACACGGTGGAGGTGGGGAACAGGCCGGCGCGCAGCTTGCCGCCGAACGGCGCGAGCGAGAGCGCCGCGCGGTCGTTGGCGAAGGTCAGCCCGCCGATGCCTGCCACCGGGTACCAGAACTCGCTCCACGTCACATCCGCGCCCGGCCCCAGCTCATGCCAGTCGCCGAAGGTCGGTTCGAGGCCGCCGTGCAGTTCCACGTAGGTCGAGCCGTCGTGGGTCCACAGCGCCGGGTCGAGGCCGGCCGCGCCGCGCGGGGCGAAAATCTTCAGTCCCTTCGCCACCTGCGGCGGATACACCCGCACCATGCCTTCGTCCAGGTTGGGGTCGTACACCCCGGCAAAGCCGCCGCTTGCTGCTGGCCGGCTGAACGCGCCGAGATAGTTCTGCCAGTTGCCGAGACGGGAAAGGTCGCGGCCATTTGTAAAGGGCCAGGCGAGCGTCTGCCCGCTCTGAGGCAGGGACGCATCGCCGGTGCTGTGGACGGTCATCTCGCTGACCGGCACGACGAAGCGCAGGTCAGGCGAGACGGTGTTGGGCCGGCCGGGCGCCAGCATCGCGTTCGACCACCACTTGAAGCGCCACGCCGCGCCGAGCGGGTTCGAGATACGCGGCTGGATGACGAAGTAAGCCGTGTCGGGCGGCAGGATGATGTCGACCACCGCGTACGGCTTCTCCGGCCCGGTCTGGGTGTACACGGTGATCATCACGCTCCCGTCCGGCAGGGTGGCGTGGTCATAGCCCCACACCGTGCCGAACTCGTAGCCGTGCTCCTCCACCGGGAAGCCCCACTCCAGCCCGCCCGCGCCCAGCCACCAGTTTGCGCCCGGCGCGTTCGGCGGCGAGCCAGGCCCCCACTCCGTCGGCTTGATGACCGAGTTGGCGTAGAACTCGTTCGCGCCGGTCGGCTTGAAGATGCACTGGTAGATGCGCCCGCCGAGCTCCGGCAGGATGCCCAGGCGCAGGTAGCGGTTCTCCAGCACGAGCAGCTTGTAAGTTTTGGGCGCAGGCTGCGGATTGCCCGCAGTGTAGGCCGAGCGGTCGAGGCTGAGCGCGGGGTAGTCGAGCGCCGGGTCCGTGACGGTGGTCAGGTGATTCGCATACGGGTACGTGGGCAGCGTAATCTCAGATACGCGATAGGTCGTCGCGCCCGCGCTGCTCGGCGCAACGACTTCCGTGCTGCCGAGGCCGCTCTGCTCGGGCGTCGCCACGGCAACAGGCGCGGCGGTCGGCGGGACGACGGTCGTCACGGCCACGGGCTGCGCGGTGGGCGAGACGGCGACCGTGGCAGCCGCGCGCGGTTTAGCCGTGGGTGAAGCCGCGGCTTCCGCTGTTACGGTCGGCAGCGTGGTCGGCGCAGGCGCAGCGGCAGTAGACGTGGCCGCAGGCGGCAGTGTGGGCGACGCGGCCGGCGGGCTGACCGCTGCTGTCTGTGGCGCGGTCGCTGTGACCTGCGGGAAGGCGGGCGGCGCAGCGCAGCCGGCCAACAGTGCCAGCAACAGGCACGCAAGGATGATGCGCAGCTTCATGACTCGTCTCCCCTGCCCGCAGCCTTCTCGAACTTCACCGCGGGCAGCTTTGCGGCCAGCTCACCCGCGCCGCGCACCAGCGCCACCACGCGCGGCGGGTCCTTGCGCCCATCCAGCGCGTCGCTCAGGATGTCCAGCGCCATGCGCAGCGTCTCCGGCTCCTTGTCCGCCAGGCCGCTCGCCCGCTCGATCAGCAGCAGGTAGCCCGCGGCGGGCGGCAGCCACGAGAGGTCGTTGACGAGTTCCTCGAACGCGTCCCAGTTGCGGCCGGCCCACTCCGGGAACTTGAGCGCCCGGCCCGCGGCGGCCAGGAACTCGGCCTTACTGTCGACCTTGCCCAGGTTGAGGCGCAGGAAGCGCCAGCCGGCCGCTTCGGCCGCGGCTTCGAGCGTGTCCGCGGTGGTCCGGCCGGGCAGGCGGTACAGCCCGGAGCCTTTGCCCCCCTCCAGCACGTGCGATAGGTTGCGCGTCGTCTTCTGACCGGTCATTCCACAACTCGCTTGAAACTGTCGTAATGGTCGTCGGTGTAGTACAACTCGCCCTCGCGGCCCGCCACGATGCGGCGGGCGCCCCGGTCACGCGAGCCCGGCGTGATCACGGTGTACTCCTTGTAATAGCCGTTGGGCCGCTTCGGCAGCAGCCCCTCGCGATTGCCAAAGGTCGAGCCGTCCTTGTCATACGGGAACGGCCCACCCCGCCGGATGAGGCGGATGGTTTGCTGCGCCTCGCGCGGCAGCTTGTCGAAAGCGATGCTAAGCAGACCGTCGTCGGGCGTCGGGGTCGCGCGGCGTTTCGGCGTGGCAGTGACCGTCTTCCTCGGCGTCCGCGTTGCGGTGGCCTTGACGCGCGTCGCGGTGGGCTTGCGGGTGGCGAGCGCGGGCGCGGACGACTGGCTGCCCGGCGCGGTTCCGCCGGGGGCCGCGACGCAAGCCGCGACCGAGGCAAAGACAACGAACGCGGCCAACAGCGCCAGAATAATGCCGCGGAGCCTGCGGGTGGGTGTGTTGGACATGGAATGATAATAGCATAAGTTGGAAGAATCGCGCGAGTGTTTGGAACGCGGAGGCGCGGAGCACGGAGATTTGGAGCGCGGAGGTCGTCGCGGCAGCGAGCGTGCTCCGCGCCTCCGCGCTCCGTGTCTCCGCTACACTCCGCATCTCCGCGTTCCAAGCACTCGCGCCACCCTCCATCCAACCGATTTACGGCCTCTCCCATCCATAAGCTATAATCACGTGCGCAATCAACCGTACCCCTGGGAACGCGCAAATGCCCTACATCTATACTGACTTGATCCGCGCCGCCTACCGCGGGGAGATGGCGCACCGGCATGTGACCGCGATCAGCGGCTATCATCGCATCCAGGCCAGCCCCGGCTACCGCGCGGCGGCGAATTACGTCGCCGGGCAACTGGCGGATGCGGGCTTGCAGGTGCGCGTGCTCGGCTACCCGGCCGACGGCGCGACGCGCTTCTGGTCCTCGCCGAGCTTCCTTGAGTGGAACTGCGAGTCGGCCACCCTGCACCTCCTGCCTGCTGAAGGCAACGGCGGCGGCAGGCTGCTGTGCGACTTCAACGCCGTGCCGATTAGCCTGATCCAACGCAGCGCGCCGGTTGAGGGCGAATTCGAGGTGGTTGCGCCGGGGGGCAAGGGCGGCATCGCAGTCGAAGATTACGCGGGGCTGGACGTGGCGGGCAAGGTGGTGTTGACGAACCGACCGGCTGCGCGCGTGGCGAACGTGGCGATTCGCGAGCTGGGCGCGGCCGGCGTGCTGTTCGACGGGATGGAGGCCGGCGGGCGCACCGAGCTGGACCTGCCCGACGCGCTGCAATACACGTCGTTCTGGTGGGGCGGCAAGGAGGAGCCGGACGCGTGGGGGTTTGTCGTCAGCCCGCGCGTGGGGCGCGGGTTGCGGGCGCGACTGGCGAAGGGCGAGACGGTGCGCGTGCGGGCGTCGGTCGACAGCGAGTTTTATCCGGGCGCAATCGAGGTGGTCGAGGCGCTGCTGCCGGGGGATGCGATGGCCGACGGCGAGGAAATCCTGCTGGTGAGCCACCTGTGCCACCCGCGGCCGGGCGCGCACGACAATGCGTCGGGCGCGGCTGCGCTGCTGGAGGCCGCGGTCACGCTCGCGCGGCTCGTGTCAGACGGCAAGCTGCCCGCGCCGCGGCGGAGCATCCGCTTCATCTGGCCGCCGGAGATGACGGGCACCTACGCCTATCTTGCTGAAAGCGCAAACGCGCGCGGGTCGTGCGAGGACGGCGCAGCGAGCCGGTCGCGCTGGCTGGCGGGCTTGAACCTCGACATGGTCGGCGCGGACCAGGAGCAGACCGGCGGGCAGTGGGAGCTGGTCGACCTGCCGCAGGCGGGCGCCTCGTTCGCCGATCACCTGCTGGCGTGGCTGCGCGAGCCGTTCCTTGACGGGGTGCGGCACACTGAGACGGCGTTCAGCGCGGGGTCAGATCATTATATCCTCTCCGATCCGACCGTCGGCATCCCCGCGCCGATGCTCATCCACTGGCCCGATAAGTTCTATCACACGTCGGAGGACACGCCGGAGAAGGTCAGCCCGGACAGCCTGACGCGGAGCGGCGCGCTGGCAGCGGTTTATGCGTACTGGCTGGCGAATGCGGGCGCAGCCGAGGCGGAGTGGCTGGGGCACTGGATGGTGGCGCGGTTTGGCGCGTGGGCGGGGAAGGCTGCGGCGGAAGCGGTGGAGTCGCACCAGGCCGCGGCGACAGACGAGGCGCGGGGCAGGCTGTGGCGGCGCTACCGTAAGTTGAGCGCGTTCCGCTCTGAGCGGATGCAGGCCGGACTGGCCGACCTGGCGCGCATCGACGCGGGCGTCGCGGGACGCATCCCCGAATGGCAGGCGCGTATCGCGGAGATTGAGCGGAGCGAGCGGGAATGGGCCACGCAGGCGCCCGGCGCGCGGGATGCCGCGGAAACCGTGACCGCGGACGAACCGGCCTGGCTGGCGCGGGCGAAGACGCTGTATCCGTGCCGCCTGGGGCCGGGGCCGATTGATGTGGCGATGGTTCTGCGCGCCGACCGTTTCGACCTGCTGCCGCGGCTGTGGGAGTTGAACGAGCGGATCGGGCCGGTTGCGCACAACCTCGAACCTGTGCTTCAGTACTGGGCGGACGGCGCCCGCTCGGTGGCCGAGATTGCTGAGCTGGCATGGCTCGAACTGGACTATCCACCGGACGAAAACACGCTCGCTTACTTCGAGCTGCTGGCCGAGACCGGGCTGGTTCGGCTGGACGGGCGCGGCGCAAGGGCGGACGCGTGAATCAAGTCGATCTGCACACCCATACGACCGCATCAGACGGTCAGTTCACGCCGACTCAGCTTGTTAACCGGGCGTGCCGGTTGGGGCTAAAGGTGCTGGGCATCACCGACCATGACACGGTCGCGGGCGTCGCGGAGGCGCAGGCGGCGGGCGCGGCGTGCGGCGTCGAAGTGGTCGCGGGCGTGGAGATCAATACGGATGTGCCCGGCGCGGAAGTCCACGTCCTCGGCTACTTCATCGACCCGACGCACGGGGAGCTGAACGAGCAACTCGCGCGCATACGCGAGGGGCGCGTGGGCCGCGCCAAGAAGATGGCCGAGGTGCTCACTCAGATGGGCGCGCCGATACGGTTTGAGCGCATCCTGGAGATCGCGGGCGAGGGGTCGGTCGGCCGGCCGCACGTGGCGCAGGCGCTGCTCGAAGCCGGGCACATCTCCTCCTACTCCGAAGCGTTCACCAAATACATCGGCCGCGACAGCCCCGCTTATGTCGAGCGCATGAAGTTCTCCCCCGCGGAGGCGTGCGCGCTGATCCGCCGCGCGGGCGGGCTGCCCGTGCTGGCGCACCCGGTCCATTTCGACAAATGGGGCAAGATCAAGACGCGCTTCGACGAGGGCGGGCTGCTGCCCTCCATGCTCGACGCGGGGCTGGTCGGGCTCGAGGTGTACTACACCGGCTACGACGCGATCACGGTTGAGCATCTGCTGAACACCGCGCGGCGCTACGGGCTGCTGGCGACCGGCGGGACCGACTTTCACGGCATCCGGGCGAACGAGCCGGATTTGGGCGGGGTGTACGTGCCGATGAAGGTGGTGCGGCGGTTGAAGGAACGCGCGACAAAGTAAAGTATGGTCGAGGAAAGCCCAAGACCTGACGGGTCTTCGAGACCCGTCAGGTCGATGGTGGACAAACAGGCGCACTACCTGCTGCGAAACGTGGGGAAGGCGGCGCGGGAGTACGACATGCTGCGCGACGGCGACCGCGTGGCGGTTGCGGTGTCGGGCGGGAAGGACAGCCTCGCGCTGCTGGCGTTGCTCGCCCGCTACCGGCAGAGCGCGGGCGTCCGGTATGACGTGGCTGCGATTCACGTCCTGGGCGACGCAACCGGCGTGATCGAGCCGCACGCACCGCTGGTGGCGTGGCTGGAAGGGTGCGGGCTGCCCTACCGCCTCGTCACGCCGGAACTGAACGCGGACGACGCGCCGCCGCTGGACTGCCAACGCTGTACGTGGCTGCGGCGGAAGGCGCTGTTCACCGCGGCGGACGAGATGGGCTGCAACGTCCTTGCCTATGCGCACCATGCGGACGACGCCGCGCAGACAACGTTATTGAACCTTTTGCACAGCGGCAACGTCAACTCCTTAGCGCCGGTGGCGAGCTATTTTCGCGGGCGCTTCCGGCTGATCCGGCCGCTGATCTACACAGCGGAGAAAGATATCGCGCGCTTTGCCCGCGCGGCCGGTTTTCCGCCGCCACCGCCCCTCTGCCCGCGCGGGGATGACTCGCGGCGCAAGACGGTGCGGGAGATGCTGCGGCTGCTGGGGCCGGATTACGCGCGGCAGGCGCGGGGGAATTTGCTGCGAGTTGGATTGGAGACGAGACCCGTCGGGTATACAACACCCGACGGGTCTGAAGGAAGTACGGTTGGATAACGCGCACCTCGACTTTGCCATCGACCTGGCGCAGCGCGCCGGTGACATCCTGCTCGGCATCCACGAGCGCGGGCTGAATCCCGAGTCGATCCAGACCAAGCTGGGCCACTTCGACGTGGTGACGGAGGCCGATCTGGCGTCGGAGCGGTTCATTCTGTCCGAATTGAAGGCTGCGTATCCCGACTACGGCATCATCTCGGAAGAGACGAACAAGCGCTTCTCCGACGTTGAGTGGACGTGGATTGTCGACCCGCTCGACGGCACGACGAACTACAGCCACGGGCTGCCCGTCTACGGCGTGAACATTGCGCTGGCGCACAACGGTTATCCCGTGCTCGGCGTGACGCATGAACCGGCGAACGGCCGCACCTACTGGGCCATGCGCGGTCGCGGGGCCTGGATGCGGAATGGGAACGGAGAAACGCGTTTGCGAGTCTCTAAAATAGACGAGCTCAAACGCTCCATGCTGGCGACCGGCTTTCAGTACTCGCGCATCGACGCGGGCCGCGCCCGGCACACCGAGTTCGCCATCCTTGACAACATGACGCAATCCGTGCGGCGCATGGGCGCGGCCTCGATGACGATGGT
>CAZPTI010000203.1:0-8802 GCA_964588925.1 uncultured Anaerolineales bacterium | reverse complement strand
ACGAATTGTCGCCACGGCGAGTGCGTGCGCGCAGGCGAGCATGGCTGTCCACAGCCGGGCGGCGGCATTCGCTTATTCGTTCCCGCCCGCAGGCGCTGATTCGCTTATTCGAGATGGCAGCGCGTCACTACAGCGAGGCCCTCATCTGGCGCACCCGCCCACGGCCATCTCGAATAATCGAATACGGGATCGAATAAACGAATTGTCGCCACGGCGAGTGCGTGCGCGCAGGCGAGCATGGCTGTCCACAGCAGGGGCGGCGGCATTCGCTTATTCGTTCCCGCCCGCAGGCGCTGATTCGTTTATTCGAGATGGCAGCGCGTCACTACAGCGAGGCCCTCATCTGGCGCAGCCGCTACCGCCCCCGCAGCTCGGACGCGATCCGCCCCCAGCTAATGCTCGCGCCCGACAGCAGCGTGTCGGCCCGGAAGAAGCGCGCCGCCAGCAGCACGAACAGGTAGGCCGTCACGATCAGCCCGGCCAGCGCGACGAACGGCTGCCAGAGCGGCACATCCCCGATGGCGAGGCGCGTCACCATCGACGTGGGCGCAGTCAGCGGGAAGAGGCTCAGCGCCGTGGCGAACGGCCCGCCCGGATCGTTGAAGAACACGTTGTTCAGCCACAGCGGGACCAGCATCGGCAGCAGCAAGACGAACGTGAACTGCGAGCCCTCCCGCATGTTCGGGGCCAGCGCGCCGAGCGCGCCGAGCGCCGCCGCATACAGCACGTAGCCGAAGATGAAGAACACGAACGCCCACAGGAAGAAGCTCAGCGCCAACCCCTGCCCGGCCAGCGCCGACGCCGCCACGGCCCCGCCGACGAGCAGCAGTTGCCCGCCGCCCATCCAGATCGCCATTTGCAGCAGCGCGACCCCGCCCAGCCCGATCACCTTGCCCAGCATCAGCTCGCGTGGGGAGAGGCTGGTCAGCAGCAGCTCGGCCGTGCGGTTCTCCTTCTCGCGCGTCACGCTTTGCAGCATGTAGCTGGCGCTCATCGTGATGATGAAGAACAGGATGAACATCACCCCGAAAGGCAGCAGAAAGTCGCCCATGCCCCGCTCGTCACCCGTCGGCCGGGCCGTCGGGGCCGTCGGGGCCGTCACCGGCGCCAGGCTGCGCACCTCCGTCCCCCCGACCGGCGCCGCCAGCACCGGATCGCCCCCGGCCAGGTTCAGCCGCAGCGCATAGTCCAGCGGCCCCGAGCCGTTGATGCCCGCCAGCGGCGACGGCCGCTCCGTCACCCCCACCACCCGGCCCGTCTGCCGGAAGTCCGCCGGGATCAGGAAGTAGTGCGGAATCTCGCCCGCCGCCAGCGCCGCCTGCGCCGCCGCCTCGTCGGGATACTGCCGGAAGCCCGCCTGCATCTCCGCCGGGATCGTCTGGATCACACCCGCCAGGTCCACATAGGGCACGGCGGGCCCCTGCGTGGGCGACACCAGCGTCTGCGTCGCCTGCTCGATGCTGTCGCGCGCCAGCAGTTGCGGCACGAAGGTGAACGCCATAATCATGACCGGAAAGCCGAAGGTGAAGAACCAGAACGACGGCTTCCGCATCATGCTCACGATTTCGTACTTGACCACCTTGAGGACGTTGCGGATGTTCATGCGTTGATCCTCCCCGCCCTGGCCGCCGGTCGCAGCGCCTCGCGCAGCCCCCCCAGGCTGAGCGGCTGGCCGTAGCGCAACATGCCGATGCGGAACACCTTCGCCGCCACCCGGATGCTCCCCAGCGCCGCCGCCACGAGGATGACAAAGGCGAGCGCCACCTGCCACAGCGGCACGGCAGTCACGGCCCAGCGCATGGTCAGCGTCATCAGCGACGTGGTCGGGAAGAGCGAAAGCGCGATCATCAGCGGGCTGTCCGGGTTGGTGAAGATCATGATAAAGAAGAAGAACGGCAGCGCGAAGAGCAGGTTGAAGAAGCCCGCAATCTGCTGCCCGTGTTGCAGCTCCGTCACCATGCTGCCCACCGTGATCATCAGCCCGGCCAGCAGCACGTAGGTCGGCAGGAAGAAGAGCGCAGCAAGGCCGAGCGTGGTCCACGGCACGCGAATGTCGGCCAGCCAGCTCACCTGCCCCCGAATCACCACCAGCGCGACGGCCAGCGCCAGCAGCCACACGGCCACCTGCGTCAGCGCGACCGCAATCAGCCCCAGCGCCTTGCCGCCGATCATTTGCAGCGGCGAGACGGAGGTCATCATCACCTCCACCATGCGGTTCTCCTTCTCGGTGGTCACGGCTTGCAGCAGGTAGCCGCCGGAGCTCATGACGACCATGATGAAGAAGAAGCCGATGACGAAGGGCAGGATGATCGCGACGATAAAGCCCTCGGCGGGCATCTCGCGCGTGTCATTTGCGGCGCGAAAGTTGAGCGTCGTGCCCTGGAGCAGAATCCGCTGCGCATCCACCGGCGCGTTCGCCACCACGTGGGCGGTCAGCCGCTCCTGAAACGCGTTGCGCGCCCGCCCCGACGGCGCCTTGTCCCACGTGAACAGTTCCAGCCTGCGCGACTGGAGGTAGTCGGCCGGGATGAGGTAGAAGCCCTGGATGTCGCCCCGTTCCAGCGCCGCACGCGCCGCCGCTTCGTCCGCAAACGCCACGGGCGCAGCGACCTCCCCCGGCGCTTCGTAACCGACGGCCACCGGCCCCTGCATCACCCCGGCCCGATCCACATAGCCGAGCGGACGCGCGTCCCCACGGGGCATGGCGGTGAAGATGGCGATCGCCATAATCAGGCCGATGAAAACCGGCATGCCGATCAGCGACAGGATGAAGGATCGTTTGTGAGCGAGCCGGGCATACTCGGCGCGCGCGATCTTCCACAGATTACCCATGCGGCGCCTCCGGCTGCGCACCGTCCCCCTGCACGACATTGATGAAGATGTCGTCCAGCGAAGGCTCGGCCAGCTCGAACCGCTCGATGCGCGCGCCGTCCTGCTGCGCCAGCGCGCGAAACACGCTCTGCGGCGTCGCGCCCTGCGCCAGGCTCAGCCGCCAGTGGCTGTTCTCCTGCCTCGCCTCCAGCACGCCCGGCAGGCGCGCGAAGTCCGCCTGGCCGTAAATCAGCACGGCATTCTGCGCGAACTCGCGCTTGATCTGATCCACCCGCCCGTACAGCACCACCCGCCCCCTGTCGATCAGCACGATGCGGTGGCACATGGCCTCCACCTGGTACATCAGGTGCGTCGACATGATGATCGCCTTGCCCTTCCCCGCCTGCTCGACCAGCATGTCGATCGCCATGCGCGTATTAACCGGGTCGAGGTTGGCGAAGGGTTCATCGACAACGATCAGGTCCGGCTCATGGACGAGGGTCGCGATCAACTGCGCCTTCTGCTGCATGCCCCGGCTCAGGTCCTGGATCTTCTTCTTGCGCGAGTCCCACAGGTCGAGCTGCTTCAGCCACTTCTCCAGCCGCCTGCTCGCCTCCGACTCGCTCAGCCCCTTGAGGGTGGCGAGGTAATGCAGCGTCGGCTCAAGCGGCTGGTCGCGATACAGCCCCCGCTCCTCCGGCATGTAGCCGATGCGGTGCTTCGTCGCCTCGGTCATCGGCTGGCCGAACAGGCGCACCTCGCCGGAATCGGGGCGGAAGATGTCCAGCATCATGCGGATGGTCGTGGTCTTGCCGGCGCCGTTCGGGCCGAGCAGGCCGAAGATTTCGCCCGGATAGACGTCGAACGACACATCGTCCACTGCGCGCACGGCGCCGAAGTTCTTGCGCACGCTGCGCATCGAAACAACAGGTTCAGGCATGATGAAACTCCATAACTGGCGCGGCGCAACTTTGCCACGCAAGGATAAACTATAGCATAAAAGTTGATGGATGCCGGAAGCGTGGCTCCCAGTTAGCTGACACGCGTCCGTCTGGAACCGGATACGTGCAACGGGCCGGCAGGGTTGCGCGATTTGGGGTAGAATGAGGTAAGAATTCAGGAGGTCGCCCATGCCCAACTTACCCATCGTCAAAATGACCCTCTACAAGCACGGCGTCGGCTTCTTCACGCGCCACGGCGAGCAGCCCGGCGAGACGGTTGCGCTGTCGTTCCGCAAGGAGGAGATGAACGACGTCCTCAAGAGCCTCACCGCCGTAGCCGTGGGCGGGCAGGTGCTCGGCGTGGACTATCAGACGCCCGAAGACAAGGCCGAGCTGCTGGGCCGGTCGTCCATCCAGCTATCCGATGCGGCGAGCCTGCGCGACCTGCTGCGCGATGCGCGTGGGCGTCGCGTCACCGTGGCAACGCGCAAGCGCGAGGTGTCCGGCGTGCTGATGGGCGTCGATCTGCCCGGCGAGCGCCAGCCGCTGGAGGCCACGCTGGTCTCGCTCTACCTGGCCGAGACGCGCGACATCGTGACGATCCCCCTCAGCAGCATCACGCGCGTCACCCTTGACGACGACCTCGCCGCCGCCGACCTGACCTATTTCCTCGAAACCAGCCTGACCGAGGCGCGCAAGCGGGCCGTCACGGTGCGCCTCTCGCCCGGCGCGCAGGGGGTCAGCCTCAGCTACATCGCGCCCAGCCCCGTCTGGCGCGTCAGCTACCGGCTGGTGGCGGAAAAAGGGGACGCAGGCATGCAGGCGCTGCTGCAGGGCTGGGCGCTGTTCGACAACACGCTCGACGAGGACCTGGAGAACGTCGAGGTGTCGTTCGTCGCCGGCATGCCGGTCAGCTTCATCTACGACCTGTACACCCCCTTCACGCCCGAACGCCCCACCGTGCGCGAGGAGGCGCGCGGGGTCGCTGCGCCGGTCGAGTTCGAAGCCGCAATGGCGATGGGCGCGCCGCCGCCGGCCCCCGCAATGGGGCGCGGCATGATGCTGGCCGAGGCTGCGCCGTCGCCGAAGCGCATGGTTCGCGCCAGCGTGGCCGATGTGGCCGCCTCCGCCGCCGTCGCCGCCACCGGCAAGGCGCAGGGCGAAACTTTCAGCTACGTCGTGGCGAACCCGCTCACCGTGCGCCGTGGCCGCTCGGCAATGGCCCCCATCCTGCAGGCCGAAATCGGCGCAGAGAAGGAGCGCCTCTACAACGGCCAGAAGCAGCCCCGCAACCCGGTCATCGCCATGCGCTTCAACAACACCACCGGCCTCACCCTGGAACGCGGCCCGCTCACCGTGGTCGAAGCAGGCGAGTATGCGGGCGAGGCCATGCTGCCCTTCACGGCCAACGACGGCGAAATCTACGTGCCCTATGCGGTCGACCTCGGCATCACGGTCACGGAAGACCACCGCTCGGAGCGCCAGCTTGAGAGCGTGCGGATTCGCGAGGGCTACCTGATGATGCAGGAGTGGGACATCCGCAGCGCGAAGTACGAGCTGCGCAACCGGAACAAGGAGGGCGCGCGCGTGCTGGTCGAGCATCCGGCGCTCTCCGAGTACGAGCTGTTCGACACCACGGAGCCCATCGCCAGGACCGCCGAGCACACCCGCCATGCCGTGGAGGTCCCTGCGGGGCAGACGGCGCTCCTGCTCATCAAGCAGCGGCGGCAGATGTGGCGTCGCGAGGAGGTCAGCAACGTCAGCTACGACCACCTGGCGCAGTGGCTGCGCGGCAAGGCGCTCGATCAGCCGACCTACGACAGGCTGCGCGCGATTCTCGCCCTGCTGGAAGAGGTCCAGCGCCGCAATGAGGAGACGCAGAAGCATGCCGCCAGCCGCCAGAAGGTGCTGGAGCAGCAGAAGACGATCCAGGGCAACCTTGCCGCGTTGAAGGACACGGGCGAAGAGGGCGAGCTGCGCAGCCGCTACGCGCGCAAGTTGCAGGAGCAGGAAGACCGCCTCGCCAAACTCGACGAGGCGGATGAGCAGTTGCGCCAGGCCAACGAGGAGACGATGCGGAAGGTGGAAGAGGCGCTGAAATCACTCGCGTAAGGTTCGTAGTAGGCGCTTCAGCGCCCGTCGCCCAGGCGTCTGCTACGAACCGTCCGCCGCCGCCAGCACCTCCGCCGTCGACACGCGCGCCCTGCTGGCGAACGCGGCCACCCCCACCCGGCGCAGCAGCCAGATCGACACGAACAACCCCGCCGCCTCGATCAGGAAGACGCTGGCGTACGCCACGCTCAGGCTGCCGCTGATCGACAGGCCCACATCGCGTATGATGCCGCCCGCCGCAATGCCGGCCCCGCGCGAGATCAACTGGATCACCGACCAGAGCGCGAGATACGCGCCGGCCTTGTCCTCCTGGTTCATCGCCATCAGCAGGCTCACGCCGCCCACGGTGAACACGCCGAACCCGAGGCCGAAGAGGATCAGCGTGGGCATGACCATCGGCAGCGCCTCGCGCAGCGCCACCACGCCGAGCAACACCAGGGGCAGGCCGAGCAGCAGCAGCCCCCACGAAGTCGTGCTCACCTGCTGATCCGGCCGCCGCTTGCGCGTCAGGATCAGCGTGCCCACCATGCCGACGATCACGCCAGCGCCCCAGTACGCGTTGAAGCGCGTCGTCTGCCCGGCGGTCAGCCCGAACACGTCCCCGCCGAACGGCTCCAGCATGGCGTCCTGCATGAAGGCGAAGAAAGCGGACATCGCGAGGAAGATCGCGTAGCGGCGCGTGCGCTGGTTCGCCCAGATGCCCGCAAACGCCTTCTTGAAGGAGACGGGCGCAGCGGGCGCCTGCGCCTCGCCAGGGGCCAGCCGCTTCTCCTCCCCGGCAATGGAGATGAACCAGAAGAACGCCGCCCCGCCGATGCCGATGAGCACAAGGCGCGCGAACGCTTCCGGCGTGTACTCCGGCATCAGCCCCGCATAGACCGCCGGGATGAAGGCAAAGCTGACCACGAGCAGCAACTGGACAATGCCGACGGCCTGCCCACGCTTCTGGTACGGCGCGCTGTCGTGGACGAGCGCGAGGAACGGCGCGCCCGAGGTCAGCGTGCCTGCGCCGTAGATGACGAACGACAGCAGCGCCAGCCCCCAGCCGAGAAACGAGCCGGGGTCGCGCGCAATCGCCACGGTCGACAGCGGCAGCAGCGGCAGCGCGAGCAGCATGAGCAGCCGGCCGAGCCAGATGTACGCCACGCGACGGCTGCCCAGAATCGGGTGCGTGTCCGACCGGTGCCCCGCCCACAGCGAAAGCGGCGCGAGGAAGTAGCGCAGGGCAGACAGCAGCGCCACCGGCCACGCAGCCATGCCCAGATCGCTGATCAGGATGCGGTTCCAGACCGCCGAGGTGAGCAGGTCGGAGAACGACGAGCCGATGTGGAATGTGCCGAGCTTGAGCGAGCGCCAGACGCTGAATCCGGGTTCGCGCGATGGGTGAGTGCTGAACATGCGGATAAATCTAACCCAACAGAACAAAGGTCACAGTAAGCGGTATGCCGCAGTCCCGTCCCGCAGGCTGGCAACTTGCGGGACAACTACGCCAGCAGGCGGCGCACCGCATCGAGCGTCGCGTCGATGTCCTCGCGCGTGACGTGATAATTCGTCACCGCTCGCACGCGACGCGGGTCCATGTCGGCCATCTTCACGCCGAACTCGTTCAGCCGCTCGCACAGCGTGACGGCATCCATGTCGGGCCGCAGCACCTTGAAGAAGACGATGTCGGTGCGGGGGGAGACGGGTTCGACCTCGATGCCGGGCAGCGCGGCCAGCCCCTGCGCCAGCGCCTCAGCGTTGGCGTGATCCTCCACCAGCCGGTCGACCATCTCGTCGAGCGCAATAATGCCGGCCGCAGCCAGAATGCCGACCTGGCGCATGCCGCCGCCGAGGATCTTCCGGTTGCGTCGCGCCTCCCGGATGAACTCGCGCGAGCCGCAGATGACCGACCCGACCGGCGCAGCCAGTCCCTTGCTCAGGCAGAAAGTGACCGAATCGGCCCCCCGCACCAGCGCCTTCACGTCCACGCCGAGCGCGACCGCTGCGTTGAAGATGCGCGCGCCGTCGATGTGCAGCTTGAGCCCCCGGCGCTTCGCCAGCGCAGCCACCTGGTCGGTGTACTCCGGCGTGAGCGCGACGCCGCCCATGCGGTTGTGCGTGTTCTCGAGGCAGATGAGCCGGGTGCGGGGCGCGTGCTCGTCGTCGGGCCGGATCGCGTTCTCGATGTCGGCCAGCGTCATTGTGCCGTCGGGCCGGGTCTTCACGATGTGGGGCACGATGCCGCCGAGCGCCGCGCACCCGCCCTGCTCGTAGCGGAAGGTGTGCGACTGGTCGCCCATGATCGCCTCGTCGCCCCGGCCGCAGTGGGTCAGCAGCGAGACGAGGTTGCCCTGCGTGCCGGATGCGACAAAGACGGCGGCTTCCTTGCCCAGCCGGGCCGCAGCCTTCTCCTCAAGGCACTGCACGGTGGGGTCCTCGCCCCACACGTCGTCGCCCACCTCGGCGTCGGCCATCGCCTGGCGCATCCTGGGCGTGGGTTTGGTGAATGTGTCGCTTCGCAAGTCGATTGTGCGCATTGAACCGTGGTTCCCCTGATAAAATAATGTAAGTCGGCGCATTATACCACACGCGACAACGCCCGCCCCGTCTGGGAGCGGGCGTTGCATGACGGCCAGCGCGCCTAGTTAGCCAGAATCGGCAGCATCACCTCGTCAGTCACAACCTGAATATTGACATCGTAGCGCGAGTCGCATGTGCCGGCGCTTTCGCTGGAACCCGGCCAGATGCGCAGGTAGTAGACCCCTGCCTCCAGCGGCGTCCACACCAGATAGCCATTGCGCCAGCCCTCCCCCCAGCGCAACTCGCCGCTCACCGGATTGCCGGGGAAATCCCAGACTTGCGCTACGACCGTGGTGTACCAGCCGACATAGGGCATGGAGATGCGCACCTGCGCGCCCCGGCTGAGTTGATCCTGCGTCACCGAAAACGACACCCA
>CAZPTI010000202.1:0-8809 GCA_964588925.1 uncultured Anaerolineales bacterium | reverse complement strand
GTACGAGGTCGAAACGACACAGAATCGCATGCGCCAGGCGGGTCTGCCCGAGCGGTTGATCAACCGGCTGGCCTTCGGCTGGTAAGGGCCAATTAACGCAGAGGGGGCGGATCGTCAGGATGATCCTGATGATCCGCCCCCTCTGCGTCATCTGCGTCGAATTTCAGAGTCTGTCGCCGAAACCATCCATGCCCGCGCCGCTGTTGCCCCCGCGCAACTGGTGGTAAACGGTGAGGGCGTCGATAAGCTCCTGCTGCCGCTTGAGGTCCTGGCGCTTCTGGTCGCGCACGCGGAACTGGTTTAGCTTCTGAAACACCGTGGCCTGGACGAGGGTGGGGTTCGGCACCATGTTGAAGGTGAAGCCCTCGTCAGCCGCTGCGGTGCTGATGACGACGTCCCCGTAGCGGAAGATGGTGGCCCAGATGCCGTTCTGCTGCGCCACCACGTTCTGCACCTTCTCCAGCCCACCCTCGCGCTGCTTGACGTTTAGGCCGAGCGGCTGCATCTCGATGTCGATAATTCGGTCGTCCGTGACGATGTACACGTCATTGCGGTAATCCGTGTACTGCCACCAGAGCCAGAACACGGCCGCTGCAACCATGACGAGCCAGCCGAAGGCGAGCGCCGCGCCGCCGAGGAACAGCGGGATCACGTTGGCGAGGATCAGGATGCCAAAGACCAGCGTCAGCAGCAGGAAAAGGAAGGGCGCCGCCGTGCGACCAACCGCGTTGAGCCAGTGCTTGTGCCAGATGATCATGCCGGGCAGCTCCTTCGGTCGCTGCGGCTGCGGCGCGCCGAACAGCCTGGTGCGCCAGGTGTCGGACAGCGCGCCGGAGTGGTCGGCCAGCCAGGCGCGGGTGCTCGGCCGCGTTGGGATGCGTTGCTGTCCGCCGGTCGACGCAAAGATGCGCTTCAGCAGCGGGGGCATGACGGATGATCCGGGCATCGGGACATCGCCGAGCGCGCGGCCGCGCGTCGGGACAGGCAGCGCCAGCTTGAGGTCGCTGATCAGCCCGCGACGCAACTCCTCTTTCTGTCGGCCGCGCTCCTCCGCCTGGGCTTCCGAGCGGGCCGTCTCCAGCCGCTCCTTCACCACCTGGGGGTGCGGCACGTTGTCGAGGCGAATCGGCGCAGCGTTGCTGGCCGTGCGCACGCTAACGTGGCCGAAATCGAGGATCTGCCCCCAGAAGTGCGTGTCAATCGTCACGTCCTGGATCATCTCGACCGGCGCTTCGGCGCGCGCCTCGAAGAGCAGGAGCTGCCGGTCGCGGCGCGTGATGCGTTTGTTGGTGACGACGTAGTAGTCGTCGTAATAGTTGATCGCCAGGCCGATGGCGAGCGGCAGGAGAACGAACGCCGCGATAAGAAACAGCGCAACGCTGGCCGCATCGCTGGCAAGCAGCACGGCCAGGACGAGAAGAATCACGAAGGTAAGCGCGACCAGGCTGAGGGGCCAGATCAGCCAGAGGATGTGCGGCCGGCCTTCCCACTTGATCACCTCGCCCTCTTGCATCCACGGAAAGCGCGGCTTGGCCTCTTCCGTCTCGCGGATGCGGCGCACAATCTCTTCGCCCGCCCACAACTGCGGCTTCTCGGAGATCGCGTACTGAAAATCGCGCCGGTCCAGCGTGAGGATGTCCGCGCCGGCCAGGCCGGGAACGCCACGCGCGGCGGGTCCGCGCACCGCGCGCACGGTGGCGTCGCGCTGCTTGCCCTCGAAGAGCGAGGTCTTGCCGTATCCAACGCCCGGTTCGACCGAACTGCGGGGGCGCTCGCGGCCGTAGTTGTCGAAAGCGGTGATCAGGCCGGCGCCCTGTCGCAGAAGGATGAAGCTGTGGCCGGGATGCCCCTGCGTCGTGATGTTCTGCTTTTCTGGCACGAACTCCCAGCCAAAGAACTGCGCGAGGTGCTGCTTCTGGATGGGCGTCAACGGCCGGAACGGATCGACGTTGTCGATGGCGCCGACGATGTCGAGGGGTTGGTGGATCAGCCGGCCCACATCGCCGAAGCCCGCAATAAGCCGGTCCGCGTGCGCCAGCGGCAGGTAGAGGAGGCGCGTGGGCACGTGGGCGACGGCCGTGTCCGCCGAGCAGTTCAGGCCGAAGCGCATGTTGCGGTCAGGGTGCGCGGGGTCGCCGCGAGCCACGAAGAAGTTGCCCGCGGTCAGCCGCCACGCCTCCCAGTTGCGCGGGTAGGGGTGGAGCGGCCCGGTCATCTCCATCTGACCGCGGTCAATGACCCAGATGCCCGGCGCCTGCGCGAGATCAACAGCCGCGCCGGCGGGCAAATCCCGCTCCTCCACCAGTTGCGCCAGCCAGCGCACCTGGTCGTCGGTCAATGTTCGGAAAAGCGGAACGCGGCGCAGGCGGCTCGCCAGAGCCTCGCGCAGCAGGTCCTCGCGGAGGTTGGGCGCGCGTTCCAGCGCCACGCGCAGCGCGTCCGCGCCGATCTTGAGGAGCACTGCGCCGTCCGCGCCGTTGGGCACGCGCGCCACGCTCCGATACTGCTCATCGAAGAGGGCCTGCTGGCCGAAGAAACCGCCCGGCTTGATCTCCTGCTCGAACCACATCTCCTCCGAGTCGCGCAGGCGCATCAGCACGCGGCCTTGCGTGACCATAAAGAGGTGCAGGGGACGGTCGCCGGGGCGGAAGATGAACTCGCCGGGGCCGTACGCTTGCAGGTAGAGGTTCGGCAGAAAGTGCGCGCGGAAGTCGGGCCACTTCTGGATGAGCGGCGAGCCCTGGATCACCTGCCAGACCGATGCCTGTTCAGCGCGTGTCAGCGCCATCTCACAACCTCTCCCGAATGGACCTGGCCGCTGCCAGCGTCATGCCGGGCGCGCTTGCCAGTTCCTCTTCCGAGGCGTCGCGAATCGCCTCCAGCGAACCGAAATGCTTGAGAAGCGCCTTGCGCCGCACCGGCCCGATGCCGGGGATCGCGTCCAGTTCTGAAGCGACCGACACCTTGCTGCGCTTCTCGCGATGGGCCGTGATCGCAAAGCGGTGCGCCTCGTCGCGAATGCGCTGGATCAGGAACAGGCCCTGCGTCGCGGGCGGCAACAGGATTGGATCGCTGCGACCGGGCAGGAATAGCTCCTCGCGCTGCTTGGCAAGGCCAACCACCGGCACGACTTCGGTCAACCCAAACTCGGCCAGCACCTCGACCGCCACACCCAACTGCCCCTTGCCGCCGTCGATGATCAGCAGGTCGGGCAGCAGCTTCCATGATGCGTCGCTGGCGCGCGCTTTTGCGCCGGGGTCTGCGGTCGCATCCTCAACCGCGCGGCGGAAGCGCCGCCGCAACACCTCGCGCATGGAAGCGTAGTCGTCCGGTTCACCCTGGCTGCCGCGGCCCTTGACGTTGAAACGACGGTAGTCGCTCTTGAGCGGCGCGCCCTTGGCGAAGACAACCATGCTGCCCACCGTATTCGTGCCCTGCAAGGTCGAAATGTCGAAGCACTCGATGCGGCTCGGCGGCTCCTCGAGGCCAAGCGCCTCCTGAATTTGGGTCAGCGCCTCGGTCTGCCGGTTCGTGTCGGCCTGCCACTGCGCCTGCAAAGAGGCCAGTGTCGCGGCGGCATTCTCCGAAGCTAAGGTGAGCAGAGCATGCTTGGGACCGCGCTTCGGCACGGAGAGCGTTACCTTGTGGCCGTTGCGGCGGTTACGCAACCACTGCTCGATGATCTTGCGCTCGTCGAGGTCTTTGGGCAGAACGATGCTCGGCGGGACGTAGGCCGCCTCGTCGTAAAACTGCTTGACAAACGCGCCGATCAGCTCGCCGTTGGCCTCGGGCGCGACCCCTTCCAGCACGAAGCTCTCGCGGCCGATCAGTTTGCCGCGGCGGATAAAGAAGACCTGCACGCACGCCTCGCCGGTGCGCTCGTCCTGCGCAAAGGCGATGACGTCCTCGTCCTCCTGCTTGCCGCTGACCACCTTCTGCCGCTCGACGATCTGCCGCGCGGCGCGGATCTGGTCTCGCAGTTGCGCCGCGCGCTCGAATTGCAGGTTCTCAGCCGCGTCCCGCATCCGCTCGTCAAGTTGCGCCAGCACCCGGTCGCTATCCCCTTCGAGGAAAGCGGAGAGGCCGCCCACGATCTGCCGGTACTGCTCCTTGTCCACTGCGCCGATGCACGGCCCCGCGCAGCGCTTGATGTGGTAGTAAAGGCAGGGTTTTGGGTCTTTGCCCGTGATCTCACGGTTGCAATCGAGGTACGGGAAGACGCGGCGCAGCACGTCGAGCGTCTGCCGGACCGCGTAGGCTGAGGCGAACGGGCCGTAGTAGCGCGCGCCGTCGCGCTCCATGCGCCGCACGATGCTGACCTTCGGGAAGTCCTCTTGCCAGTGGACCTTGATATACGGGTAGGTCTTGTCGTCGCGCAGGCGAATGTTAAAACGCGGTCGGTAACGCTTGATCAGCTCGTTTTCGAGGATCAGCGCTTCCAGCTCGGTGTCTGTGACGATCCATTCGAGGTCGGCGATTTCTGTGACCAGGCGCCGCGTACGCGGGTCGTGCCGCGCGGCTTCGTGGAAATACGAGCGCACGCGGTTCTTGAGCACGACCGCTTTGCCGACGTAGATGACTTTGCCGTCGGTCGAGCGATAGATATACACCCCGGGCCGGTCAGGGTTTCGAGCTTCTGGCTAAGCTCCGGGTTGACGCGATGGTTGTTCACTGAGGGACATTATACATAAGGGGGAGAAAAGAAACAAGTGTTTCGATAAAAGAAATAAGCGTTATTAGTAGGCTCCGGCGCCACGAACCACCGCGGGCAGGGTGGCCGCGAGGATGGCGAGGTCGCGGGCGAGTGAGTAATTCTCGATGTAGTCCAGTTCGAGCCGCAGCCGCTCCTCGAAGGGAAGGTCGCCGCGGCCGTTGATCTGCATGGGGCCGGTGATGCCGGGCTTGACCGCCAGCCGCCGCCGCTGGTCATCGGTGTAGCGCGCGACCAGCCGCGCCTCCTCCGGCCGCGGACCAACCAGACTCATCTCCCCGCGCAGGACATTGAGCAGTTGCGGCAACTCGTCCAGGCTCCAGCGGCGGATCAGCCGCCCCATGCGCGTGACGCGGGGGTCATTGGGGATCTTGAAGGCCGGTTCGGACAACGAATCCACGTCGACGAGGTGGTCGAGCGCGCGCTCCGCGCCGTCGACCATCGAGCGAAACTTGTAGATGGTGAAGGGCTGCCCCTTCTGCCCGACGCGCACCTGCCGGAAAAAGACGGGGCCGCGCGAGTCGAGCTTAATGGCGAGCGCGATCAACGCCATAAGCGGCGCAAGGAGCGGCAGCAGCAGGAGCGCAACCGACAGGTCCACGGCCCGCTTGGCCGCGCGTTCGATGGCGGTGAGCGGCGGACGCGCGTCGCCCGTGTGGCGGAAGCGCAGCAGGCCGACCGCAAAGCCAAAGCCGAGCGACAGCGCGCGCGCCCACATCATGGGAAGCGCGGGAAGCAGGATGTTAGGATCGCGCTGCGCCACCTTGCGGTAGAAGGGCAATGCCGTGATGTCGAACGCGGTAAGGAAGCCGAGCCAGACCAGCCAGCCAGGCCACCATGCGCGCCGCCGCTTCACGCTCACACCGATATTGAACACGGTCAACGCAAGGCTGATGGCGGCGATGACGAGCTGCGCCTTCAGCGCCTCGGGGGTGTGCGAGTCCTTGACGACCTGCGTGGGGTGCTGCCGCGTGACGCGCACCTTCCACATGCCGATCTTGAACTTGCGGCGGATGTACTGGCCGAGCGTTACGTTGTGCCGGTGGTAGACCTGCGCCTCGGGCGCGAAGACGAGCTTGTAACCCTTCTCGGCGAGCCGAAAGGCGAACTCCTGGTCTTCGTTGATCAGGAAGCGCGGGTCGAAGCCGCCGTTGGCGAGGAAGACGTCGCGGCGATAGGCGGCGCTGTACGTGTCGATGAAGTCGATGCGCTCCGCGCGGGCCATGCGGTCGTAACGGTCCTCGTACTCGATCTGCGTGAAGCGGGCGACCGCGCTCTGCTGGCGCGTGAGGTAAGTGCCCTTGCTCCCGGCCACCTCGGGGTCGCTGAAAGGCGCGGTGATGGCGGCGATCCAGCCCGGCACGGGCGCGCAGTCGGCATCGGTGAAGAGAAGGAATTCGCCGCGCGCCGCGGCTGCGCCGCAGTTGCGCGCGGCGGCTGCGCCCGTGTGCGGCTGGCGGATAACCGTCACGCCCGCGGCGCGCGCGATCGCCTCGGTCGCATCAGTAGAGCCGTCGTCCACAACGATGATTTCGTATGAGTCCGGCGGCACGGTCTGCTGTTGGAGCGCGGCGAGGCACTCGCCGATGGTTTCCGCGGCTTGATAGGCCGGCACGACGACCGAATATCGGGGGTGATCAGGCCCCGCCATGTTCCTGCTCCTGAGCATCGGAAGATGTTTCGAGGGGCGCGCCCAAACCGGCCGCGCGGCGCAGGCTGCCAGGATGCAGCGCCTCGCCCATGCGCCACAGGCGAACGCCGAGCGCCGCGCCGCCGAGCAGAACGGGCGGCCCCACCAGCACCAGGTTGAGCACGGTGCCGAGCGCCAGGCCGCGCGTCTGGTCGACGCCGAACGGCGCCAGCACCGCTACGGTAACTGCGCCGACCACGCCGATCATCGCGGGGGGCGTGGGCGCCCAGTTGCTCGACGTGAGCGCCAGCATCAACGCCAGGGCCGCGCCCCAGCCCAGGTTCAACCTGAACGCGGCCAGCATGATATAGACGGTCGCCAGCGATACAAGCCATATCGCGGCCGTCAGCGCAGTCACGCGCGCGAGTTGAGCGCCGCGCAGCTCTGCCATGCTGATTAAGACGGCGCGCAGCCCGCGCTGGACGCGCGACATGAGCCACGCCAGCCGCGAGCCGCCCGGCATCGGCATCCCGTCGACGAGGCGCAGCAGCGGCGCCTGAAGACGGCCGACCGCAAAGAGAAAGAGGAAGATCAGCAGGCCGACAAGCGGGCCGGTCAGCGCGGCTTCGGGGCGCGCAGCAGCGGGCAGGAGGACGACCGGGGCAAAGAGCAGGACGATCACACCGACGGCGAGCAGGTCCAGCCCCTTCTCGACGACGATCGTGCCGAAGGTGACGCCCATCGGCCGGCCCTCCTGCCGCATGAGGCCGAGCCGCGCGACTTCGCCCAGCCGAATCGGGATGACCAGGTTGAGCATCTGCGCGATCATCAGGATGCCGAAGTGAACCGACCAGGGCCGATCACGGCCCATGCTGCCGTAGAGCCACTGCCAGCGGAGCGCCTTCGCCGCAGCCACCAGAACTACGCTGCCCACTGCGAGCAGGACGAGCGGGAGCGAGAAATCCGTCAGTTCGGCGCGAAAGGCGGCCGGCTGAACCCCGCGGAGCGAAAACCAAAGGCAGGCCGCGCCGACGAACAGCGCGCCTGCCACCTGCCAGATTCGAGCGTTGGCCGAGGGCCGCACCCGCGCCTGCGACATCTCAGGCTTCGACGCGGGTTTGCCGTCTTTGATGACGACGCACCAGCCACCACCCGACCAACGCGGCAATCACGAGCACAAACAACGCCGCAAGCGCCGGGATCAGGATCGCGACCAACGTCGTCGCGCCGGAAACCACGTCCTCCAGGACGCTGACAATCGGATTGCCGATGCCGGCCGTCGTCGCGGTGATCGCTGGCCGCGCCGTGGCCTTGAGCGCATGGACGCTGCCCGCGGCCAGGATGCCGCAGATCATCGCGATTACGGGGCTCATCTCGCTGATGACGTTGCCGCTGGCAGCGAACAGAATGGCGCCGGCGGTTGGTCGGATGACCGTTTGAATCACGTCGTTGACCGAATCGACCGCAGGCACCTTGTCAGCAATGGTTTCGATCACGAGCAGGACAAAGAGCACGCCGAGCACCCAGGGGTTTTCGAGCGTGTTCCAGGGGGCGCTGAGGGTGACGAGGTCGGTGAAGCGCGCCAGGAGGCCGACAATGAGCAACGGCAAGTACGCGTTGAGGCCGGTTGCCGCTGACAGGCCAAACGCGGCGAATATGCCAATCATCTCACCGATCATCCCACTCTCCTGCTACCTTTGCTGCGCGAGCGCCCTTACGCCCGCGCAGCCCCTCTCAACTCAAATGCCTGACGTGGCGAAACGCTTACGCCACAGGGGCGACGCTGTACCGGCCGATCTGGCCGAACAGGTGCGCCTGCACCAGATACTGCCACAGCGTGGCAAACGGGATCGTGACCAGCAACCCGATAAAGAGCGCGATCACGCCGAGCATGGCGACCGCGGAGGCGATGATGCCGACGACGATCAGCAGCAGCAGCGCGATGATCACGTTGCCGAGGTTGTCGCGCGTGAAGGCCAGCAGCGAGCCGAACTCGAACGCGGCCGAGAAGCGGTCCGTTGCGGCGATGCGGACGTAGATCGCGGGCGACAGCACCGTGACGAACAGGCTCCACAGCAGCACGAGACAACTGCCGCAGACGACGATCGCGATGCCGATGCCCTCTGCGCCACTCGATTGGTCGACGAACGCGGAGCCGATGGCGAGCGGGATCATCAGCAGGATGATCGGCAGCACCCAGACAAACGTGGCCGCAAGAACCTTGAAGCCGAGGCTGAAGAACGCGCTCCAGTCCTCCCACTCGGGCAACGGGCGCTCGACGCCATTCATGACGTTGCGCAACACGACGACCGTGTAGCCGAGCAGCGCGATGAACGGGAACACCCACAGGATGACCGTCGGTATCAGGATGAGCATGAGCAACCCAAGCAGCGTGCCGATGCCCAACTTCTTGAGCCAGTCCGGGTCCTCGAACATGAACATAAAAGCCTTGCCGAAATCCATGATTC
>CAZPTI010000201.1:0-8815 GCA_964588925.1 uncultured Anaerolineales bacterium | reverse complement strand
AAAGGCGACGTTCGCGACCACTTCGGCAAATCTGCGCCGCGCCTCGGCCACACTCACCGTTTCCATTTCGCCCTCCTTCTGTACGAATTGCGCAAATTGTACCATCCTATGTTAATCCAGGCAAGCGGAACCGCGCGCACCTGCCGCTGCGTCTAACCGTTATCCTATACGCGCAGACCAGACGCGGAGGCAACATGATGTTTCGGAAACAATGGAGGACAGCGCCCCTGCTGCTCATTGGCGCGCTGATGTTGGCGGCGTGCGGCACTCCGCAACCAGCCACACGCCCGCCCGAAGTGACGGAACCCATTTTCAAGGTGACTGTCACCGCACCCGTTTCGCCCCTGCCCACACCGGCTGTAGCAGAGTCCCCGCTTGCTCCGTCGGTGACGCAGGTGGAGGATTTGGCGGGCCTGACTGCGGCGCTCGAAGCTGCCGGGGCAACGGTGGAGACAGGGGACAAGATCGAGCAGCCGTTCTTTGAGGTGCAGGGGCAGGCGCTGAAGGTCAACGGACAACCGGTCGAAGTGTTCGAGTGGGCGGACGAGGCGAGCCGCGAAGCAGTCTCGCGTACGATCACGCCTCAAGGCCAATTTGGGACAACACAGGTTGAATGGGCCGGCAAGCCGCACTTCTGGGCCTCCGGCAAGATCATCGTGTTGTATGTGGGTGAGAACGCCGAGGTAGTGGAGCTGCTGACCGGTGCGCTCGGCGCGCCGGTTGCCCAGGGGTGAGCCGCTGACCCGACGGGTTTTGGAAAACCTGTCGGGTCTTCGTTGGTCGTTTGAGTTTCCCCCCTTCCCCGCGTATAATCCCCCTGCAAATCCCCGCAATACGCATCCACGGCCAAAGGAGCCTTTGCCGATGAAAACCGCCCGCTTCGAGGTCCTCAGCGCGGACGAGGTCGCGCGCATCCACAACGCTTCGCTTGCCATACTGGACGAGGTTGGCATTAAGGTTGATTATCCAACTGCGCGCGCCATCTTTCGCAATGCCGGCGCAGCCGTCGATGACGACGCGCAGGTCGTCCGCCTGCCGCCTGAGTTGGTAATGCGGGCGGTGGCCGCTGCGCCGAAGTCGTTCGCGCTGCACGGCCTCGATCCGGTCGTCCGCTACCCCATCGGCCCGGAGCAGACCGGCCCACTCTTCGCCGGCCTTGGCACGCCCACGCGCATCGTCGACATGGACACCGGCCAGATTCGCGCGGTCACTGCGGCGGACATGGTGGAGCACATCATCCTGATCGACGGGCTGGACCATATCCACAACTCGCAGATGGACGTGTGGCCCGACGACATCCCCATGACCACGATCCATGCGGAAGCGATCCTTGCCTGGGCGCGTCACAGCCGCAAGTCGTTCGGCATGGGGTGCTACGGTTTCCTGCCCACGTGGGACATGATGCGCATGATGGCGGTTGCGGTTGGCGGCAAGGACGAACTGCGCGCCCGGCCGCGCTTCCTCGCGATCTGCTCCGTCTTCAGCCCGCTCCAGATGTCGCAACAGCAGGCCGAGGGCTTGTTGATCTGCGCGGAGTACGGGCAGCCGCTCGCCATGTCGCCGGAGGGCATCGCGGGCGCAACCTCGCCCGTCACCCTGGCCGGGCTGCTGGCGCAGGAGAACGCGGGCATCCTCGCGCACGTCGCGCTGGCGCAGATTTACCGCCCCGGAGCGCCGGTGCTGTACGGCACAGTGTCGACCATCGCCAACATGCGGCACGGCACGGTCGCGCTCGGCGCGGCGGAGACCGGGCTGATCACGGCCGCGTCCGCGCAACTGGCGCGCTTCTACGGCCTGCCGATCCGCTCGGTGGGCGCGGCGACGGAGAGCAAACTGGCCGACGCGCAGGCGGGCATCGAGCGGACGCAGACGCTGCTCCCGGCGGTGCTGGCCGGGGTCAACCTGATTACCTGCGGCGGCACGCTCGACAGCACCCTGCTCGAACACCACGCGCTGCTGGCGCTGGACGACGACCTGTGCGGCTCTGCGCTGCGGCTGGCGCGCGGGATCGAGGTCAACGACGAGACGCTGGCGCTGGATTTGATCCGGCAGGTGAACCACACGGGCAACTACCTCGCCGAGCAGCATACGGTCGCCCATTTCCGCTCGGAGCACTACCACCCGAAGACGTTTGTGCGCGACCCGTGGGACTCGTGGGAGAAGGCGGGCTGCCCGAGCGCGCTGGACAACGCGAAGGCGCGCGCGAAGGCGATCCTGGCGAAGCACAGGCCGCGCGAGCTCGATCCGGCGATTGAGGCGGAGCTGCAAGCGTTTCGCGAGATGGTCGCCGGCCGCTCGCTCGAGGAGTTCTACAGCTACGAATTGCCCCGGATGCAGCAGTGGGAGGCGATATGAGCGTCGCGGGCTCCACGCCGAAATCGACGCGCATCACCGAACCGTCGGGTTCCGCCCTGCCGCGCAAGCTGAAGCTGGCGTTCTCCACCGGCGACCTGTCGACGAGCATCCCGCTCGCCATCCTGATGTTCTTCCAGCTTTTCTTCCTGACCGACGTCGCGGGGCTGCGGCCCGGCCTTGCTGCGTGGGCCGTCGCGCTCCCGCGCATCTGGGACGCGGTGAACGACCCGCTCTTCGGCCTCATCTCCGACCGCATCCGCTCGCGCTGGGGGCGCAGGCGCGTCCTGCTGCTCTTCGGCGCGGTCCCGCTCGGCCTGACGTTCATGCTCATGTGGATTGTCCCGCCCTTCTCGCAGGCAGGGCTGGCGGTTTATTATGCGCTCGTCTTCATCCTGTTCGACACGGCATTTACGGTCGTCCACGTCGGCTACAACGCCTTAACGCCCGAAGTGACGAGCGACTATGACGAGCGTTCGTCGCTCAACGGCTACCGCATGGTCTTCTCCATCGCGGGCACGCTCGGCGCGATCATCCTCGCGACCGTGCTCGGCTGGGTCATCACGGACAAGCGCGCGCTGTTCGCCATCCTCGGCGTGGGCCTCGGCATCGTCTCCATGATCCCGCCGCTGATCGTCTTTCGCGTGACCCGCGAGAAGCCGCCGGAGGAACTGCCGCCGCCGCTGCCCTGGAAGACCGCGCTGCTCGCCACGCTCGGCAACCGGCCGTTCCGCCTCGTGATGGGCCTCTACCTGCTGGCGTGGACCACGGCCAGCATCCTCGCGGCCGTGCTCGTCTATTACGCGTCGTACCGGCTGCGCATCCCCGAACAGTCCAACTACTTCGTGCTCGCTGCGCAGGGCATGGCGATCGCGTTTATCCCGTTCACGGTGTGGCTGGCGCGGCGGCTGGACAAGCGCCGCGCGTTCATCATCGGCGCGCTGTCGTGGGTAGTCGTGCTGCTGGCGATCTCCGCGCTCGGGCCGGAACAGGTGGCGCTGGCCTACGTTCTGGCCGCCCTCTCCGGCTTCGGCATCGCAACCGCCTATGTCATCCCCTGGGCAATGGTGCCGGACGTAGTGGAGGTCGATCAGGCCGCGACGGGGCAGCGCCGAGAGGGATCGTATTACGCGTTCGCCTCCTTCTTTCAGAAGCTGGCGACCGGCTTTGCCCTGTGGGCGATGGGGCAGGCGCTGGCGCTCGCCGGTTACATCACGCCAACGACGGGTAACCCGACACCCGTCCAGCCGCCCGAAGCGATCACGGCGATTCGCCTGTTCACCGGGCCGATCCCCGCGGGCCTGCTGATCCTCGCGATCCTCTTTGCGTGGCAGTACCCGATCACGCGCGAGAAGCACCGCGCGCTCGTGGCGTCGCTGGCGGACCATGACTGATTTCGACACGCTGGCCGTCCACGCGGGCGAGCAGGCCGACCCGTCCACGGGCGCGCTGCGGTTGCCCCTGCACATGGCGACCACCTTCAAGCTGCCCCCGTTCGGCGGGAAGCTGTTCGACGCGCTCACGCTCGGCTCGCCCGGCGCGCCCCATGCCTACACCCGCTGGAGCAACCCGACCGTGCGCGCGTTGGAAGAGCGGCTGGCGGCGCTCGAAGGGACGGAGGCCGCGCTGGTGACGGCGACGGGCATGGCTGCGGTCTCCGCGCTGTGCTTCACGCTCCTTTCCGCCGGGGATCACCTGGTCGCGTCAGAGGTCTGTTACGCTGGATCGGTCGAGCTGTTCGGGCTGCATCTGCCCCGCTTCGGCATCGAAGTCAGCCTGGTCGACACGTCGGATGCGGAGCAGGTGGCCGCTGCGATCAGGCCAAACACGAAGTTGCTGTACGTCGAGACGCCCGCGAACCCCATCCTGCGCCTGGCGGACATCCGCGGCCTGGCGGCGATTGCGCATGCGGCGGGCATACCCCTCGCCGTCGACTCCACCTGGGCGGGACCTACATTACAACGCCCTGTTGCGCTCGGCGCGGACTATGTCATCCACTCACTGACCAAGTATCTCAACGGGCACGGCGACGCGCTCGGCGGCGCGATCTGCGGCAAGGCGGACGCGCTCCATAAGATACGGCAGGACGCGCTGGTCCACCTCGGCGGCGCGGCCAGCCCGTTCAACGCGTGGCTCATCCTGCGCGGCCTCGTCACCCTGCCCCTGCGCATGGCGAAGCACTCCGAGAGCGCGCTCAAGATTGCGCAGTTCCTCGAAGGGCACAGGGCAGTCAAGCGCGTGTTTTACCCCGGCCTTCCCTCGCACCCGCATCATGCGTTGGCCGCGCAGCAGATGTCGGCGGGCGGCGGGATGATCGCGTTTGAGCTGGCGCGCGGGCTGGGCGCGGCCATCACATTAGCCGAGCGCATCAAGCTGTGGTCATACGCGACCTCGCTCGGCCACGCGCACAGCCTGCTTTTCTACTACCCGACCGATCTTTATGTCGATGCGGCGCCCTACTTGAGCGCCGCGCAAAAGGCGCGCATCCGCGAGTGGACGGGCGACGGCATCGTCCGCGCGAGTGTGGGGCTGGAGTCGGCGGACGACCTGATTGCGGACCTGGATCAGGCCCTGCGTGGGCGCACGTTCAAGGGCTGGGTCGGGCCACTGGCGTACAGGTTGATGAAATAAGCTCATCGCCCGGTGAAACGCTCTTGCCACAGAGGACGCAGAGGTCTCCGAGTCACCTCTGTTGCCTCTGTGACCTCTGTGGCTACAGATTCAAATGCGCAAGCTGCGCAGGAGGATGAATGACATTGCGTTTTGCGTTCCTGCTGCTGGAGGAACACCCCTGGGGCCGCGAGATGCTGCGCGTGCTGATTGAGCGCGGCTTTGAGCCGGAGATGATCGTCGAGGAAGTTTCGGACGTGGCCGAAGTCGAGCGCGAGAAGTTTTTGACGCGCATGGCCGGCCAGCCCCTTGCGCCGCGCGTGGTCGAACAGGTGCGGGAGCGTGTGATTCCGGTATGGTGCGTGAGCAGCCACAACAACGACTTCTGCGGAGAGCTGCTCGCCGCCGATCCGCCCGACCTGCTCGTGCTCGGTGGGACGCGCATCCTCCGCGAGACGATCCTTGACGTGCCGCGCATCGCCACGGTCAACGCGCATCCCGGCCTGCTGCCCGCGCTGCGCGGGTCGTCGTCCGTCGGCTGGGCGCTCTACAAGGACCTGCCGGTCGGCGCCAGCACGCACTATGTCGACACGCACATCGACGAAGGGGACCTGATTTTGCGCCGCGAGCTGCCGGTGCATCGGGGAGACACCTACGAGAGCATCAACGGCCGGGTCGCGACGCTGGCGGGCGAGTTGATGGCCGAGACCCTCGCCTACTTCGAGCGCGGCGCGGTGCCGCGCGAGCTGCAGGATCGGGCGCAGGGCGAGACGTTCACGGTCATTCCGGAGGAGTTGCTGGCCGAGGGCAAACGGCGGCTGGCCGATAGAACGTACAGCCACTTCGCCAATGACTGAGGCCGCGATTCACGCGCCGAGTCGCGTCAAACCGCTGGCGCCGTGGTTCCTGGTGCTGTGCGCGGTGCTCTGGAGCTCCAGCGGCCTCTTTATCAAGCTCACGCGCTGGCAGCCGCTCTCGATCCTGTGCCTGCGGAGCCTGTTCGCCGCCGCCGTCCTCCTGACGTTTCTCGCGCTGCGCCGCCGCGCCGGGATGCAGGACGCGTCCCTCCGCGCGCCCCTCACGCGCCTCGAAATCATTGGCGCGATTTGCTACTTTGGCACGCAGTTCGCCTTTGTCACGTCGACCAAGCTGACGACGGCCGCGAACGCAATCTTCCTGCAATACACTGCGCCACTCTACGTGCTGCTGTTCGGCTGGCTGTTCCTGCGCGAGCGCCCGCGCCGCGCCGACTGGCTCACCATGCCGCTCGTGTTCGCCGGGCTGCTGCTCTTTCTCGGCGAGGGTTTCACGCTCAGCGGCGACATTCGCGGCGACCTGCTGGCCGCGTTCAGCGGGGTGCTGCTGGCTGGCATGATGATTGCGACGCGCGGACAGGGCGCGCTGCCCGCGCGCACCTTCCTGCTCGGCATGGCCGCGGGCGCGCTGATCGGCCTGCCGTCGCTGCTGCGCGAGACGTTCGCGCCCGCCGATTTCGCGATGGTGGCCTACCTCGGCGTGTTCCAGATGGGCCTCGCGCTCGTCTTCTACTCGCTCGCCATCGTCCACGTGCCCGCCCTCGAAGCGACCCTCATCCTCACGCTGGAGCCGGTGCTGAATCCCGTCTGGGTGTTTCTGGTGATCGGGGAGAAGCCGGGGCCGCTGGCGCTCATCGGCGGGGCGCTGGTCGTGGCAGCGGTGGTGGGGCGCGCGGCGCTCGGCGCGCGCGAGGCGAGGTAACGCAAAACCGGCCTGCGAGTGATTCGCAAGCCGGTCTGGAACAACGATTAGGTGAACTTGCGCTTACTTCGTTCAGCCGCCGGGCGTGAACGTCACCTGCGCGAACTGCGGATCGACGCGCGATTGCGGCGACCAGACGATGATCCAGCCTGGCGTGTTCGCGGTAATGGTGGGCGTGGTTAGCTGGACGGAGAACGCGCTCCCCTGCAACCTGGTCGACTGCCGCGCGAGCTCCTGTCCCGTCGCCGTCTGGGCCACGACGACTACGTTGTCCTCAAACAGCCCGCCGCCGCGCCCTGACACGGTGAACGTGCGCGGTAGCAGTTCGCCGGAGACCGGCCGCTCGACCACGAGGAACGGCGCCTGCGCGGTCGGCGCCGCCGTAGGCGGCACAGGCGTAACCGGCACGACGGTCGGCCACGGGCCGGGGGTCAGGACGGGGCAGTTCCAGCCGGGCTTGCAGTTGACGGGCGGACAGTTCCGGCAGGGGTTCGGCTGGCAGTTCACGCAGTTGTTCGGCGGACAATTCCAGCAAGGGTTCGGCGCCGGGGTGGGCGTCGGCGTTGGCAGCGCAGGGGGCGGGCAGTTCCAGCAAGGCTGCGCAGGGGGCGGGCAGTTCCAACAGGGCTGGACGGGCGGCTGGCAGTTCCAACCGCCCGGCTGGCAGCCGCCGCCGCACGTCCCGGTCAAACCGGGGATGACGAGCGTCTGACCGGCCCAGATATTCCACGGGTTGATGCCGTTGGCCTGACACAACGTCGTGACCGAAATGCCGAAGCGGTTGGCGATGGAGAACGAAGTGTCGCCGCGCGCGACGAGGTAACGGTTGCCGGTGACGACACCCTGCGCGTGCTGCGTCGGCCCCCGGTCGCACACGCCCCAGTTGCCCCCGCCACCCGGATTGCCGCCGCCACAACGATTGACGACGCGCAACTGCATGCCGGGCCAAATCTGGTTTGGATTGCTGATGACCCCGGCGTTGAGGCTCATCAGCTCGTTGGTCGTCATGCAGTGGCGCGACGCGATGCGGAACAGGGTGTCGCCCTGGCGCACGACGTAAATGCCTGTCCCCTGGGCGCTCTGGCCGGTTGCGACTATGCCCTGCGGCGCGGCGGCGGCGTTCAGCGGAAGGATCACCAGCAGCAGCGCGGCGAGTATGAGCGGGAAGAAAGCGCGTCTCACAATTGCCCTCCTTGCAGAGCCGGTTGCCTGCTTCGGCACCAGTTGACACTATAGCAGAAAACATACGGGATTGCAAGGAATTTAATAGCAATTAGTTGACGCTACTCAACCACGGGCGTTTTCCGCGTGTGAGCGGCCACCGTGACGCCCGCCGAGACCCACGCCCTACCCTCTTTCGTGCGCACCTGCCACCACGAGCGGTCGGAGTTCGTCCCGATAATGGGCAGGCTCTCGCCCAGCTTCATCTTGCCGACGAGCGCGGCGTGGATGTCGGGGCCGGCGCGCACGTTGACCTCGCTCCCGCCCGCGTACACGCGCGGGCCGTTCTTAGCAGACAGGTTAACCGGCGCGCGCAGCCACCGGTCGAAGAACGTTACGGTGCTCTTCATGGCCTCGGCGAAGTGACGGCTGATGTTATGATCATCGCCCCGATACTCGCGCAGGGAGACAGGCATCCCCGCAGCGAGCGCCTGATCCTGCAACAACTCGGAAAACTCCACCGGCACAACCGAATCGCCTTGCGCATGATGAAGCTGGATCGGGCCGGCAAGGTCTTCGAGGAAGTAGTTGGCCGAGAGATCGTTCCAGAGGGCCGGATTCGCCGGGGGCAAGGGGTGGGCGGTGTAGAGGCTGAGCCCGTTGCTCCGAGCGGCGTTGAGCGAGTCGGCGGAGAGGCGGTCTCCCGGTCTCCCTGACCACACCAGCTCCTCATACCCTGCGACCACGCCGCCCCAGATGACGCCCGCCTTGACGTCCTTCGAGACGACCATCGCGCGTAGCGTGATCCATCCGCCCATCGAGTGGCCCCACATGCCGATGCGATTGACGTCCGCGCCGTCGTATTTCTTGATCGACGCAACCGCGTTTAGCACGTCAATCACGTAGTTCGGCGAGCTATATGCGCCGCCAGCCTCGCCCTCCGAGTTGCCGTGCC
>CAZPTI010000200.1:0-8846 GCA_964588925.1 uncultured Anaerolineales bacterium | reverse complement strand
CCTGGTAGCCCTCGGCCTTAAGTCGCCCGTGCAGGCGGATCATCGCCATCTTGATAATGTCCGCCGCAGTGCCCTGGATCGGATGATTAATTGCCGCGCGCTCCGCGGCTTGCCGCATGTTGTACGCCTGCGCGGATGAAGCGGTCGTCTTGAGCACCGGGAAATAGCGTTTTCGCCCCAGCAGCGTCTCGACCCATCCCTGTTTGCGCGCGAGCGCGGTCGTCTCTTCGATGTACTTCTTGACGCCCGGATAGGTCGCAAAGTAACGGTTCATGAAATCGCCTGCTTCGGCCCGGCTCAGCCCCGTGCGCTGCGCGAGGCCAAAAGCCGTGACGCCGTAGGACGTGGCGAAGTTCATCATCTTGGCGACCGCGCGTTGCTCCTTGCTCACCTGGCTGAGCGGCACGCCGTACACCTTCGCTGCCGCGCTGGCGTGAATGTCCTCCCCGCGATGGAACGCGGCCAGCATGTACTCGTCTTTTGTGATGTGCGCCAGGATGCGCAGCTCCACCTGCGAGTAATCTGCTGAGAGCAGGACGAAACCCGGCTCCGCGATAAATGCCTTGCGAATCTCGCGGCCCACATCCGACCGAATCGGGATGTTTTGCAGGTTCGGGTTGCTGGAGCTGAGGCGGCCGGTTTCCGCGCCTGTCTGGTTAAACGAAGTGTGCACCCGTCCGGTACGCAGGTTCACCAAACCGGGCAATGCGTCAACATATGTGCCAAGAAGCTTTGTGAGCCGCCGCTGTTCGAGAATCAGGTCAATGATCTCGTGCCGCCCCCTCAGCGTCTCGAGCACGTCCGCTGCCGTCGAGTACGAACCGGCCTGCGTCTTCTTCAGCCCCTCGGTGGGTAGGCCGAGCTTGCCAAACAGGATATCCGAAAGCTGCTGCGTGGAGTTGACGTTGAACGCGATGCCGGCGATTTCCTGAATTTCTCGCTCCAGCTTGCGGACGCGGCCGGTGAGGTCCGCCGACATCTGCTTGAGGAAGTCCACGTCGACCTTGACGCCAGTGCGCTCAATGTCGACCAGCACGGGGACGAGCGGCATCTCGATGTTGCGGAGCAGGTTGTCCAGCCCCTTCTCGGTCACTTCGGGCAGCAGGACTTCGGCCAGGCGCAGGGTCATGGCCGCGTCCGCGCCAGCGTAGGCCCCGGCGGATGCCGCAGGCACCTGGTCCATCGTGATCTGCGTCTTGCCCGTGCCGATCAGGTCCGTAATGCGCGTCATCTCGGTCTTGAGCCGCGTCCAGACGAGGTCTTTGAGGCCAAGCCCGCGCAAGCCCGGGTCGATCAGCCAGGCCGCAATCATGGTGTCGATCAACTGGCCCTTCACCTGCAACCCGTAGCGGTCAAGGATGCCGATATCGTAAGACGCGTTGTGCGCGATCTTTTCGATCTGCGCGTTCTCAAAGGCCGGGGCGAGCGCCGCGCGCACCGTCTCCCACGGCAGGCAGGTCGTGTCGCAGTGGCCGATGGGGACGTAGGCGGATTGATCCAGCGCCGGCCCCCAGGCCACCGCCACGCCGACCAGTTCGGAGGCGTAGGGATCGGTGCCGGTAGTTTCCGTGTCAAACGCGAACTGCTTTGCCGAGGCCAGTTGCTCTGCCACTTCAACGAGTGCGGGCGGCGTGAGGACGAGGATGGGCTGCGGGCCGGGCTGCTGGGGCAATGCGGCTGCGGCGCCCGCGCGCGCCTCCGCGGGCAGGCTATCCTGCTCGAACAGGGCCATCTGCCCGCCCTCTTCGCCCGCGTCAGCAGCAGTAGGCGCAGTCGTTTTGGCCCCATCTTCAAGCCCGTCCGAAGGCGGCAGCGCATTCGCCAGCGACCGGAAGGCGAGCTCCTGGAAGATGGAGACAACCTTCTGCCGGTCGTACCGCCGCGTGCGGCACGCTTCAAGGTCAAGCTGCATGGGCACGTTGGTGACAATCTTGCCGAGCTTGTAGCTTAGCTCCGCGTCGGCCTTCCCTGCCATGAGCGCAGCCTGCGCGCGCTTCGGCGTGACGTTGTCGATGTCGGCATAGATCGCTTCAAGCGTGCCGTAACGTTGCAGCAACTCGGTCGCGCCCTTCTCGCCGATGCCCTTGACGCCCGGAATGTTGTCCGACTTGTCGCCGATCAGCGCCTTGTAGTCGACGAGCTGTTTCGGCTCCAGCCCGTACTTCGCCTTGACCGATTCCGGCGTGTAGTAAATGGTGTCAGAGAAGAAGCGGCCGGAGGTGAGCACCGTGATGTGATCGTCGACCACCTGCAAAATATCCCGGTCGCCCGTCACGATAAGGCTATCGACGCCCTGCGCCTCCGCCTGGAGCGCGAGGGTCGCGAGGATGTCGTCTGCCTCCCACGGCTCCTGCATGAAGATGGGGATGTTAAGCGCCTCGACGATCTGCTGGATGCGCTCGACCTGCGTATGAAGCTCGTCCGGCGTCCGCTCGCGGTGGCCCTTGTAGGCCTCGTACATATCGTGGCGGAACGGCCGGCCCTGGTCGAACGCGACGACCACGTACTCGGGCTGCTGCTCCTGAAGCACCTTCAGCAGCATGGACATAAACCCGAAAGTCGCGTTGGTCAGCTCGCCGGTGGGCGCGCTCATATCGGGCGGAAGCGCATGGAACGCCCGGAACGCGAGGCTATGGCCGTCGATCAGGACGAGCTTGGGCATGAGGGACTAGGCCCGGTCTCGAAGCGGCGGCTTCATATACTGGCCCTTCCGCTTCTGGAACTTCCCGACCTTAACCTTGCCCGAATTGATGAGCTGAGTGATGTGATGGTGTTCGAGCGCGCAGTCGGTCACGCGGATGGTGCGCCCGGCATCGAGGCGCATGATCCCGCTATCGAGTTCGAGCAGGAAGTTCTCGTTGCTCGTGTTGGTCAGTTCGATGATGTCGCCCTGGCTCGGTTTCCAGGTGATCGCGCTGTTGGTGTTCGGCATGGCGTAACTCCGCTAAGATTAAAGCGTACACGCCATTTTACCTTTGCGCGGTGGATTCGTCAACGCGAGCGCGAATGGGGTTCAATCAGAGGCAAGCAGTTGATCGTGAAAGCGGTCGAGCCACTCCTGCTGCCCAGTGACGAGGCGCGGCAGGTCGGAAAGCGGCGCCCAGAAGAGCGTGAATTCGTGATGGTCGCTGCGCGTTGTCCAGCGGTCCGGTGCGGGCGCGGTAGGACGAAGCAGGTAAAAAGAGCGGCGCTCAACCTCGCTGATCGCGTCGTCCGGCAGCCAGCCGGTGATTTCGTAAGTGGCATACGTGGGGTCGGGCCAAACGTCCCACTCGACAAAGCGGACGTGCGCCCAACCGGAGACGCGGCGCAGCACCTCCACCCACAACCCGCAGCGGATGCTGGCCCAGTCAAAGCTGGTAGGATCGGGACGCGCGTAGACGGTCTGCGTCCGGCGCAGGATGGCGCGTTTGTAGGGCCGCAGATCGGTCTCAACTACACCGAGTTCGCGGACCACTTGGAGCGCGGTCAGTCCCGATTCCTCCTGCGCTTCCCGCAGCGCGCCATCGACAGGCGTCTCGCCCGGCTCGACAGTGCCGGCAGGGAGTTGCAGGCCCGCGTGGGGATGCTGGAGGATGAGCAACTCGCGCCCGGCCGGCCCATCCCCGACGATGAAGGCAGTGACCTTATCCATGCAACCTCGCGCTCAGTCTTCCGAACTGGCGGTTTTATACTGCGCCATCTCCTCGCGGATCACGCGACGCAGCCTCAGCTCCAAATCCTCCTGCTGCACCGCGCGACGAAGCGTCTCGTTGATCAGCGTTTGATAACCGCGCTCGCCCGCGAGGGCCTTGAAATGGTCGATCAACGCCTCGTCAAGCAGGATGGTGATGCGGCGTTTGCGCGGCGGTGTAGCCGGACGGCCATCGATGCGAAACTCCGCGCGGTCAAAGTCCGCCTGCGTCCACTCCGGGTAATCGTCAGGATCGTCGAAAGTTTCTGAAGAAGAGTTCTCGTTCATGTCTTGTCGCCTCACGCATGGATATAATCCGAACTTCCGATTCGCTTTCAGTGTACACGATTACGACAACTCTTTCGCCAAGCATACCCATGCTGACCCATCTCTCTTCGCCGTAATCGCTTCGGTCATCCTCCTGCGTAAACAGGGGGCCGCTGAAGACCTCCGGCGCAACCGCGAAATCGAGACCGCGTTCCGCCAGAGTCCGCCGCCTCTTTGTCTCATCCCACGTATAGTTGATTGAGCTATTATACATATGATTATACATATAACAAGTCAATCAGCTTCCAAAATCACGACAGGGAGGAATAGACTCGGAGTCCTTGCTGGGCTTGTCGGAGTCACAGTAGGCGTCGTCACAACCACCGGCGTCAGCGTTGCGGTCAAGGTAGCCGTTGGCGTTTCGGTCGCTTGCGGCGCCAACGCCTTGCCATACCACGCGAAGGCCGCGCCGCAGTTGGTTCGATTGCCGTTATACTGCACCGCGCCGACGATCAGGTCGGCCGCCCCGTCGCCGTTGACGTCACCTGCGGGTGCGACAGCATTGCCCAGATAGGTATAGGCGATATTCGACTGGGCCGAGAAGTCTCGAAAGCGGCTAAGGCCAACAGGCGACCCTTTGTGGATAAACACCGCACCTTCGTTCGTCTGCCCGTCTCCGTAGAGATAGTCTCCCACTGCCACTTCTGCATCGCCGTCGCCGTCCATGTCGCCTGCAGATTTTGCGCCGGAGCCGAAACCAACGCCGGACCAGCTGCCCTCCACTATCCACGCCGGACTTTGCGACGGGCCTTGCGCTGAACCATGGAATACCAGAACTCGACCAACATCGGCCCCGCCGGCTTCAAAATGGGGCGCCCTCAGTATGATATCGGCGTAACCATCCCCATTCACGTCGCCCGCAGCGCCGCCCGCGGAACCAAGCTGCCCATCGGACTGGTTCCCATCCATCACCCAGGCGGGCGTCGCGCGCAGGCCGTCACGGGAGCCAAGATACAGATAAACGCGGCCGGCGTCAGTCTGCGCTGAGTCGTAGCGGGGCGCGGACACGAGCAGGTCATCGTACCCGTCCCCGTTCACGTCACCCAGCCCGCCGCTTGCGCCCGCGCCCAAATCGCCCTTCACCTGGTCGCCCTGCGCAGTCCAACACGGCGTGGCGCCCAGTCCAGCGGGAGAGCCGCACCAGACATACGCGCGGCCCTGCGCCCAGCCCTTGTCGCCGCGCGTGCCGTAAGCGCCGGCGAACACATCGTCGTAACCGTCGCCGTTGACGTCACCCGCGCTATCAACGACTTGTCCGAGGTAGGCGAGAGACATCCGACTGCGCGCGGTCCAATCGGCCTTCGACTTAAGGCCATTCGGGGAGCCATAAAAGACATGAACGCGGCCTTCATTCGTGAAGCCGTCCGCGCCGTAGCCCGGCTGACCCACCACAACATCGTCGTAGCCGTCGCCGTTCACGTCGCCGGCGCCGCTCACCGATGCGCCAAATTCGTTTTCGTACGTACCGCCGGCGCCCGCCACCCACGCTGCCTTGGAGGCAAGACCCAGGGCGGAGCCGTAGAAAAGATACGCAGCGCCCGATGGGCCGATATGCAGGTCATCGGGCAGGTCCGCCGGCTGCCCGACGATGACGTCGTCGTAGCCGTCACCGTTCACGTCGCCCGCGCCATCGACGGACGCGCCAAAATTGAGGCCGCCGGAGGCAACCGCGAACCAGTCGGGGGGCGGCTGCGGGAGGGGGTACGGCGTGGGGGTGAGGGTGGGGCCACGGGTGGCGGTCGGAGTCGCGGTCGGGCCGCCGGGCGTGTTGGTTGGATACGGCGTCGCGCCGCCATTCAGGGGCTGAGCCAGGAGCGGGCCGGCAGCCAGGACAAACAGCAAAACTAACAGGACGAAAGCGGTAAAGAAGGACTTAATCATGGGGTCTCTCCGTTATGTCTGCGGCGCCAGAACGGAGCGAGGTTGGCCGCGTTGCCAATGAGGAGCGGGAATGCGTCTTGCGCAAAGCATCGCGCGTTACTATGACAGCATTATGAACGAATACCCCCAGTAGTGTTAAATTGCGCGTGAATCAGGGGCCAGGCAACTACTCGGTCGCAGCGTCTGTCTTGATACAATGGCGATACCATCTTGCGCGGCGGGGCGCAGTGAGGAGGAGGAGCGTTCAATGAGGAAATTACCGGTTTCCGCGTGGCTCGCGCTGATAGCAGTGTTGGTGGCGCTCGCGGTCACCCTCTTCGCGCATCCGTGGCTCTGGGCAACGAACGCGCGGCAGTCTTGCTCGCCATCTGGATGGGGTTGGGCGCGCTCTTCCCGCGCGAGCCGCTCGCGCCCGCGCTGATCCTGCGGATCGTCCGCTACGCGCTCGCGATGCTGTGGGGCATCCTGCTTTGGCCGTGGCTCTTCGTGCGCATCAGACTTGGTCGGCGGGAAGTGGTAGCAGCGGAGGAAGCGGCTCCCCAGCCGCTGCGCCCTGCGCTGTAAGTCCGCCGATTGCTTGCCCGCCACTGCGATGGTAGAATCTTCGTATCCCATACCGAGGACGAGCAAATGCAAGTGCGCGTTTATGCGACGCTTCGCGATCTGGTTAACGCTAAAGCTATCGAACTGGACGTGCGCGAGGCAACCGACGTGCGCCGGTTGCTGAAGCAGGCCAGCGCAACGTATCCCGCGCTAGGCGCAAAGCTGTGGAGCGAGCAGGACGAGCTCAACAAGTCGATCCAGGTGCTGGTCAACGGCCGCGCGATCAACTTCCTGCAGGGGCTTGAAACGCCGGTGTGTCCCGAGGACAGGGTGGACTTGTTCCCGCCGGTGGGCGGCGGGTAAAAACAGAGGACGAGACCCGACGGGTTTTCCGCCGTCACGTTGTGACGCACCCGTCGGGTCTGTTTTTTACCCGGGGATCAGATGATCTCCAACTCCCTCAGCTTCACCTCGGGCACCACGCCATCCACCCAGCCGCGCTCCTGGTAGTATTCGTTGAGCATCAGGCCGAGCTCGCAGACCGATCCCTTCGACCCCGGCTCGGTCGACGGCTCGGTCATAAAGCGCTTCGGCAGCGTGTCGTCCTTGCCGTCAAAGCCGCACAGGTTGTTGATGTGCCGCTCCAGGTTGTACACGCGCTCGCCGACCGTGAGCAGCCGGCCCGCATCGCACGCATCGCCCGTGATCGCCGCGTACTGCGCCGCGAAGCCATCAAGCGACTCGGCAAAGGTCGAGAACTTGCAGACGTCGAGGCAGTCGGTAACTGCGTGCACGTTCTGGAAGATCATCGCCAGCTTGCCCTTGCCCTCCCACGCCAGCGGATCAGCCTTGTCGGCCGGGCCGAGCACGTTGCCGACCACCTCGGCCGCCGGCGTGTAGCCGCGCAGATGGCACGCGCCGCGGTTGGACGTGGCATAGCCGACGCCCATGCCCTTGATGCCGCGCGGGTCGTAAGCCGGAATGGCCTGCCCCTTGACGTGCATGCCGAACTCGGGATGGCCCAGCCCGGCTGCGCCCTTGCCCGTGCCCTCGGCCAGGATGTTGCCCACGCCCTCGCGGAACGCGATCTTGCGCATCATCTCGGCCATGCCGAATGTGTCGCCCCACGCCAGCGGCTCGCTGCCCGCGTAGCCGCACTCGCTGTACTCCATGTACATCGCCAGCACAACACCGATCTCGATGGCGTCGTAGCCCCAGTCGTTGGCGCGGTCGATCATCCACGCGACCGCTTTGATGTCGTCGTTGCCGCACATCGCGCCGAGCGACCAGGCCGTCTCGTACTCGACGCTCTCCATCTTGACCTTCCACGGCCCTTCTTTGACCTCGACCGCCTTCTTGCAGGCGACCGGGCACGCGTGGCAGGTCGGATCGGCGTAAAGATAATGCTCCTTGACGTACTCGCCGCTCAACAGCTCGGCGTGCTCGCGGTAGCTGGCAAGCTGACCGTTCTTCGTCGGCAGGCCGCCGATGTTGTTGTCGATGTTCATGAGGACGTTCGTGCCGTAGACCGACAGGCCGCCCTTGCGCGGGGAGGTCACGACGCGCTCGTCGGTGAGCTGGGCCAGCGCCTGCTTCTGCGCCGCCTTAAACGCGTCCTTGTCGACCGGCCGCGGGCGATTCGCGTGGATGCCCTTGACCACGACCGCCTTCAAGTTCTTCGCGCCGCCGACGCAGCCCGTGCCGCCACGGCCGGAGGAACGGTCGTTTTCGTTCATCCAGCAGGCGAACTTCACGAGATGCTCGCCGGCCTGCCCGATGCACATCACGCTCACGTCCTTCGTCCCGTGGCGCTCGCGCAGCGTTTCGACCGTCTCATGGACACCCATGCCCCACAGGTCGATGGCCGGATGAAGCGTGACGACGCCGTCTTCGACCAGCGCATAAACCGGGACCTCCGCCTTGCCCTTGAAAACAAGGCCGTCGAACCCGGCCCACTTGAGCCGCGCAGCCGACCAGCCGCCCATATGCGAGTCAGTGACCGTGCCGGTCAGCGGGGACTTGGTCACGACCGCGAGGCGTCCGCTGAGGTTCACGTCGGTGCCGGTAAGCGGGCCGTTCATGAAGCAGAGGATGTTGTCGGGCGACAGCGCGTCGACGGTGGGGCCGTTGTCATAGACGTACTTCACGCCAAGGCCGCGCGCGCCCAGATACAGCCGCGCATCCTCGTCGGCAATCGGCTTGTACTCGACCGACGCATTGGTCAGGTCGATCCAGGCCACGCGGTTGGTGTAGCCACCCAGGTTCATATGAGCCTCCTGTAGGGGGTTTGAGTTGCTTGCGGGCGCGGGAGACAAAAAGCGGCGGGCCGTTATATACGCTGGGTATAACGGCCCCCCGCACTTAAATGGCGGCGCTCGGGTCGGGTAGCGGAACACGGGGGCGCCCCCGGCGTAACATGGCG
>CAZPTI010000199.1:0-8867 GCA_964588925.1 uncultured Anaerolineales bacterium | reverse complement strand
CCCCGCCCAGCACCAGACACGCGGGTGCCGCGTAGCTGGACTGTCCGGTCGCGATCCCCTGCGCCAGCCCCGCCAGCGCGCGCCCGACCTCCCGCGCTTCGCCCTGTATGAACGTCGACAGCAGCGCGCTCTTGTAGCCCAGCTCACGCGCCTTGTCGACCGCAGCGCGGCCGGCAATTGCGTTGTCGCCGATCACCACGTTGTTGACGCGCTCGAAGATCGGGTCGCCAGCCTTTGGGGTATCCGGGATATCGCCCGCCACCCCCCGGCGCAGATGCTCGCGCACGCTCCCCGGGGCCTTATCGACGATCCCGTATCGCTCCAGCGCGCCCCACGCGTCAGCGAACGCGCTGCGGTCGGGCACAGTTGGGCCGGATGCGATTGCGTCGAGCGGCGTGCCGACTACATCAGACAGGATCAGCGTCGCCACGCGCGCCGGAGACGCCAGCCGCGCCAGTTGCCCGCCCTGCAGCCGTGAGCAGTGCTTCCGCACGACGTTGATCTCCGTGATGTCCGCGCCCGAGCGCAGGAGCAGGTTGGTAAGCTGCTGGTAGTCGGCCAGCGTGATCCCTTCGACGGGCAGCGGCAGCAGCGCGGAGCCCCCGCCGGAGATCAGCACGAGGACGAGGTCGCGCGGGGTCAGGCCGGTCAATAGCTCCGCAACACGCTCCGCGCCGACTATTCCGGCTGCGTCCGGCACCGGGTGCCCGGCCTCCACAATGCGGATCGGCCCGGTCTCCGCGCGTCCCGTGTCGATGCCCGGCTCACCGCCGCAGCCGAAGCGCACCTGCCAGCCGCCCGCCGCGGACGTATGTCCGTACTTCACGTTGACTGAGCCGGCGGATATGCGTGGGCCGAGCGCCTCGAAGACGGCGGCGGCCATCGGCGTCCCCGCCTTGCCGCCGCCGACAACGAGGATGCGGTCCAGGTCGGCCAGCGGGTAACGTTGCGTTCCGACGCGCAGGCTTTCGTCCTCCAGGACGAGATTGGTGAGAATGGCCTGATGCGGATCGACCGCGTTGACGGCCGCGGTGAGGATTTGGAGAATATCGCTGCGGAGGGTTGATTCGTCGTTGGGCATCCTCTGCTCCTGTCGAAAGGCGCAAGTTGCCAACTTGCGCGACAAGAACGCTACTGCTGTCCGTTGACCGCCGCTTCAGTGGCCGCGGCCGCATCGCTCTCGCCGCTGACCACCGCAACGATCGCGGTCTGAATCCGCTCCGCCGTTGCCGGGTAGTCCGCGCCAACCGGAATGCTCCGGGCGGCAGCCAACTGCGAGTCGAGGAACGCGGCGTGCTCGCCTGTGACGACGGCTGTCAGGCCGCCGCTCGACGTGGGCAGCCACCCTCCTGCCTTTGCCCACGCGCCCGCGTTGTCGGGTCGGAGCAGCCACGCGATGAACTGCGCGGCGGCTGCCTGTCGCTGCGGGTCGCGCGTCACGATTGCCAGCGCCCACCCGCCTGCGATCGGCGTGGCCGCGCCGGAGAGCCCCGGCGCAGCGGCCTGGCCCGCGTTGAGCGTCCCCTTCTCCGCGGCGTACTTGCGCGCGCTCGCGCTCGCCAGCGGCGCCTGCCCCTGCGCAAAGATACTCCAGACGGCTTCGCCATCCGCCAGCTCGAGCGCGGCGGGGGGCAGGACGCCCTTTGCGGTTGCATCCTGATAGAAGGTCAACAGGCGCAAGAGCGGCTGCGCTTCGAGCAGAAGACGGCGGTCTGCCCCTAGCGTCGCGCCCGCGCTGAGATACTGTCCGATCACGGCGTGAGACAGCCCTTCCGCCGGCCGCGCTCCGCCCGCGCCCGGCGGGCTTGCCAGCGCAAACAGGTAGGCGACGCGGCGGTCGACCACTTCCTCCCACGTCGGCGGCGCCTCTGCCACCTGTTGCGGCAGGAACACCGCGTGCTCCACGTCGGCCAGATATTGCAGCGCATACAGCTTGTCGCCAAATTTCCCCGACTCGCTGGCGAACGCATACAGGTTTTCCGAGGTGGCGGGGTCAATCAATTCATTAAGCGGTTGCAACAGTCCGGCATCGACTGCCGCTTGCAACTCAACCACGTCGAGCGCGACGACGTCGGGCAGCGACGCGGGCGCAACGGGCGCCGCGGTCCGCAGCGAATCGAGCAGCCCCCCCTTGCCATAGCGCGCCTTGCGCACCGCTTCGACGCGCACCTGCTCCCCGCGCTCCTCGCTGAACGCGGCTAACTGGCGCGCAATCTCCGGCCCTGCCGGTTGAGCTGCCGCGGGGCTGAGAAACTCCGGGGTCCACCAGATCAGTGTCAGCGGGCCTTCATTCTGCGGTTGCAGAGTGGGGGCAGGCGTCGGCGCGGCGCCTGTTGGCGCGCGAGGCGATGCGCCGGGAGCAGGCGCGAGCGGGGTTGCTTCCGGCGCGCCCGCGCAACTTGCCAGCGCAAGGAGCGCAAGCGCGAGAAGCAGCGACAAGGCAGCGCTGGCGGCAGTGTGGCGATGCGGTCGATTTGGGTTCATGGCGGTGAAAGAGATTATACCTTATGCCTCCTAAAACGCGAGGCGCGCGGCTCGCAGGTGAGTTACTGCCAGGGCGCCCGCGGCGAAAACACGATCGAGCCGCCGGTCGGAGCAGTGCGCCCGCTCCCCTGGCACTGAATGCGTTCGGCAGCCGTCCCGTCCTCGTTCTCGGAGCCGATCATCCCGATGCGTGGGTCGGCCAACGCCTTGTAGTTTGCCTGGAACAGGCCCGGCCGCGTGATGAGCAACTGGAAGGTTGCGAACTGCGAGGTTCCATTGAGCCGGACATTTCGCCATGTGACCACAAAGGCGTCAGGATTCGGATGATGCAGGACGACATTCGCCGCGCCGTCCGCGACCCAGTCAGCCCCGAAGACATACAGAGCATTGTTCGGCGCCGCCCCGTTGCCCGGACAATAGGCGGGCGGCCTGGAGGGTGTGTTGCCCGTTCCGAAAGTCACCAGCCCGTTTTCTGAGACCTGGATGATCTGTTGCGGCTGGCCGTAGAAAGAGACGGGAAACGGCAGGACCATCTGGGCAAGCCCGTCGTTCGCCAGGTTCAATTCGAGCCGGTAGAGCGCGTCATCGGCGTCAGGATCGTACCACGCGTTGCCACGGCGAACGCCGGCGAGGGGCAGGAAGCTGCGATGGAGCGTTGACGCGACAGTCAGTTGAGCCGGAATATCGATGCCCGCAAGTCCGGCGGGCGCAAGAGGGGTCAGGTGGACCCGGCCAAAATACAGCCCCGGAGCAAGGTTGCCAGCTTCGGCGCGCAGCGTAAGCTCGCCCGGCGAATTGAATACGGAGGCGCCGTTCGAGGGAGAAACCGATAGCCATGCTCCGCCCTCCGCTACATCCGCCTGCCACCAGACGCCCTGGCTGCTCGGGTTCCCGATCGCGACCTTAAGCGTCTGCGTTGCGCGCGCTCCCCCCAGGAAGAAGCTTTGCCAGCCGGGACTGACCAGCGAGGGTGGATAGACCGCCCGGACCGCGTTGGCGACGTTGAGGCGGCCCGCGCCGAAGTAATCGTTGCGGCCGGTGGTGTACGGCAAAGGCTCACCGGAAAACGCGAACGTGCCCACCTTGTCTGCCGTAGTCTTCAGCAACTCGGCGATCTCGCCCGGCGCAGCGGCCGGGCGCAGCGTCCACACGAGCGCAGCCGCGGCCGAGACCATTGGTGCGCTCATGGACGTGCCGTACATGTAGCCATACCCGAAGCGCGTCGTGCTCCAAACCCCTCGATCCGCCGTTCCGCCCGGCGCGGCAATGCCGATGTAGGGCTTGTAGCCGGAATAGGACGTCGGCTGGTCGAAGCGGTCGCTGGCGGCCACCGCCAGCACGCCCGGGAACGCCGCCGGATAGGCAGTCGGGTTAATCATGTTACGGCATCCCTCGCCGCCCTGGGCGCAATTGCCCGCCGCAGCAACCAGCAGCGCGCCGCGGTTCTGCGCGTAGCTGACGGCCTCTTGCAACGTCTGAGAGTAGTCCAGCCCCACAAGGCTAAGGTTGATTACCTGCGCCTGGCTGTTCGCCGCGTCGCGGATCGCCTGGCTGATCACGCTGTACGGGCCGTTCCGCGCGCTATCCAGCACCTTCAAGGGCAGGATTTTCACGTCGGGCGCGAGGCCGGCAACGCCTTGAAAGTTGTTGAAGTTGGCGGCAATGATGCCGGTGACGTGCGTACCGTGGCTTTCCGGGTCGTCGTCCTCCGGCGGCTGAAATGTGTTTATGTAGTTCTTTCCGCCCAGCAGTTTGCCCGCGAACTCCGGGTGGTTCCGCGCCACACCCGTATCCAGCACCGCCACGTAGAACGTCGTGCTGCCCCTGATCAGCGACCAGGCTTCAGGCGCAGCCACGCGGTGCATGTTCCACTGCAAAGGAAAGTCCGGGTCGTTCGGATACACTGCGCCTGCGTCCGCAGCGAAGGCCAGATAGTTCGGCTCGGCGTAGCGCACCCACGGCAGCGCCGCCAGCCGCGCAATCTCTTCTTGCTCGCGTCCCTGCTTAACCGATAGCCGCGCAGTCCCGTAGTCGGGCCGCGCATCGAGGACGGCCAGGCGCGTCGCCTCCGCTAGTTGCCGCACGGCTGTCTGCCATTCGGGCTGGTTCGTATCCGGTTGAAGCGCATTTCTCGCTGGCCGCACCACCTGCACTGGCCCGCGCCCCGGCTCCCAGCCGATCAGCACTTCGCCGGGAACGAAGCGCGGCGCGTCTTCCGCGCGCAGCGAAGATGCGGCGGCCGGAAGCGCGCTGAAGACGATCAAAACTGCGAGCAAAGAGACGAGAAGGGGCCGGGCGGGCCGCAGGGAGCGCGACATAGAGTCCTCTTTGGGTCTTAACGGTGAGATGCTGTCCTGGTGACGTGCTACGAGGGCCAAAGGGTTCCGGTTGCGGGCAAAAAGAAACCCGGCCTCAGCAAGAGACCGGGTTTCTGATCAGAAGCGTTAGTTCGCCAGTTCTTCTGCCGCCGCTTCGACAATGCCGGGCGGAGGCGGAGTAATTGTCACCGCGTGCTCCACATCGAACAGCAGGTCTTTGTTCTCGCCGAGCGTCACGCGCACCTTGCTGCCCGACTTGATCTGGCCGCTCAGCATGGCCTCGCTCAACTGGTCTTCCAGCTTGTCCTGGATGATGCGGCGCAGCGGGCGGGCGCCGTACTCGGCGTCGTAGCCCTCGTCGGCCAGGTAGTCCTTGACCTCGTCCGCGATCTCCAGCGTGACCGCCTGCTCCACCAACTGCTCGTTCACCCGCGCCAGTTCCAGCGCGACGATGTCGCGGATCTGGTCCTTGGTCAGGCTGCGGAACACCATCGTGCCGTCAAGGCGGTTCAGGAACTCGGGCCGGAACGTGCGCTTGAGCGCCTCAGTCACCCGATCCTTCATCACCTGGTACTCGTCTTCACTGCGGGTCACGTCGTCGCGGGCCGTGGCAAAACCAAGCGCACCGCCGTGCTTGATCAAATTCGCGCCGACGTTCGACGTCATGATCAGCAGGGCGTTGCGGAAGTCAATCCGGCGTCCCTTCGCATCCGTCAGGCTGCCGTCTTCCATGATCTGCAGGAGCATGTTGAAGACCTCGGGATGGGCCTTCTCGATTTCATCCAGCAGGACCACGGAGTACGGGCGCCGGCGGACGGCCTCGCTCAGTTGGCCGCCTTCCTCGTAGCCCACGTAACCGGGCGGCGCGCCGACCAACCGGCTGACGTTATGCCGCTCCATGAACTCGCTCATGTCCAACTTGATGAGCGCCTCTTCCGAGCCGAACATGAACTCGGCCAGGCTCTTCGCCAGCAGCGTCTTGCCAACGCCCGTGGGGCCGAGGAACATGAACGAACCGATGGGCCGCTTCGGGTCCTTCAGGCCGGTGCGCGCGCGGCGGACCGCGCGGGCGATGGCCTTAACCGGCTCATCCTGCCCCACGACGCGCTTGTGCAGGTACTCCTCCATCTCCAGCAGGCGGGCGGTTTCCTCGCCGACCAGCCGGGTCATGGGGATGCCCGTCCACATGCCGACCACCTCGGCGATATCGTCCTCGTTCACCACCGGCTGCGGCGCGGCGTCTTCCCAGCCCTTGCGGAGCTGCTCAAGCTGCCTTTCCAGATCCATCTCGCGGTGACGCAGGTCGAGCGCGTCGTCGTAGCGCTTGGCCTCGACGGCCTCTTCCTTCGCCTTCTGCGTCGTCTTCAACTCGCGGAACGTGTCGCGCAGCGTTGCCGCATAGGGCGCCTTGTACATGCGCACCCGGCTCGACGCCTCGTCCATCAGGTCGATGGCCTTGTCGGGCAAGAAGCGATCCGGCACGTAGCGGGCCGACAGGCGGGCCGCGGCCTGCAGCGCGTCATCGCTGATCTTGAGTTGGTGGTGCGACTCGTACATCTTGCGCACGCCCTTCAAGATTTCGATGGTCTGCTCAATCGTCGGCTCGTCGACCAGCACGGGCTGGAAGCGGCGCTCAAGGGCTGCGTCGCCCTCGATGTACTTGCGGTACTCATCCAACGTCGTCGCGCCGATGCACTGCAACTCGCCGCGCGCCAGCGCGGGCTTGAGCAGATTCGCCGCATCCACACTGCTGCCCGCCGAGCCTGCGCCCACGAGCATGTGCACTTCGTCGATAAAGAGGATCGCGTCCGAGTTGGTGATCTCTTCGATGACCTTCTTCAGCCGCTCCTCGAACTGGCCGCGGTACATGGTGCCCGCGACCAGCGAACCCACGTCCAGCATGAGCACGCGCTTGTCGATCAGGGTCTCCGGCACGTCGCCGTCGATGATGCGCTGCGCCAGCCCCTCGACGATGGCCGTCTTGCCCACGCCCGGCTCGCCAATCAGCACCGGGTTGTTCTTCGTGCGGCGGCTCAAAATCTGGATGACGCGCTCGATTTCCTTCTCGCGACCGATCACCGGGTCAAGCTTGCCGTCTTCCGCCCGGGCCGTGAGGTCAAAGCCGAGCTGATCGGTCAGCGGGGTCTTGCTCTCGCGCTTCTTGGTCGACTTCTCCTGAAGCTGGTTCTCCAGGATCGTGCGCGTGGTCTGCTGGCGAATCTTGTCCATGCTGGCGCCGAGGCTGCGCAGCACTTCCGCCGCGATGCCCTCGTCCTCGCGCACCAGGCCGAGCAGCAGGTGCTCCGTGCCAATGTACGCATGGCCCATCTGCCGCGCCTCTTCCACCGCCAGTTCGATCACACGCTTCGTCCGCGGGGTCAACGTCGGCTTGCCAAAGGGCGGCCGGGGGTTGCGCGGGGCCATGCGCTCCACTTGGCGGACAACTTCCGCCGAGGTCGCGCCGACTTCCCGCAGCACCTTCGAGGCCAGCCCGTTCTCTTCTTTTGCCAGGCCCAACAGCAGGTGTTCGGTGCCAACGTAATTGTGGTTCAGCCGCATCGCCTCTTCTTGCGCGATTTGCAGCACCTGCCGGGCATGCTTTGTAAATCGGTCCAGTTTGTCCGACATAATATCCTCATCCTTCGCGCGTCTGCGCGAGCTCACGCATCCAGAGTGCGGGCGCATCCAGGGTGCGGCCCCTACCGTCTCGGCCCGTTTATGCAGACGGTAGCGTGCTTTCCGTTACATTCCGATCCTGGCCCTCTTAACGGAGAGAGGCGAACCCAGTCACAAACGATTATAGCATATGCCAAAAGGGGTGTCGTAAGCAACGTTCCTGTGACCCTCCGGCCTACCTTAGCGTTAGCTTAAGCCATAACTGTTAGTTGAGTATTGCATTTCGTTAAAGAAAATGGGACGGAGCGCTCTGCGCGCATCCGCCCCATCGGGAGTGCACCAGGTCGTCCGCTTACGCGGTAAGTTATTGCATCGGAAGCGCCTCCTGGGCCGCTTCCTCCAGGACCGCAACGGACTCCGCGTCCGCCTGCCAGTCCACGTATGAGTCTTCCGACGCCTGCCGCAGGCTGAGGCCGATGCGCCGGTGTTGCGGGTCGATGCGGATCACGCGCACCTGCACCTCGTCGCCTTCCTGCACGATCTCCTTCGGATGGTTGATGCGATAGTCGGCCATTTCTGAAATATGGATCAGCCCCTCGATCGAGTCGTCCATCTTCGCGAACGCGCCGAACGCGGCCAGCCGGGTGATGGTCGCGGTCACAACCTGCCCGACCTCATAGTGATCCGCCACGATGCTCCACGGTTCGGGCGTCAGCCGGCGCAGGCTCAGGCCGATCCGCTTGCGCTCCTCGTCCACGTTCATCACGTAGACTTCCACTTCCTGGCCGACGCGCAGCACCTCGCGCGGATGCTCCACGCGGTGCCACGCCAGCTCGGACAGATGAATCAGGCCGTCGGCCCCGCCGAGATCGACGAAGGCGCCGAAGTCCGCGATGCTGGTGACGATGCCCTTCAGCACGTCGCCCTTGCTCAGGGTGGACAACAGGCGGTCCTTCTGGTTCTTGCGCCAGTCGCGCATCGCCGCGCGTTCCGAGAGGATCAGGCGGTTGCGCTGCCGGTCCATCTCGACGACCTTCAATTGCATGGACTGGCCGACCAGCCGCGCCCACCGCTGCTCGGGGTCGCCTTCCGCGTCCTGCTGCGCCTGCCAGCGGGCCGATAACTGCGAGGCCGGGACAAACCCTCGCACGCGGCCCACCCGCACGATCACGCCACCTCGATTGAAGCCCGTGACCACTCCCTCGAAGACGTCCTGCGACTGGAATAGTTCCTCCGCCTGGCGCCAGTCCTGCTCTTGCTGCGCGCGCGCCAGCGAGATCACCACATTTCCATCGCGGTCCTCCGGCTGCACGACGACGGCGCTGATCGGATCGCCGACGGCAACGCTTTCGAGGAAATCCTTTCCCAGCCGCTCCAGCTCGCGCGGATCAACAACTGCGTCGGCCTTGTACGGGATGGCGACAAGGACCTGGTTCGGGCTGATGCTGA
>CAZPTI010000198.1:0-8918 GCA_964588925.1 uncultured Anaerolineales bacterium | reverse complement strand
TCGTCTATCACCTGGAGCACGGGTTGCGCGCGCCGGTGTTTGTGGAGCGGCTGCGTCGCGCGTTTGGACAGGGGAACGAGACGCCGCAGGCGTCGGTTGAAGGCTAACGCGCATGGAAATCAGCGCATACCAACGATGGCTCGAAGCGTGGGACAGGGCGCGTGGGTGGGACCGCGTCTCCCCGTCGCACACATTCATCCATGCAACGGAAGAACTGGGCGAAGTGGCCCGCTTGATCCTGCAATGGGAAGGGTATAAGGACGCCGAGAGCGCCGAACGGCTTCACGCGGAGCTGGCAGAGGAGCTTTCGGACGTTTTTGTTTTCTTGTTTAAACTGGCCTATCAAACCGGGGTGGATGTAGAGGCCGCTCTGGCGCGCGGGCAGGCGAAGGCAGATGGTCGTTACGACGATCTTGCCGAGTCCGCCGCGATGCTGGAACGGTATCATGCGCGGCAGCGCGAGTTAGCGCAGCGCCTACGCGATGATGCTCAGTAACCCGGAGCCGCACGCTCCTGGTTCACCGCTATTAACGCAACCCCCGTTAAGAGCATCGAGTCTCGATGATTTATTCTTTCGGGCGAGATGGCGACTATACACGCGCTTATCTCGGAGCTTCTGTTTTCCAACTGGGCGTCAGCGGGTTATTAATGGAAGATGGACGAAATGGGCTGGCACTGTTACAGTATAAACCAACGGGCTCGCCATTGTGCCCGTCGCATTTCTTCCGCCAAAGATTAATATCGGCAGGTCGGCAAGCGCCGTCGCATCGCTGCCCGGATTGGCAAGCGTGGGAGTCAACGCTACAGCGGCAGCATATTCTCGCGGCTCTGGTAGGTCGGGCAGTCGGGTCACCGTGACAACTTCATCGCCAATAGCGTACTGCCACACTTCGCGGCTCGGACGACCGTCTACCGTGATGCCCCCAATCAGCCAGATCGTTTTGCCCCACGATGCGCGGGCGGCATTTTGGACAGGCGTGGGCGCCTGACCCGATAGTGGAACAGGATATCGTTCCTGGTTATAGTCGTTATCAAAGAAGTTTGGAACCCGAAAGCACCTTACTTCTACTTGCGGCGCCTTTGTATGCCAATTCTTGCCACCGATGCTGCATAGCCTGTTACCAATTGCCGCTGTAGTATTGATCCATTCATCTCCCATCGCAGGGGGCGCCATGCCATAGCTCCAATCATCGGTTTGCGGATCATACTGATCCGTTATTTTCCACCATGTCGCCATGTAGAGGTACCCGCTGAAAGGGGTCAGCGTATCGCCCCCGATCATAAGTTGCGCCAGTCTCGTCCAGAGAGTGCTTGTGGGGTCGAAAAGCCAGAAGTCATCCTGCCAACTGTTTTCGGGCTGAATGTATAGGTACATGCGACCACCGAGTGAGGCCGCCGCATGGCGCTGGTAGGGAGGCCTAGGCCCGTCGTTGCGGGCGATGACCAGATTGAACGTGTTTGCGCTAGGATCGTATTCCCATAGATCGCCGCAATCACTGAGGCCGGTCGCAGTGCGACACTTGCCGCCAAAGAGGAGCGCTTTCCCATTGACGTTGACCAGTGAGGAACCATAACGCGGCGAGGGCTCGACAGACACGGGGCGATGCTCATCTGCCGTCAGGGGAACCGGTTGAAGCATAGCGAGGACGATTGCCAAGCAGAGGCCCAACCAGAAGTACTGCTTGCGTAAGATAATGTGTCCTGGCATTCTGTAGTTCCTTCCTAGCGAAAGCTATCTGGCCGCGTCGCGGAACCTTCTTTATGGCCTTCTTGCCCGAGTCCTGCTTAGTTTGGCAGATCATCAGGCCTAGCAGCGCACCTGAATCCCACGTAATTCATCTCTTTGTAGAATCCTTCCCATACACGACGGCTCGACTTTACGGCATCTGCTCCAGAACCAAAGGCTCCCCCCCGCATCAAACGGGCCTGTCCTGCATCGGGTCCTTTCGGATTGTCTACAGGGGAATTCTTGTAGTATCCCTGTAGGTACCAGTCATGGACCCACTCGTAGACGTTACCGGCCATATCTAAGACGCCGTACGGGCTTGCTCCCCAAGGATAGCTGCCAACTGCGACTGTATCATCTTTGCCTTGGAAGTTGGCTCGTCGTTCGTTCGGGGCGTCGTTACCCCACGGATAAATCCGGCCATCGCCATTTCGAGCGGCCTTTTCCCACTCGGCCTCGGTTGGCAACCGGCGACCGGCCCAACGACAATAGGCGTCGGCAAACATCCAGGAAACGTTTACCACGGGGAAGTTGTCGTAAGCCGGATTTGTGTGATAATCAGGACGCGTGGACGATGTTTTGTCCGTCAACTCCGGGCAACCACCGGCGGCCACGCATTTTCGCCATTGCGCGTTGGTTACTTCTGTCCGATCGATCCAATAGGCGCTCAGCTTGACTCTGTGTTCGGGCCAATCTGAGTTTAAAGCGTCCGCGTCGCTATACGACGCGCCCATTATAAACTCGCCTGCGGGCACGAATACGAGGGTCGCGCCGTCCTTGTTGGAGACCTTGGTCGAACCAATGTCGGGTGTTTCGATTGTTGTCCGGGTTGATAGAACTGAAGTCGGTCCTACCCCGGGAGCAGATTGCGAGCAGGCAGTTGGCAGTATGACGCACAGAATCAAGAGCGCAGGGAATCGGCGTGTAGTCACGGGCAACTCTCCACTTTTGCCGCCATCAAGCGTTGTGGTTTGGCGGGTCTTTATTGAGCAGGATATATGAGGGTGGGCGCAGAAAAGGCTACTTCGATGCGGCTAAAGTCTCGACTTGGCAAGCGCAAGACGTTCCGCCTGCGCGGTGTCGATCACTTCTTTTCGCCCTGTATCGCGACCGCCGCGACTCTCGATCCCAAACGCGGCGCGAATCGCCGCAATATGCTTTTTAACCGTCCCCTCGCTCAGGGCGAGTCGTTTGGCGATCTCTTCGCGTTCAATGTCCGTGCCGACATAGTAGCCGAAGACCGCAATGCGTTGCCATGTAACGCCGGGCGATCCAGCTTCAAGTCGCGCGCGGAGTAGCCGCAAACCGCTCAAGAGCAGTCGCCTTTGTGTTAAATGCTCCTCTACCGCGGTTCGGGCGCCAGGTTCTGCCTGATCTTTCAGAGCGGGAAGGATATTGTCGCGATCCAAAGCGGCCAACACCGACAACGAACGCTGTCGCGCGTTCGCGTCGCGCGTCTCAGTCAATGCGAGCAGATCGGGGACTGCCGCATCCCCTAACCGGCGGACGATCATGACCTCTGCCTGGCGCGGATGAATGCCGGTGCGCAGCGCTTCTGCGCAGACATGCGCGAGGATGGAGGGATGCCACCACAGCCCAAACCCATCCACCCCGTTCTCTTCCGCCCAGGACAGCCCGCGTCGCAACGCGGTCCGGCCATTGCCGTGTTGGCCGGCCTTGAAGTAGCTGTAAGCGAGGTAGAGGTCGGCCGCAAACATGTGCAGGCGTTCGCCTCTGGCAAGGAACTGCGCGCGCAGGCCGGTCAAACGACCGATCGCATCGTCCCAACGGCTTTCAAGGATGTCGAGCAGCGCGATGTAAAACGTCAGGTAGCTGCGCACCGTGGCATCCTGCAACTCGCCCACGGCCAGCAGCGCGCGGCGGATGCGCGAGGGCGGCTCACCGGCCAGCGCCAGCGTCCAGCCCCGCTCCATCTCAAACCAGGGGCGGAAGCCTTGATCGTCCGCGCGCGTCATGATTGTCTCAGCGCGGGCATGCGCGGTGAACGCCGCGTCAAAGTCCCCGCGTTGTCGCCACAGGGCGGCCTCGGTGTCTGCGAGATAGAGCGCGGGTTTGCTGAGGGGATGCCGGGCGACGAGGGGTTGCGCGGCTCGGATCGCTTCCAGGCCCGCCGCGGTGTCGCCACGCGCCAGCGCGAGGACGGCCACCAGGTTCAACAGGTAGAGTTCGCGCAATGGATCGAGGCCCGCAACGCGATGCAGGCGCAACGCGCGCTGCGCCTGGTCCGCCGCGTCGAGCAGCCGGCCGATGTACGTGTTGCATACGGCCAGATTCCAGAGCGCGTCGACTTGCCCGGACGCATCGCCGAGCTGCTCGTAGAGCGCCAGGCTGCGCGCGCACCATTCCGCGCCGAGTTCGGTTTGCTCGAGATCAGGCGCCAGCCGGCCAATGGTTAATGCCAGCTTTGCCTGCGTGAGCAGGTCCATCTCTGCTGCGCCTTCAGCATAGCGCCGCGCCCGCTCCAGATAGGAGCGCGCCGAGGCCATGTTCTCGCGCGACTGCGACCAGCGCGCGAGATCCAGCGCGCAGTGAATCGCGAGCGGCCACTCGCGCTGCGCGGCGGCCACCTGACATGCGGCTTCGACAGACTCGAACGCCTCAGCCCATGCGTGGTCACGCGCCCGCAGGTGTCCGCGCAGGCGCAGCGCGACCGCGCGCTCGACGCCCTCGCGCTGAGCCTTGCTGACGAAGCGCGCCAGCGCATCCCAGTCGCCTCGCTGGAGCCACTCATCGGTCTCGGAAGTAATGCTGGACATCCAGGACACCCCTTGCCATAATTGTAGCAAGGCTGCGTTCCGGCTCCAACAACCCGTTCGCAGTGCGGGAGGATGACGCGAAACGCGATTGATTTGACGCAAGCGGCGCAAACAGGATATGATTAAGGGACGGTTACGATTTGCCTCTCCTAACCGCGGATAGGATTCGCGCGCCGGCCTTTGTCAGCCGGTTTTATTTTTGTGAGGTGCACTCATGTCAGCGGCAAGACCTCTCTCTTTTCAGGAAGTCATCATGCGCCTGCAAAGCTACTGGGCCGAGCAGGGATGTTTAATCTGGCAGCCGTACAGCGAAAAGGTGGGCGCGGGGACGGCGAATCCCGGCACGATCCTCCGCGTGCTGGGGCCGGAGCCGTGGAACGTGGCCTATGCCGAGCCGAGCTACCGGCCGGACGACGGACGCTATGCGGAGAACCCGAACCGCATGCAGATGCACACGCAGTTCCAGGTGATCCTCAAGCCCGCGCCTGAGAACTCGCAGGAGCTTTACCTTAAGAGCCTCGAAGCCATCGGCATCGACCGGCGCATGCACGACATCCGCTTCGTGGAAGACAACTGGGAGTCGCCCGCGCTGGGCGCGTGGGGGCTGGGGTGGGAAGTGTGGCTCGACGGGATGGAGATCACGCAGTACACCTACTTCCAGCAGTCGGGCGGCATGCAGCTTGACCCCGTGCCGATTGAGTACACCTACGGCCTCGAACGCATCGTCATGTTCCTGCAGGGCGTCAAAGAGGTGTGGCAGATCGACTGGGACGGCAAGCGGACGTATGGCGACGTGCTCAAGACGCCCGAGATCGAGCATTGCCGGTATGATTTTGAGGTCGCGGACGTGGGCCGGCTCAAGCAGATGTACGACCTGTTCGAGGCCGAGGCGCGCAGTTGCATCGCGCACCGGCTCGTGATCCCGGCGCATGACTACGTGCTGCGCTGCTCGCACACGTTCAACCTGCTCGATGCGCGCGGCGCCATCGGCGTGACCGAGCGGGCGCACTTCTTCGCGCGCATGCGCGACCTGGCGCGGCAGGTGTCCGAGCTGTACGTCGAGCAGCGGCAGCATGAGGAATACCCGTGGCTGGAGGAGAACGGCGCAGCAAGCGCCTCTCTCGCGCCGGTCGATGCCCCTGCGTCGGATCGGCCGGCCGCGCCCTACCTGCTTGAAATTGGCGTCGAGGAACTGCCGCCTGGCGACCTGGTTGACGCGCTGGCGCAGTTGCGCGTGTCCGCACCGAAGCTGCTGGACGACTTGCGGCTGGCGCACGGCGAGGTGAGCGTGTATGGCTCCCCGCGGCGGCTGGTCGTCAAGGTGGAGGATCTGGCCGGGCGACAGGCGGACCAGGAATCGCAGGTTAAGGGGCCGCCGGCCGAGCGCGCGTTCGACGCATCCGGCGAGGCCACACCTGCGGCGGTCGGTTTTGCGCGCAAGAACGGCGTGCCGGTTGAGGCGCTCGAAGTGCGGCAGGAAGGCAACGGACGGTACGTGTTTGCCGTGGTGCGCAGCGAGGGGCGACCTACGCTGGAAGTGCTGCCGAACGCGCTGGCCGGGCTGGTGGCAGGCATCAAGTTCGGCAAGACGATGCGCTGGAACGCCAGCAACGTCGCCTTCTCGCGGCCCATCCGCTGGTTTGTCTCTCTGTGGGGCGACGCGGTCGTCCCGTTCACCTATGCCGGGCTGATCGCTGGCCGGGTGACGCGCGGGCCGCGCTCCGAAGGTTCGCCGGAACTCGAAGTGAGCGACGCGAACGCGTATCTTCCGCTCATGGCCGAGCATCAGGTGATGGTCGACCGCGCGGCGCGGCAACAGACGATAGCCGCGCAGGTTGCTGCGCTGGCGGCTGAAGTTGGCGGCGAAACGCCGAAGGATCAGGCGTTGCTCGACGAGGTCACGGACCTGGTCGAGCAGCCGACTGCGCTGCGCGGCAACTTCGAGCCGGAGTACCTGCGGCTGCCGAAGGAAGCGCTGATTACCGTGATGAAGAAGCACCAGCGCTACTTCCCCGTGGTGCGCGATGGAAAGATGCTGCCGCATTTCATCACCGTCCGCAACGGCCCGGCGGAGCACCTCGACGTGGTGCGCGAGGGCAACGAGGGCGTGATCCGCGCGCGCTATGCCGATGCGGCCTACTTCTTCCGCGCGGACACGAGCAAGCCGCTGGAGGCGTTCACGCCGCGGCTGGCGACCCTGACTTTCCAGGAGAAGCTCGGCTCGATGCTCGACAAGGTCCATCGCGTCGAGCGTGTCGTCGCGCCGCTGGCGAAGCAGCTTGGGCTGACCGAGGAAGAGCAGGCGGTCGCGCAGCGCGCGGCTGCGCTGTTCAAGAGCGACCTCGCCACGCAGATGGTCGTCGAACTGACCTCCTTGCAGGGCGTTATGGGTCGCGAGTACGCGAAGCTGTCGGGCGAGCCGGAAGCCGTGGCGAACGCGATCTACGAGCACTACCTCCCGCGCTTCCAGGGCGATACGCCGCCGGCCTCGAAGCCGGGGCTGCTGATCGGCATCGCGAACCGCCTTGACTCGCTGGTCGGCCTGTTCGCCGTGAATCTTGCGCCGACGAGCACGGCGGACCCCTTCGGTCTGCGCCGCGATGCGCTCGGGCTGGTGGGCGCACTGGTGGGCTGCAAGCAGTCGTTCGGGCTGCAACTGGCGCTTCAGACCGTTGCGGCTGAAATGCCCGTGCCGGTCGCGCCGCAGGTGTTGAACGACGTGCTCGGCTTTATCCGCGACCGCCTCTTTGTGTGGCTGCGCGATCAGGGGTTGGGGCATGACGTGGTCAATGCGGTGTTGGCGGAGCGGAGCTACGATCCGTACCTGGCCGCAACGGCCGCACGCGAGCTTGCCGCCCTGACGCAATCGATAGGGTGGAGCGATGTTCTCACAGCATACGCTCGCTGCAAGCGCATCGTGCGCTCGCTGCCTGAGACATACGAACTCGCGCCGGACAAGTACGCCGAGCCGGCCACGCGCGGGCTGTATGATGCGCTGCTGGCGGCCGAGGCGCGCATGACGAAGGCCGACGGCGAGCACGATGTGGCGCTGCTGGGCGAAGTGCTGAGGGAAATGCAGGGGCCGATCAACCGGTTTTTCACGGATGTGCTGGTGATGGCCGATGATCCCGCGGTGCGGCAGGCGCGGTTGGCGCTCGTGCAGCGCGTGGCCGCGCTGGCGAACGGGGTTGCGGATTTGAGCCAGTTGCAGGGGTTTTAGTTTGACGTGTTGAGAATTGACGAGGCCGGCTCCTTGACCCAGGAGCCGGCCCGTTCTATAATATGAACAAATGATCGAAGATTGCAACGGAGGGAGCGCATGGTCCATCCCGCAAAACCTATGTATGTGGTAGATGCAACGGGTAAACGGGTCGCAGTTATACTATCGCTTGAAGAACATGAGGCCCTTCTGAAAGCTCAGGGTTCTGGCGAACAAGTAGACGGAGAGAGAAAGCCGCGGCCCCTTTATGGCGCCTTACGTCATCTGGGCACTCTCGATGTCAGTTCCGAAGAGATTGATGAGACCCGGCGCGAGTTGTGGGGCGCATGGGATAAGAAAGAGTTCGAATGATCTCGCTTACAGATTTGATCCGCGAGTTAACTCATTTGGTCGAAACCATCTGGTAAACCCATGATCCCACGAAAACTTCATCTTCGCAGCTTCATGTGCTACCGCGAGGAGCAAACGATTGACTTCTCCGGCCTGCGCATCGCCAGCCTGACGGGCGACAACGGACACGGCAAATCCGCGCTGCTCGACGCCATTACCTGGGCGCTGTGGGGGCGGGCGCGCGCGCGGCGCGACGACGACCTGATTACGCAGAACGAGAACGAGATGTGGGTCGATCTGGAATTTGCGCTCGGCCCACAGGTGTACCGCGTGACGCGACAGCGCAGCAAGAAGGGCCGCGGGCAGAGCGAGCTGCACTTCTACATCTGGAACGAGCAGGGCGACCCCGAAAAGAGCGGCTGGCAGTTGCTGGACGAGGGGAACCTGAACCAGCGGCAGGCGCAGATCAACCGCGCGCTTCGGTTGGATTACGACACCTTCGTCAATTCCGCTTTCATCCTGCAGGGGCGCGCGGACTCGTTCACCACGAAAAGCCCGACCGAGCGCAAGCAAATCCTCTCCGACATTCTCGGCCTGGCCCGTTACGACCTTTACGAGGAACGCGCCAAGGCGCTGGTCCAGACGCGCAAAGAGCGCACCATCGGCATTGACAGCGAGCTAAAGTCCATCGACGCGGAGATGGCGCAGCGCGAGGCGTATCAAGTCGCGCTGGCGCAGGCGCGCGCCGAGTTGGAGACCGCGACCGCGACGCTGCAAGTGGCGGAGGCCGACCAGCGCGCGGCGACTGCTGCGGTGCAGGCGCTCCGCAGCCAGGATCAGCAACTCACCGACCTCAAGAACCGCC
>CAZPTI010000197.1:3544-8940 GCA_964588925.1 uncultured Anaerolineales bacterium | reverse complement strand
GTAGTTGGAGCGCAAGCTCCTGCGAGAGTAGGTCATTGCCAACAGAGCTTCTTCTTATTTAAGCTTTCATCCCATTCATCCACCTTTTTATCCTGCCAACGGCCCTCCCGCATTCCGGGAGGGCCGTTTGGTTTTTGAGCGGCGCCGCGGATTGTGGTATGATTGTTGACTGACTTATTTGAGTGAGGGAAAGTATGCGGCTTGCCGCCGTCGTCCTGGCCGCGGGTCAGGGCACGCGCATGAAGTCATTGCTGCCAAAGGTGCTGCATCCCGTCCTGGGACGACCACTCGTTGCGTACGCGGTTGATACGGCGCTCGAAGTAACTGGTCAGCCGCCTGTGCTCGTCGTAGGGCATGGCGCGGAGCAGGTGAAGGAAGCGCTCGGCGCGCGCGCAGAGTACGCACTGCAGGCGGAGCAGCTGGGTACGGGACATGCGGTGTTGCAGGCGCGCGAGGCGCTGCTCGGCCGCGCGGATCAGGTGCTCGTCTGGTATGCGGACATGCCACTCATCAGCCCGGCGTTGCTGCGGCCCCTGCTGGCGCAACATACTGCCAGCGGCGCGACGTTTACTCTTGTGACTGTCATCGCGGACGATCCTCGCGGCTTCGGTCGCGTGATCCGCGGTGAGGACGAGAGCGTCCTTGCGGTCGTCGAAGAGGTGGACTGCACGGCGGAACAGAAGGCGATTCGCGAGTTGAACGCGGGCGTTTACTGCTTCGAGGCAGAGTGGTTATGGCAGAACCTCCCGCTGCTGCCGGTGAGCCGCAAGGGCGAGTATTACCTGACCGACGCGGTGGCGCTGGCGGTGAACCAGGGATGCAGGGTTGGCGCCCATGTGTGCGAGGACGCGGACGAACTGCTTGGCATCAATACGCGCGTCCATCTGTCAGAGGCCGAGGCCGCCATGCGGCGGCGCATTAACCGGCGCTGGATGGAAGCCGGTGTAACAATGATTGACCCTGCGACGACAACCGTTGAGCCGGGGGTCAAGATCGGCCGCGATACAATAATTCAGCCGGGGACGCTGCTGCGCGGGAGTACGGTGATCGGGTCGTACTGCCAGGTCGGCCCGCATACGTTGGTCGAGAATAGTGTCCTGGGAGATGGCTGCTCGGTCGTGATGTCCGTGGTGCGGGATGTGACCCTGGCGGAAGGCGCGCAGGTCGGGCCATTCGCTAATGTCACCGCAACGGAAACCGCGCAGCGCTAAACAAAGGGAGTTCTTTTGGACGGGGACAGTAGTGCCAGTAGTTCATTACTGGCCGGGCTGCTGGTGTTTCTGCCGGTAGCCCTGGGGCTTATATTCCTGGGTTTGGCCGCGGCGGCCGAGATGGCCTTCGCGTCCGTTAACAGAAACGAGTTGCGCCAGTTGATCGCGGGGCAAAACCGACGCGGTCAGGTGGCGGAAGTATTGCTGAGCCAGCCCGCGCGGCTGCTCTCGACGCTCATGGTCACGAAGGTGCTGGCAAGCGCCGCAGTGATGGTGGGCGCAACGTTCCTCTCGCGCGCCTACGGCGCGCACGCTTACCTTGGCTGGTGGCTTGCCGGCGCAATCCTCGTGGTCCTGCTGATCCAGATCCTCGGTCGCGCCTGGGTGGTCAATAAGGAAGAAGAGACCGCGGTCGCGCTGGCGCCGGTGGTGCGCTTCCTCGCGTTGATCCTGACGCCGATCACCGCGCTGCTGAGACGCATCGGTGGCGGCGCAGTGCCGAAGGGCGCGTCGCCGGAGAGCATCTTCCTGAGCGAAGACGGGCTGCGCTTCCTGCTCCATGCCTCGAACGAAGAATCGATTATCGAGGACGAGGAGAAGGAGATGATCGCGTCCATTTTCGAGTTCAGCGATAAGCTGGTGCGCGAGGTGATGGTGCCGCGCATCGACGTGGCCGCGGTCGATATGGACGCGCCCATGCTACAAGCGCTTGACATTATCCTCAAGGCAGGTCACTCGCGTATCCCGGTCTACCGCGATTCCATCGACAACGTGCAGGGCGTGCTGTACGCGAAGGATTTGCTCAAGTACCTGCGCGATGGCCGAACTGACACTCCCCTTGGCAAGATCGTCCGTCCCGCCTACTTTATTCCCGAATCGAAGAAGGTGGACGAGCTGTTGCAGGAGTTGCAGCAGCGCAAGGTGCACATCGCGGTCGTGGTCGACGAGTACGGCGGGACCGCAGGCCTTGTGACCATCGAAGACCTGCTCGAAGAGATCGTCGGAGAAATCCAGGATGAATACGACGCGGAGGAGCCGACGGTCGAGGCGGTCAACACAAACGAATACCTGTTCGACGCGCGCGTGCCCATCGACGAGGTCAACAAGCTGCTCGGCGTGGAGTTGCCGACCGAAGGCGGCGACACGCTCGGCGGGTTCATCTACAGCCGACTCGGAAAGGTGCCGGCGCTGGGAGACCGCATCGAGTTCGAGAATGTGCTCGTCGAAGTGCTATCGATTAGCGGCCGGCGCATAAAGCAGGTGCGCGCCACGGTCACGATGCCCGACGATGGCAGCAGTTCTAATGAGAAGCAGCCGGCGCGGGCCGACGGCGACAGCAATGGCCGCGCGTCGGGATTTTTGAGTATCTTCTAGGAATGACGATGACGTTATCTCAGAACGAAGTTGATCAGTTGCTCGCGCGCGCAGCGGAAGCCCGCAAGGCGGCCTATGTGCCCTATTCGCGTTTCCCGGTCGGCGCGGCGTTGCGCAGCGAGGACGGGACAGTTTACACCGGCTGCAATGTGGAGAACGCTTCCTATGGCCTGACCATCTGCGCGGAGCGGAACGCGGTCGCGCATGCGGTGGCCGAAGGCGCGCGGCGATTCGACGCGATTGCGGTGGTCACGGAGAACGGCGTGACGCCGTGCGGGATGTGCCGGCAGGTGCTCGCCGAGTTCGGGCCGACGATGACCGTCATCGTGGCGGACGCAGCGGGCAACCGGCGCATTTATAACATGGCTGAGTTGCTGCCCGCGGCATTTACGCCCGCGCAGTTGGAAGAAGGCCGGTAGGCACGCGGAGACCTGATGGGTGCGTCACTTCGTGACGGTCGACACCCGTCAGGTCTTAATCTGCTTGAGCGCGGATTGCGCCGCAAAGTAACCGCACATACCGTGGACGCCGCCGCCGGGCGGGGTCGCGGATGAGCAGAGGAACACCCCCGGCAGCGCGGTCGCGTACGGGTCGAACCTGGGCACCGGCCGCGTGAACAACTGCCCCAAATCCTGCACCCCGCCGTTGATGTCGCCGCCGATGTAGTTCGGGTTGTAGCGCTCCATTTCGACCGAGTTGCGCGTGGCGCGCGCCAGGATGCGGTCCCGGAAACCGGGCGCAAAGCGTTCGATCTGATTTTCGATGGCCTCGGTCATGTCGACCGTCGAGCCGTTCGGTACGTGGCAGTAGGCCCAGACCGTGTGCTTGCCTTCGGGCGCGCGGCTGCGGTCGAAAAGGCTTTGCTGTCCGACGAGGACGAAGGGCCGCTGCGCGTGTTCCCCGCGACCCATTGCGGCCTCTGATGCGGCGATGTCCTCCAGCGTCCCCCCTACATGGACCGTGCCCGCTTCAAGGCACTCCTTCGCGCGCCAGGGGATCGGCGCGTCTAGCGCGTAGTCGATTTTGAACACCCCCGCGCCGTAACGGTACGCCTCAAGCTGCTCCCGGTAGCCTGCGGGCAACTGCTCGCCAGCCATTTGGAGCAACTGCCGCGGGGTCACGTCGAGCAGGACTTGCTTCGCGTTAGCCAGCTCATCCAGGCTTTTCACTTCATGCCCGGTGATGATTTCGCCGCCGAGCGAGCGCAACTTGGCGGCCAGCGCGTTCGCGATGGTCTGCGAGCCGCCCTCCGCCATCGGCCAGCCAACTGCGTGCGCGAGGATGCCGAGCATGAGGCCGAACGCGGAGGTGGCGGGCTTTTCGAGCGGCATGATGGAGTGCGCGGCGAGGCCGGCGAAGACTGCGCGCGTCTTCTCCTCCCGAAAGAGCGTCTTTGCCAGTGTCACCGCGGGCAGCAGCGCGAACATGCCGAAACGGGCCATTGCGATGGGATGCCGAGGCACGCGCAACGGCCCCAGAAACTCCGTCAAGATGTCCTTCCAACTGTTCACCAGCGGCCCCATCAGCAGGCGGTAAGCGCGCTGGTCGCGGCCAAACTGGCTGGCGGTGGTTTCCACACGGCCGCGCACGAGGGATGCCGTGCCGTCATCGTGGGGATGCGCCATCGCCGCGGGCGGAAAGACCCAGCGCAGGCCGATCGCCTTTTGATCGAGGCTGCGGAAGAAGGGCGAGCCGACGCCGAGCGGGTGCATGGCAGAGCAGGGGTCGTGGATAAAGCCGGGCAGGGTAAGGTTGTCGTCCGAGCGGAGGCCGCCGCCGATTTTGTCTTTGCCTTCCAGCACAAGCACCTTTTTCCCTGCCTGCGCTAACGTGATCGCCGCGGCAAGGCCGTTGGGGCCTGAGCCCACCACTACGGCGTCGTAACCGGTGATGTTGATGTTGCTGACAGTTGACGACTCGCCGGTCATTGACGCCTCCCGATGAGCTTGCCGGCCGCGCGAACCGGCGCGGTGATGGTGGTGCGGATGAGCGCGTTGTGCCACACGTTGGGAGCTTTGGACCATTGGACATGGCCGTCCAGCTTCTCCCGGCGCATCTCGACCTGCGGACGGGGCACGCCGAAGTGGCGCGCGAGCGCGGTGAGCACGTGGCGCCAGATGCCCTCCTGGTGTTTCATGCCGCCCATGAAGCGGTAGCCAAACTCGTAGAGAGGGTCGGCTGCGCGCGCCACCGATTGAATCTGCGCGACGGTCTCGACCCGGTCGCGGTGCGCGCTGAAGCTGTTGTACCCGGACTCTGGATGGCCCTGTGGAGTCACGACGGTGAAGCGGGTCGGGTCGGACTGGAGGACGAGGACGCCAGTGGAAACCGGCACGCCTCCCGGCATGGTGGCGTCGATGAGGACGATCTGCCCCGCCTCGATGCCGCGAAAGCTGGGGTAGAAGCGGCTGTGCTCGGGCATGAAGTCGGGGAGGCGTTCCTTCCACACCGACACGACCTCTTCCGGAGTGACCGTTTCGCCGGTCAGGCGCACCCAGTACGTCTTCCGCCACATCTGACCGAATCCGTCGCTCGGGAAGGTCGGTTCTTTCCCCTCGACGTTCATTCCGGTTGCTTCCGGGGGCTTCTCCGTGACGCGCAGCTTGCCGTTCGCGTCGATCTGGCTCTCGCCCCTCTTCTCACCCTCGGTCATCGCTCCACGCTCCCAATACAGCACTCGTAACCACTGTAACAAGCTGCGCGGGCTGCGTATGTAGCCCTCTTGCCAGTGACGCAACTTTACAGTTGCATCGTTTGGGGTTCACGGTTTCGCGCGAAAATTCAGTTTTGGTGCGCACGCGTTGCCGCGGT
>CAZPTI010000197.1:0-3444 GCA_964588925.1 uncultured Anaerolineales bacterium | reverse complement strand
TTTCCGAAATTATGCGCGCGAAACTTTGAACCGCATTCATGGGGTGAAGCGCGCTTGCGGGCAAGGCGCAAAGATGATACATTCACGGCGCGAAAGGGCTACCAGAGTGAAGGGCAGCGCGCGGCCGAAATTTACGCCAACGCCGACGGCAAGCTGGGTCGACCGTATCAAAAGCGCGGTCGCCAGCCTGCCACTGCCGGGCGCCGTCGTCTACCTCGGAGCCGCCGCCGTCGCGGTCGGGTTGTTCATGCTGAACGACTGGCTGGCGCTGGGCCGGCCCATCGAGGCGCTGGCGCCGTTTCATCTTGTGCTGGCGCTCGGCCCGGTGTATGCGCTGGCGCTGCTTCACCTGCTCGACATACAGGCGGGCCGGGCGCTGGCGGGGATGCGACCGTTGATCAAGCCGTCCGATGCGTATGATGCGCTCCGTCGCGATTTGACCACGCTTCCGCGCGGGCGGGCCTGGATTGGCGGTCTGGGCGGACTTCTGATCGGCCTGGCCGCGGTGCTGCTGGAACGTTTTGCGTTGCCGGCCGCGTTTCGACCCTATGTGATGATGGGCGCGGCCCGGCCCTTTGTGGAGGTCTGGCTGGCGCTAAGCTGGTTTATCCTCGGCGGGCTCTTCGTTCACACGCACCACCAGTTGACGGCGATCAACCGCATCTATACGCACCATACTGTCATCGACCTGGACAATTATCAGCCGCTGTTTCATTTTTCCGCAGTGAGCGCCCTGACCGCGGTCGGACTCCTTCTTATCCCGTACGCGTGGTATGCGGCCGTGCCAAATTTGATTCGCGAGCCGGTGGGCGTCCTGTTTGGCGCGCTGTTTATCGCCTTTGGCGCAATCGCATTCCTGTGGCCGCTGGTTGGCGTGCGGAATTTGATCGCCGCGGCGAAAGGTCGCGCGCTGGAGGAGAACGCCCACGTGCTGCGGGAGGCGCGGGAGAAGCTGTACGCTGACGCGACGCGCGGCGACCTGACAGGCGCCAGCGAGCTGAGCGACGCGCTCGCTGCGATCCGGGCGGAGCGGGAGGCGCTGTTGCGCATCCCCACCTGGCCGTGGGAGGCGGGCACGATCCGCAGCGTTATTGTGGCGCTGGCGCTGCCGGTCGCGATCTGGCTGCTCCAGTTCGCGCTCGAACGAGTGATCGGACCTTAGTTTGCCACAGAGGACACCGAGACCTCAGAGAGTCTCCGAGGTCTCGGTGCCCTCTGCGGCAAAACTCTATACTGTCACACGCCCGATTTCGCCGTCCAGTGTGACCTGATACACCCGCAAGGGATCTTCCGCCGGCCCTTCCAGCACCGCGCCGGTCCGCACGTCGAAGACGGACGCGTGCCAGGGGCAGATTGCCGTACAGCCGACGATGTCGCCCTCGCTCATCGGGCCGTCAGCATGGGTGCACTCATTCTGCGTTGCGTAGAACGTGCCGTCGATGTTGTAGACCGCGACCGCCTTGCCGTTGACTGTCACCCGTTTCGCGTGTCCCGGTTTGATGTCTCCAATGGGAAATTCGTTCGGCGCCAGCGCCGGCTGCGGCGCGTTTATGGCTTGCGCTTGTAGCGATTGCGCGGCGGCTGCGATGTGCGGGAAGACGTTCTCCAGTGAAAGGTCCGGCTCGTCATCTTCGTAAACCGGCACTTCAACATAAACGTTGCCGCCCTCGACCACAACCTTGTATGTGGGAAGCGCGGTGGAGCGGTCGAGCAGGAGTTGCCCGGTGGGCAGGTCGTACTGGTAGCCGTGCCACGGACAGGTGAGCACCATGCCGTCCAGCGTGCCGGAGCACACCGGTCCGCCGCGGTGCAGGCAACTGTTGCTGACCGCGTACCATTGTCCGCCGACCCGGAACACGCCGATCGACTGCCCGTGCGCGTCGGTCACCTTCCGCTCGCCCTCGCCAATGCTCTCAACCGGGCCGACCTGCACGCGGTGAGACGCGATCTGCTGCCGCTGCCCGGTCGCGTGCTCGTAGGAGTGTTCGGCCAACTCGCGCAACGGCTCCTCGGCCACGTCCTGCTGCGGCTGATAGGTCTCCGGCTCGTTCCCCTCGCCGTACACGCGCGACAGTTGCTGCCCCAGCACGGTCAGGAACGCGCTCCACGCTTTCAGCCCGCGCACCTCCAGGTCGCCGTCGGTTTCATGCAGTTCTTTCGCCAGCGTTTCAGCGATGCGCTGCTGCATGAAGCCGACCATACCGATCACGTAACGCTCGGAGATGTAGATGCGCGGGTCCGCGCCATGCGAGGTGTGCGCGCGGCCCACGTAGTCGACGAAGCGCGCGTAGTCGTCATCGAACACGCCGGTCATCGTGCGCCGCCAGAAGTTCATCTGGTGCTGCATGCGCAATTCGAGATAGTCCTGGTCGAGCGCGCCATCTTTCTTGAGGAAGTGCTTGCGTGTCGCAGGGAAGCGAAGCAATTGCGCGTAGAAATCGCCGATGATCTCGGGCAGGTGCGGCTCGATGGCGCCCCGCGTCTCGCGGATCGTTTCCGCATCGGCCGGTGTCAGGCCGACGAATTGGGACATAAAGCGGAAGTAGCGGTCGGCGTCCACTGCCCCGCGCTTGAAGCGTTCCCGGGTCGATAGCTCTTCCACGGTCTCCCTCCTGCGCAATTGTCTCAATACAACAGGCGCTTAGGTCAGGCTGCTGGCGGATGGTATAATAGCATGGTTATGGAGAGTGCGCAGGAGAAGCGTCAACGGCTGTACCGGCTGCAGGGGATCATCTTGCGGCGGCGCGACATGGGCGAGGCGGACCGCCTGCTCACGGTGTTCACGCGCGACCGGGGCAAACTGAACCTGCTGGCGAAGGGCGTGCGCCGCGCGGCGAGCCGCAAGGCGGGGCACATCGAGCCGTTCACATACACCGACCTGCTCGTCGCAAAGGGCGCGAACCTCGATCTGGTGACGCAGGCCGAGACCATCGAGTCGCACCGCCGCGTGCGCGAAGATTTGTGGTTGAGCAGCCTGGCGTATTATGTGGTCGAGCTGGCGGACGCGTTCACGGAGGACGAGGACCCGAACGCGCTGCTGTTCGATTGGACGCTTGAGACGCTGCGACGGTTGGATGCGGGCGAGGCAACGAATCTGGCGGTGCGGTACTATGAACTGCATGCGCTCGATCTGGCCGGTTTCCAGCCGCAGTTTTTCAACTGCGTGCAGTGCGGCAAGCCGCTGGCGCCCGAAGTCAATTTCCTGAGCCTGGAACGCGGCGGCTGTCTGTGTCCGCAGCACGGCGCAAATATGGTCGGCACCATCGCTCTGTCCGTAGATGTGCTCAAGGTGTTCCGCTACCTGCAACGCTACCCGTGGGAGCAGGTGGCCGCGCTGCAACTGCGGCCGGACGTGCTGGCGCAGGTGGAGTCGATCCTGGCGCGGTATATCGTCTATCACCTGGAGCACGGGTTGCGCGCGCCGGTGTTTGTGGAGCGGCTGCG
>CAZPTI010000196.1:0-8942 GCA_964588925.1 uncultured Anaerolineales bacterium | reverse complement strand
TGCCAAATTCTACCACAGTTACCCACGACGCGCGGCAGTGCTGTCGGCAGAGACAGCGACCTCCTATGCGTGCGCGGACCGGGCGATGTCAAGCCCGTGTCAGACGACGCGCCGGCGCGCCCCACCGCAGGTTATACGCCGCTGCGCACACGCCCCACAGCAGCCACACCACAATCCCCGAATGCGCGCCCCACACCGCCGCGTCGACCAGCCCGTGAACGACGAGCGCAAGCTGCGCGGCGAGCAGGCCCGCGCCGAGGCCGGCCGACCAGCTGTCGCGCGCGCCGTGCCCCCACCGGTGGATGCGCCACGCGCTAATTACGCCCACAGTCAGCAGGCCGAGCCACGCGGCCAGCCCCGGAATCCCCAGATCGACGGCCACTTGCAGGAAGAGGTTGTGCGCGTGGGGCACGTCGGCGTTCGGGCCGAGCAGGAAGTACGGGTAGAGGCGGTTCGTTACCTCGCGAAACGCGCCCATGCCGATGCCGGTAAAGGGGAAGTCCTGGATCAGGTAGACGGCGCGCGTCCAGATCTCCATCCGGCCCGGGCCGCCGACGATCGCGCCGTTGGCGATCAGGGCATCATACACCCGGTCGGGGCCGATCCGCCAGAGGAGCAACCCGGCCCCGAGCGCGGCGACGGGAATGCCCAGCCAGCCGCGTCGCCAGCGCAGGACGATCAGAAGGAGCGCGGATGCGCCCGCGGCCAGCCATGCGCCGCGCGACTTGGTCAGCACGAGGATGGCCGCGATGCCGAGCGCGGCTGCGAGCGTGGCGAACCGGCGGCCGCGCGGCATGTCCGACGCGCCAAACAGCAGGAGGGCGAACGGCACGGGCAACGCCAGGACAAGGGCACCCGCGAGAACGTTCGGGTGCATCGGCACGGGCGCAAGGAGCGGCAGCGCATCGTAGAACGCGGCCGGGATGAAGGTGAGCTTAATGTCCGTGACCCACATGACGGCGACGGGCGCGAGGAGGGCCGCTAGCAGGCCGAGCGCAATCAGGACGCGGACGAAAGCGCGTTCGCGTCCGGGCGTGACCGTCCAGTTGACGATAGCGTAGTAGAACGCAACGCCGGCCAGCAGCCACTCCACCTGCGCGCGCGTGGCAACCGGCAGCGGCGTCACCCAGAGCGTGACGGGGAGCAGCAGGATCAGGACGGCGATGAAGCGGTCGCCCGGCGTGCGCACGGTGAACCGGCCGCGCGCAACCCGTCGGATTGGCCAGAACAGCGCCGCGAATGCCAGCGACGCAGGGAGCAGGCGCGGGACCGCAAGCCCGGCAAGCAGCGCCGGTATGACAAGCCAGAGCTCGCCGGCGGCAAGCGCGGCGGCGAGGTCGCGACCGTTTCGCAGCACGCGGGCGGGAGCGTGGTGGGCGGCTTCCGGGGCGGCCATCTCAGCGCGCTCCTGCAGTCTTGCGAAGATTACTGCGCGCGAGACAGCCGGGCAGGCCCGCCCGCTGCCCCCGGCAGACTCGCCGCAACATTCTCGCCCGACGCCTGCGATTGACGCTGATCCGACGCGGCAAATTGCGCCCGCTCAGGTCGTCCCGCTTCGACAAAACTGCGGCTCAGCATTTCATAGGCGAGGCTGCGGGTGTCGAATTGAATGTCGTTCCGCGGCTTCTGGCGGATGGCCCACGACCACGCCGCGCGGGCGCAGTCAACCTGATCCATGCGATAGCACAACAGCCCGCGGTAAAACTCGCTCTCAAAGGAGGTGCGCGTTTCGACCATCAGCGCCTGCCGCGCGAACTGCGCGGCCCGCTCTTCGTCGCCGAGCCGCCGCCAGTAGACGAAGGCCGCGCCATAATAGGGTTTGGTCGACGAGGGATTGATCATGCGGGCGACCGAGTAGTAGCGCAACGCCTGCTCGTAACGGCCCTCCCTGTCGGCCAGGGCGGCCAGCCCGACGAAATAGGCCGCGGCATCACGCGGGAGCGCGCCGTACTCGCGCAGCGCGTCGTCCACGCGGCCCAGCGCCTCGTAAGCGCGGCCAGCGAGGAACCGGCGCAACGCGCTCCGCCCGCCTTCCTGCTGGAACAGCGCAACGGACGCCGCGGGTTCGCCCAGGCTGGCGTACGCATGGCCGAGGCCGAACGTGGCGGGCGCTGCGGGACAGCCCTCCCGCAGCGAGATGCCGAACCAACGCTCCGCAGCGTCAAGGTTGCCCGGCGAAGACGCCAGCGAGCCTTTTGCCAGATGGATGTATCCCAGGTTGCGATACAGGTTGCACTTGAGCGAGCCGGCCGAGACAAGCCAGACACCCAGCGCCAGCAGCGAGACCAGAAACGCGGCCCCGAACCCCAAACTGCGATTCTTCAACGTCCTCCCCCTGCCTCACTCCATGCGCACGCGGACACGACGCCCTGCGTTCAGCGCGGCGCGCCGCTACCCGGCAATGCACGCCAGGCCAACTCGCGCAAAAAGCGCGTTCCACTACTATTGAACGAGTGACATACTTATACAATAACGCCACAATTGACGCGCGGGTTGCAACCGGGGAAACGCGGGAGACTACAGCTCCACCGGCTCAGCCTCCAGAGGCGGGCGCGGCGTCGCGCGGACTGCTTCGCGCGGCGCGGCGAGCGTGACGAGCAGGGCAAGGACTGCCGCGACCAGCGCGGCGACGAAGACGCTGCCCACTGCGGCGCCGATGGCCGCGGTTGCGCCGGGCGCAGCCGCCGCGGCCCCGCCGTGACCGGCCAGGAGCGAGGATAACTCAACCGCGGCAGGGTCCAGCCCGGCGGAGACCAGGTTGGCCGCGACGCGGCTTGCCAGCAGCGCGCCCATGACGCTCACGCCGAGAGTGCCGCCGATGTTGCGACTGAAGGTAATGGTGGAGGTGGCGACGCCGAGCGCGTCGCGGCGCACCGCGTTCTGCACGGCAATCAGGAACGCGGGCATGGCGAGACCCATGCCCGAGCCCATCAGGCCGAGGCTGACCATGACAAGCGGCACGGACGGCGCGGCGGCGATGCGGGTCATCAGGAATGCGCCCGCAACGAGTAGAACCATGCCGGCCACGCTCACGGAGCGGTAGCCAATGCGCAGCAGCAGGCGCGCGCCGATGATGCTGGAGACGACCCAACCCAACATCATCGGGGTTAGCATGCTGCCAGCCGCAGTCGCGGTCAGGCCGATGACCGCCTGGCCGAAGAGCGGCACGAAGTTGGCGCTGCCGAACATGGCCCACCCCGCCAGCACGCCCTGCACCGTGGCGACCGCGAAGAGCCGGTCGCGGAAGAGCGGGAGGGGCAGCACCGGGTCGGCTGCGCGGCGCTCAACGAAGTAGAGAAGAACGAAGAGCGCGAGGGCGACGCCGATCGCGGCCCAACTGAACGGGCTGCCGAGGTCGAGCAGGCCCACCAGGAGCGCGGCGACGCCGACTGTCATGACGGCCACGCCCGCAAAATCAATGGCGGGACGAGCGGATGAGCGCGCTGGATCGCGCCAGGCGACGCCGACGAGCAGCGCGGCCAGCAGCGCGGGCGCGACGTTGACGAAGAAAACCCAGTGCCACGAAAGCCGATCAACCAGGAAGCCGCCGAGCAGCGGGCCGATGATGGACGCGACGCCCCAGACGCCCGAAAAGAGGCCCTGCGTTTTCGCGCGCTGTTCGAGGGAGAGGATGTCGCCGATCATGGTGAAGGCGAGGGGCATCAGGCCGCCCGCGCCCAGCCCCTGGAGCGCGCGAAACGCGATCAACTGGCCCATCGTCTGCGCCAACCCGCTGAGCACCGAGCCGAGCAGGAAGAGCGCCATTGCAATGAAATAGAGCTTGCGGCGGCCGTACAGGTCGGACAGCTTGCCGTAGAGCGGGACCATTGTGGTCGAAGTGAGCATGTAGGCCGAGAAAACCCAGCTATACGTCTCCAGCCCGCCGAGCTCTGCGACGATGGTGGGCATAGCGGTCGCGACCACGGTGGATTCGACCGCAGCCAGAAACAGGCTCAGCATGATGCCGACGATGATGACGCGCACGCGCTTGGACATTAGGAACGCCTCATGGGACAAGTTTAACGAGGACAAAACGGATGGCCGCGCCGCGCGGTTCCGTTACGCTTTACGGCGACCGTTCGCAGCGGCGAGCCTATACCACCCGCCCTGCCACAACGAAGTCGCCGATTTCCGCGCGGGGCAGGCCGCGCAGCAAATCGGCGGTCTTGAGGATGACGGTCGTGCCCTGAACACCCGAACCCATCGACACCTCTTCCTGCTCTAACACGCCGCGGTCGATAAGGATGCGCATGGGGCGCGGGAGCGCGAACGGGGCGACCGCGCCGCGGGTGTAGCCGGTCTCGCGCACCAGTTCCTCTTCGGTGGCGGTGGTCAGCCGGGACTGGCCGAGGTAGGCGCGCAGCGCGGGCCAGGCGATCTGCGCGGGGCCGGCGACGAGGACCATGATGAACTCGCCCGACGCGGCGCGAAAGACGATGCTCCGCACCACCTGCTCGTGACGCTGCCCGCGTTCCTCCGCGGCCTGTTCGAGCGAGCGCAACGGGTTCGGGTGGCGCAGGACGCGGTGCGGGATGTTCAGTTCGACGAGTGATTGCGAGACGGGCGTCGCGCCCGGTTCGAGTTCGATTAACATGTTTCTGCTTATGCTCCAATGCCGCGGGTATACAGGAACGCCATGCCCGCGAAGTAGACAACGAAGATCGCCAGCGCGTCAAGCTCGATGAAGAAAACCCGTCGCTCGATCTTCGCCAGGTTGCCAATGAGGGCCATCGTGGTCAGCAGGAGGCCGAGCAGCGCAACGAGCGCAAAAGCCGGATCGAGGATGCCGAGAAACCGGCCCGGACGATAGAACACGTCGGCCAGCCCGAGCGCAAAGATGTTGAACATGTTGCTGCCGAACAGGTTGCCGATGGCGAGGTCGTAGGCCGCGATGCGCACCGCTGCGATGGTCGTCACCAGCTCGGGCAGGGAAGTCACCATCGCGACCAGAACCGTCCCGACGAACCCTGCGCCCAGCCCTGTGATTTCGGCGATTTCCGCGCTCGAGCGCACCAGGAACGGCGTCGCGACGACCAGCACCGCAGCCGCGAGGCCGAACCCGATCAAGCTGGGGGCCAGGCGGGGCGTGCCTTCGGGGACCGGTTCCGGCTCGGCAGCTTCGGTTGGGGCGCCGCCCGACTGAAGCAGCCGGACGCCGACAAGGTAAACGGCGATGAGCAGCAGCGCGTCCACCCCCACCCATCCCACTTGAGCGTCCAGGTCGGCCAGGATGAAGAAGGCAGCCATGCCGATCAACAATGTAGCCAGGCTGGCGGTGAGGGCGTGGCGCATCGCGACGCGACGGAGGACGCGCGCCTGCCTGTAGAGCATGTCGAGCAGCGCCAGCACCAGCATGTTAAACATGTTGCTGCCGAGCAGGTTGCCGGCGGCAAGATCGGGGACGCCCTCTTGAAACGAGCTGATCGTCGTCAGGAACTCGGGCAGCGAGGTCGCGCCTGCGAGGAGCAGCGCGCCGACGAACATACCGCCGAGGCGCGTGCGGATCGCAACGGCATCACCGAATTTCGCCAGTTGCATCGCCGCGACGACGATGACCGCGGCTGCCAACGCAAACGTCAGCCAGACCACCTCACTGCTCCGGCGCGGACGCGCCGGGGACGCCCTTCGTCCACAGCAGCGGCCAAACGGCCATCACGCCGTTGTTGGGGTCGTCCAGATCGCCGAGGATCAATTCGGCGGCTTCGAGGCAGCGACGCGCGGTGCGCTCGTCGGGAACGATTGTCCAGAGCGTGAAGTTGCCCTCCGGTGAACTGGGAACCATGCCGCCAAGCGCGTAACGCGCGGGGACGTAGGCCTGTCGGGCTGCGCGGCGCTGCGCGCCTTCGCTCTCCGTGACCGTGACCCCACTCACTCCCGCGTCGCTCCAGGCCGTCAGCACCTCGTCAAGGAGCTCCGGCTGGTCGAGCACCAGCATGACCATCAACATTGCATCCTCCCGGTGGAGCGTGTGAACTCAGGCACGCATTATGCCAGAAGTCGGAAGAAGCGACAGTAGCGCGCGACGCAGTCCGCGCGGCCCGCGGGGTCAGGCCATCTCGCCGCGATTTTTGGGCCGGCAGCGAATCGCGCGTAACATGAACGAAATCAAGCTGTGGGGGAGGACCGCATGGGAGATGCTGCGCCACGCGCGCGGGTGGCCGTGGTTCAGGCCGCGCCGTGCTTGTTTGATCGCGAGGCAACCGTCGAAAAGGCGTGCCGCTTGATCCGCGCAGCGGCGGGCAGCGGAGCGCAGGTTATCCTTTTTCCCGAAGCGTTCATCCCGGCGTACCCACGCGGGTTCAGCTTCGGCGTAGTCGTAGGCAGCCGGCGCGCGGAGGGGCGCGCGCTGTTCGAGCGGTACTGGGCGAACGCGGTGGAGGTTCCGTCCGCGGCGACGGAGCGGCTGGGCGAGGCCGCGCGCGAGGCGGGCGCCTACGTCGTCATGGGCGTTATCGAGCGCGAGACGCGCGGGACGAAGGGCACCCTCTACTGCACCATCCTCTACTTCGGCCCGGATGGCAACCTGCTTGGCAAGCACCGCAAGCTCAAGCCCACCGCGGCCGAGCGGTTAATCTGGGGCGAGGGGGACGGGCGCGCGCTGACGACGGTCGAGACGCCCTTCGGGCGCATGGGCGGGCTGATCTGCTGGGAGAACTACATGCCGCTAGCGCGCACGGCGATGTACGAGAAGGGCGTGGAGTTGTACGTTGCGCCGACCGCGGACAGCCGCGACGCGTGGCAGGCAACCTTGCGACACATCGCGCTGGAGGGGCGGTGCTTCGTCCTCGGCTGCAACCAGTTCGTGACGAAGTCGATGCACCCGCAGGATCTGCCCTGCATTGAGGAACTGGCGGGGCAGCCGGAGATGATGTGCCGCGGCGGGAGCGTGATTGTTTCGCCGTTGGGCGACGTGATCGCGGGGCCGCTGTGGGACGAGGAGGGCATTTTGCATGCGGATCTGGACATGGGCGAAGTGGTGCGGGCGCGGTTTGACTTTGACGTGACCGGGCACTACGCGCGGCCCGACGTGTTCAAGTTGCTCGTCTCGTGAGATGAACCGCAAGTTGGCAACTTGCGGTACGGATGAAAGAATATGACGAAGGTTCTTGTCGTTCGCGCCAGATTGAGTTATATTACACGACGTAACCCCAATGGGCGGCAGCGCCCTATATTTCAACCACCTCGAAGGAGACGTGGCAATGCACAAGAAGCTGTTCATCCCCGGCCCGACTGAAGTTCGCGAGGAAATTCTTCAGGCGATGGCTACCCCGATGATCGGCCACCGCTCCTCGGCCTATGCCGAGCTGCACCAGCGAGTCGAAGAAAAAGTTAAGAAGATGCTGAACGCCGAACGCCGCGTGTTCCTGTTCACGTCCGCGTCGACCGGCGTCATGGAGGGCGCGCTGCGTAACTGTGTCGGGAAAAAGGTGCTCAACACCCTCAATGGCGAGTTCTCCCGACGCTGGTACGAGATCGCGAAAACCTGCGGCATCGCGGCGGGCACTGTGGAAGTCGAGCCGGGCAAGGCTGTCACGCCGGAACTGGTCGACGCCGCGCTCGCGACGGGCGAGTACGACACGCTGTGCCTGACCTACAACGAGACCTCGACCGGCATCCTCGGCCCTGTGCCGGAGATCGCCGCGATGGCGCGCCAGAAGTACCCCGACGTGGTCATCATGGTCGACGCGGTGTCCTGCATGGCCGGCACACCCATCGACTTCGACGGCTGGGGGCTGGATGTCTGCCTGGCGGGCGTGCAGAAGTGCTTCGCGCTGCCGCCCGGGTTCGCGGTGTGCGCGGTGAGCGAGCGCGCGTTCGAGCGCGCGAAGACCGTGCCGAATCGCGGCTACTACTTCGACTTTATCGAGAACGAGAAGCACGCGGCCAAGTTCAACACGCCGGCCACGCCCGGCATCAGCTTCCTCTACGCGCTGGACAAGCAGATGGACTGCATGTTCGCGGAGGGGCTGGAGAACCGCTACGCGCGGCACCTCGAAATGGCGAAGTACACGCGCGAGTGGGGCAAGGCGCGCTTCGGCTTGTTCGGCGATGAGAAGTACCTCTCGCCCACCATCACGCACATCCTCAACAACGGCTTCGATTTCAGCGCACTGAACAAGGAACTCGGCAAGCGCGGCGCGCAAATCTCCGACGGCTACGGCCCGTTCAAGGGCAAGACCTTCCGCATCGGCCACATGGGCGACCTCACCCTTGAGGACATCAAGTGGCTGACCGGGCAGATCGACGACATTCTCAAGCTGTAATCTCACCCCCTGCCCCCTCTCCTTCGCAGGAGAGGGGGAGTTACAATAGGAGAGAAGCATGAAGGTTCTTGTTTGCGATTCGATCTCCCCGCGCGCGGTGGAGCGGATGCGAAAGGCCGGGCTTGAAGTCGACGTGGACGACAAGATTACCCCGGAAGCGTTGCTGGAGAAGATCGCGCCGTATGACGCGATGGTTGTGCGCTCGCGGACGAAGGTGCGCAAGCAGGTTATCGACTGCGCGGCCAACCTCAAGGTGGTGGTGCGCGGCGGTGTGGGCGTGGACAACATCGACGTGGAATATGCAGAGTCGAAGGGCATCCGCATCCTGAACACGCCGGGCGCCAGCACGCACGCCGTGGCCGAGTTGGCGCTGGCCTATATGTTTGCACTCGCCCGCCCCATCGTGCAGGCAACCGAGTCGATGCGCGCGGGCCTGTGGGAGAAGTCGAAGTTCGAGGGCATCGAGATCGCCGGCAAGGTGCTGGGCATCATCGGCATGGGGCGCATCGGGCAGGCGGTGGCGCAGCGCGCGGCCGCGCTCGGCATGCTGGTGCTCGGCTATGACAGCCGCACCGTGGGCGCCGCGCCCTACATGCATATGGTCGAAATGGACGAACTGCTCGAAAAGGCCGACTTCATCTCGCTGCACATCCCGCTCACCGAACAGTCGAAGCACAT
>CAZPTI010000195.1:5639-9059 GCA_964588925.1 uncultured Anaerolineales bacterium | reverse complement strand
GGTGAGCGTGCTGGAAGATTTCCGCCACATCGACAGCGATCATCGCTTTGTGGCCGACTTTCCGCAGGCGTTCCCCATCGTGGACGCGGACCCGCAACGCATCACCCAAGTGTTGCGCAACCTGGTCGACAACGCGGTGAAGTACTCGCCCGACGGCGGGCTGGTCGTCGTGCGCGGGGTGGCGCGGCCGATGGAAGTCGAAATCAGCGTGGCGGATCAGGGCGTCGGCATCGCGCCCGAGCACCTCAACCGCCTCTTTGAAAAGTTTTTCCGCGTGAAGTCCGGGCTGGGGCGGCACGTGGTTGGCACGGGCCTTGGGTTGCCCATCGCCCGTGCCATCGTGGAGACGCACGGCGGCCGCATCTGGGCGGAGAGCGCGGTCGGCCAGGGCACGACCCTGTTCTTTACCATCCCGGTTGAAGCCGCGCGCACCGGCGGTGGCACACCCCTGATCGAATGAGAAGGTCTCCTATGACGACGGCGTCTGTATCGAGCCAGTCCGCAACATCGAAGAGCGCATCGTCCGCGCCCGCCAGCACGGCGAAGATCCTCGTCGTCGACGACGAACCGCGCCTCGTCCGCCTCGTCAGCGAAGTGCTTAAGGCCGCGGGCTACCGCGTCATTGCGGCTACGAGTGGCAAGAGCGCGACTGAAATGGTCGCCCTGGAACAGCCCGACCTCGTGCTGCTCGACGTGCTGCTCGGCGCGGGGCCAACCGGCTACGATGTCTGCCGCTCGGTGCGCGAGTTCTCCGACGTGGCAGTGGTCATGCTCACGGCCAAAGCGACCGAGGCCGACATCCTGGCGGGGTTCGAGGCGGGCGCAGACGATTATCTGACCAAGCCGTTCAGCGCCAAGGAGCTGATCGCCCGCGTGCAGGCCGTGCTGCGGCGCACGCAGCGGCCCGGCGAGGCGGTCACCGCGGGGTGCGTGTGCGGGGAGTTGGAGATTAACTTCGCGCGGCGCACCGTGACGATGCGCGGCGATCCGGTGAGCTTGACCCGCACCGAGTACGAACTGCTCAACCAGCTTGCGCGCAACGCGAACAGGGTCCTCTCGCACAGCGAACTGCTCACGAACGTGTGGGGGCCGGAGTACCGTGACGACCTGGAGTACCTGCGCGCGTATATCCGCTACCTGCGTAAGAAGCTGGAGGCGGACCCCGGCGATCCGCAGTACATCCTCACTTCGCCGGGGGTCGGATATATGCTGGCCTGCCCATAAAAGGTTGGTAGTAGGCGCTTCAGCGCCCGGCGCTAAAGCGCCTACTACGAACTGTTTGATATGACCGGGCTTTGACCCGGTCTTTTTTTACACATTTTTCATATCCTCGCATCTCATTTCTATGCGTTTTTCGCGGCCCGTGTGAGAAGATAGCGCCGTAATAAGAAATTCGCCGGGCCAATAAGGCCGGTGGGCCGGCAAGGCCGGATGAGCACGAAGGAGTTTTGGCGATGACAACCGAGAAGATGATGCGATTTGCGACGAGCGATGAGGCGGTGGAGTTCACCTTGCCGGAGCCGGCCGGCGCCGCGGCGAATGCGGTGCAGGCAGCGTTCGAGTACACGGCTGCGAAGATGCACCTGAACAGCGTCGAGACGGTGCAGAGCATGCTCCGCGCGGGCCGCAGCGATGCGCGCGGCTACTTCGAGTATGCGCTGGCCCGCGAGCTGGCCGAGCACATCGGCGCGCTGGACAACGAGGTGCAGGGGGTGTACCTGTACAACCCCGAGGCCACGTCGGACGACGAGGCGTTTGCCGAGTTCCCCGCGACCCTGGTGCACCTGATCGTGTGGGCGCGGCGCAAGACGGGCGCGCTGAACTCGCTGCTCGACGGGCTGGATCGCGCGGTGGCGACCGAGTTCGCGGGCCGGGTCGGCAGCAAACAGACGACCATGCTCGACTTCCAGGTCGTCGACGATGCGGAGGTCAACTCCCGCAGCGGCTTCGGCGCCATGCTGGCGTGGCTGCACAACCGTCCGCTCATGGTGTGGAAGCGGTAAGCCTGGCAGGCCCTTTCTGAGCCAACGATCGACACGGGCAGGCGGGGCAGCCGCGGAACGCTCCGCCCGTCCCGGATCGTTATATAACTTCCAGCACAGACGCTAGGAAGTCGGAGGCATCGATGCAACAGGTACTTACGGACACGCTGGTGCGGCCCGACCAGATGGTCGTGGCCGAGAAACCGGCGAAGCAGGACCTCTGGGACACCGTGCTCGGCTCGCTCGATGATGTGGCCGCGCGGTTGCGCCTGGATCCCGGCATTCACGCGATTCTGCGTGAACCCGAACGCGAACTGACCGTCTCGGTGCCGGTCGTCATGGACGACGGCTCAATCAAGGTCTTCAAGGGCTACCGCGTGCAGCATTCGTCTGCGCGTGGGCCGTGCAAGGGCGGCATCCGGTATCACCCGGACGTCAACCTGAACGAGGTCAAGGGCCTTGCGGCCATGATGACCTGGAAATGCGCGGTCGTGAACATCCCCTACGGCGGCGGCAAGGGCGGCATCCAGGTCGACCCCACCGGCATGTCGCAGGGTGAGCTGGCGCGCATGACCCGGCGCTTCACTGCGATGATCCTGCCGATCCTCGGCGCCAAGCGCGACATCCCCGCGCCTGACGTTAACACGAACCCGCAGGTGATGGCGTGGATGGCCGATACGGCCAGCATGATCGAAGGCACGCAGATGCTCGAGATCGTCACCGGCAAGCCGCTGAACATGGGCGGCTCGAAGGGCCGCAAGGAAGCGACCGGCCGCGGCGTGGCGATCTGCACGGGCGAGCTGCTCCGGCGGGAGAACAAGCCGTTGTCTGAGACGACGGTTGCGGTGCAGGGCTACGGCAATGTTGGCTCCTACGCGGCCCGCATCCTGGCTGAGATGGGCGCGAAGATCGTCGCGGTCAGCGACGTCAGCGGCGGCATCTACAACCCGAACGGACTCGACTTGGCCGCGGTAGATCGCGCAGTGAACGCCCATCCGCGTCACCTGCTGGAGGGTTACACCAGTCGGGACATCGACCGGATCAGCAACGAAGAGTTGCTCGAAACGAAGGTCGACGTGCTAATCCCGGCCGCGCTGGAGCATCAGATTCGCGGCGACAACGCTGACCGCATTCATGCGCGCTACATCGTCGAGGGGGCGAACGGCCCGACCACGCGCGAGGCGGACGAAATCCTGGAATCGAATGGCGTCATCGTCGTGCCCGACATCCTCGCCAATGCCGGCGGCGTGGCTGTCAGCTACCTCGAGTGGGTGCAGAATTTGCAGAACTTCTACTGGGATGAGGAAGAGATCAACCAGCGGCTGACCGGCATTATGAAGCAGAGCTTCGCGGGCGTGTGGGATTACGCCAGGGCGCAGGCCGTCCCGATGCGGCTCGGCGCCATGATGCTGGCCGTGGACAAGGTGGCCGAGGCCGT
>CAZPTI010000195.1:0-5539 GCA_964588925.1 uncultured Anaerolineales bacterium | reverse complement strand
GCATCTGGCCTTAATCCGTAGGTTCCCGGTTTGGTGGAGGAGCTTGTCGAGAGCAGCAAACCGTGACGCCGCCAGCGTTGCGCAGGAAACAGGCGAGACCACGCACAACCGTTGATCCTAAGATAAGCCGCAGAGGCCACAGAGAACTCAGAGGAAGCTCTGGGAACCCTGTGGCCTCTGTGGCTTAAGCTATCGTCAATTGTACGCCTGACACCTTCCCTTGATGTTCATGCTTTGTATAGTCTTGTTGTGAATTTGCGCTGACAGGAGAGGATGAAATGGCGAAGAAAGAGGTTGAGGTTCCGGCGGATGTGCCAGCGGTGGGACAGCCGGCGCCGGATTTCGCGTTGACTGCGGATGACGGAAGCACCGTGCGACTGAGCGACCTGCGCGGGCAGCGTGTCGTGCTCTACTTCTACCCGAAGGATGATACGCCCGGTTGCACGACGCAGGCGTGCGGGTTCCGCGATAACTATGTGGAAATCCAGGAGCGCAACGCCCTTGTGCTGGGGATCAGTCCGGACGGCGAGAAAAGCCACGCGAAGTTCAAGACGAAGTTCAACCTGCCGTTCAAGCTGCTGGCCGACCCGGAGCACAAGGTAGCGGAGGCGTACGGGGTGTGGCGGGAGAAGAGCATGTACGGGAAGACGTATATGGGGATCATCCGCTCGCATTTCGTGATCGACGAGCAGGGGAAGCTGGCGGATGCGCAGTACAGCGTCAGCCCGGAGGCGAGCGTCGAGAGCGCACTGGCCGCGCTGCGGCTCAACTAACAGCCGTTTTGCCACAGAGAACACAGAGAGCTCAGAGGCGATCTCTGAGCTCTCTGTGTTCTCTGTGGCAAGAACGAGCTAAATGCGGCCGCGCGCGGCGCTTGTCAGGTGGCGAACTCTGATGACTGGGCCTGCTGACCCGTATCTTGCCTGGAGCCAGCCCCGCTCCGGCCAGAGCGTGCGGCCAACGAGGCGCGCGGCATCCCGCGGACGGTCGACAATAGCGAGCTGGTAGGCGAAGCGCCGCGGGCCGCCGGTGATGTCCTTCCCCGCGAGCACAGTTTCCTCGGTGACGAAACGGCGGATGGCTGCCTGCTTTCCAGCGGCGGGCGCGAGCATGGCGACGGCCAGTTCGCTGCCTGGCAAACCCAGCAAGCTTTCCGTGAACGTCAGGACGAGCCATGTCGCTGTGGCGACGCGCCACTCCCGCGCACGCGCGGCCAGCGCGAACCAGTCGACCTTCTCTACCCGACCGAGCAACGCCACATCGAGCAGCCCGCGCAGGCCGGGATACGCCATCTGGTGATTCACGGCGAGATGGACGGCGAGCTGGATGAGCGCATCCTCCGGCGCCATGACCCATGCCTCGCAGCCCGCAATTCGGGCGGACCTTGCCCGGCAAAATATCTCCCGGTGATCGACCGCCGCGGTTCGCCGCAGCCACTCCCCCGCGAACGCGCCCCAGTGGAGCTCAACCAACCCCTGCCCGGTCGCGCGGCCGATCAGTTGCACCTCGCCGTACGTTTGCGCTTGCAACTCAAGCGGCCGAGACGCTTTGCCGTGTTCCGCGTAGCCCAGGCTCGCCAGCGCCGCGCGCGCTGCGGGCATGGCTTCGGCAGTGACCCACAGATCGAGGTCGCCCATCGGCCGGCAAGCGGGGTCGGGGTAGACGGTGTGGGCGAGCGCCGCGCCCTTGAAAAGAATGGGCGTGACGCCATATTCGCGCAAGCGACCGAGCGCGGCGGTCAACTCGAAGCGATGCAGCTCAGCGTCGCCAGCGGCGGCATAATATGCGCTGCGAAGGGGGACGGCGCATTCAGCGGGGAGCGATAGCGCGTAGCCGGAAGCCCGCAGTTGGCGCCAAGCGAACGGCGCAAGGCCTTGTCCGCGCAGCCACTCCGCCCACTGCGCATCTGGATTCTGTTGAATCCACGAGCTAAGGCCCTGATCATCTGCGATGATGCGGCGCAAAAAATCAGCAGCCCCCGGCGGCGACCAGCCGGGGGGCTGCCAGACTATTGGTCCCGGAGCCTTCTTCATACGCGAACTTGCTCGTCGCCCACGTACTCAGGGACGAGTTTGCGCAACGCAGCCAGCATGGCCGCCTCGTCCTGATGGTGGGCCGCGGCGAACAGCGCTTCGAGCCCACCGTTCAGCACGCACTCGTCTTCCTTTGCGTGGCCGTTGCGGTAGCGCAAGATCTTCTCGTGTTCGGTGCGGCCATAGTCCTCGCCCGTGTTGAACAACTCCTCGAACAGCTTCTCGCCCGGCCGCAGCCCGGTGTACTTGATCTCGATATCGCGGTCCGGCTCCAGCCCGGAGAGGCGGATCAAATCGCGCGCGAGGTCAAGGATGCGGACCGGCTCGCCCATGTCGAGGACGAATACTTCGCTGCCCCGGCCCATTGTAGCGGCCTGGAGCACCAGCTGGACGGCTTCGGGGATGGTCATGAAGTAGCGGCGCACGTCGGGATGGGTGACGGTGACGGGGCCGCCCGCGGCGATCTGCTTCTGGAAGAAGGGCACGACGCTGCCGCGGCTGCCGAGCACGTTGCCGAAACGAACGGCGACGTAAGCGCAGCCGGTGCGCCGCGCGGCATCCTGCACAATCAACTCCGCGACGCGCTTGGTTGCGCCCATGATGCTGGTCGGGTTGACGGCCTTGTCAGTGGAAATTAGCACCAGATGGCCGACGCCCGAGTTCGCGCTGGCCTCGACGACGCGCAGCGTGCCGAGCACGTTGTTGGTAATGGCGTCAGCAAGGTTGGCTTCCATGAGGGGCACGTGCTTGTGGGCCGCGGCGTGGAAGACGACTTCGGGCCGGTAGTTGTCAAAAATGGCTTGCAGGCGTTCGGCGAAGCGGACGTCGGCAATAACCGGGATGAGCGCGGGTCTGCGGTCAGGCGGGCAGAGGACGTTGGGCCCACCCAACTCGGCGCGGAGCTCGTTGTGAATCTCGAAGATGGAGTTCTCGCCGTGGCCGAGCAGCACAAGAGACGCAGGGCAGGAACGGACGATCTGGCGGCACAGTTCGGAGCCGATGGAGCCGCCCGCGCCGGTGACGAGGACGCGCTTGCCTCGCAGCAGCCCATCCACCTGCGCGGTGTCGGTCTGGACCGGCTCGCGGCGGAGGAGGTCGTCGATCTGCACGTCGCGCAACTGGTTAACCTTGACGCCGCCGCCGAGAAGCTCGTAGATGCCGGGGACGATGCGGGTGCGTACGCCGGCTGCTTCGCAGATAGTGACGATCTCGCGGATGGTTGTGCCTGCCGCGCTGGGCATGGCGATGATGACCTGGTCGACCGCGCGCTCGCGCACCAGGTTCGGGATGGCGTTCCGACCGCCGAGGACGCGCACGCGGTTGAGCAGGACGCCGTGCTTGCCTGCGTCGTCGTCGATGAAGCCGACGGGGATGAGGCCCATTTGCGGGTTCTGGCGCAGCTCGCGGACGACCAGCGCGCCCGCCTCGCCCGCGCCGACAATGAGGACGTTCTGCAAGGGGCCGCGCGGCGCGCCGGCCTTGCCTGACCGTTGGGCATTGAGCGCGCCGGCGCGGAGCGCGAAGCGGGGCGCGGCGATGACGGCGAAGGTGACGAGGACGTCAATGAGCGGGATGGAGCGCGGGACGCCGGGGACGAGCAAATCAGGGAAGAACGCCTGCGCGCCGAGGAAGAGCGCGCCCTGCGCCAGCGCGCTGATGGCGGCGGACCAAACGAGGAGCATCATTTCGTCCGCGCCGGCGTACTGCCAAAAGCGGGAGTAGATGCCGAGGCCAGCGAAGATGGGGAGCTTGATGAGGGGCGCGGCGATGGCGTAGGCGAGCATGGTCTGGACGTAGGGCTGGAGTTGCATCGCGTCGAGACGCAAGGCGAACGCCAGGACGGCCGCCATGGGCAGGAGAACGAAGTCGGCAGCGATGAGATGGCGGTTACGGACCTTGAGCAGGGCGAGGCCCAGAGATGGGCGACTGATTCTTGTCATATGCGCGCAGCGCGGTGGACGACCTCAACCACCCGCGCCAGATCCTCTTCAGATAAACTGGAGCCTGAGGGAAGGCATAACCCTCGCTCGAACAGGTCTGCGGCAACATCCCCGCCGATGCGCTCGCAATTCTTGAACACCGGTTGCAAGTGCATGGGCTTCCAGACTGGCCGGGCTTCGATGTTTTCTGCCTCCAATGCCAGCCGGATCGCTTCCCTATCGACGCCCAGTTGACTGGGGTCGACGGTGATGCAGGTAAGCCAGCGCGTTGCGCGTCCCCAAGACGCTTCGGGCATGAATTCGATGCCGGGCAGGTCGGCCAACGCGCGACAGTAGTAGTCAAAGTTGCGGCGGCGCGCGGCGACGCGCTCTTCCAGGACTTGCAGTTGGCCGCGGCCAATCGCGGCCAGGACGTTGCTCATCCGATAATTATACCCGATCTCTTCATGTTGATAATGTGGAGCGGGTTCACGCGCTTGTGTTGACAGCTTGCGGGCGTGGTCAATGATGGCTTTGTCGGCTGAGACCAACATGCCCCCGCCAGAAGTGGTGATAATTTTGTTGCCGTTGAACGAGTAGATGCCCGCCCAGCCGAAGGAGCCAGGGGCGCGGCCGCGGTAGGTGGCGCCGAGCGCTTCAGCCGCATCCTCGATGAGGGTGACGCCGTGCCGCTGGCAGGCGACCTGGACGGGCGCGATGTTGGCGCTCTGGCCGTAGAGGTGGACGAGGACGACGGCTTTGGGCAGGCGGTCGGCGCGCGCTCGACGGTCGAGGACATCGACCAGCAGGTCGGGGGCCATGTTCCACGAACGGCGCTCACTGTCAACGAAGACGGGGCGGCCGCCCAGGTAGACGATGGGGTTGGCGCTGGCGGAGAAGGTCAGAGTGGATACGAAGACCTCGTCCTCGCGACCTACGCCGGCGAGCAGAAGCGCCAGATGGAGCGCGGCGGTGCCGGAGCTGAGGGCGAGGGCGTAGGGCGAACCGACGGCAGCCGCGAACTCGCGCTCAAATGCGTCGACCTGGGGGCCGAGGGGCGCAATCCAGTTGGAGGCGAAAGTCTCGGCGACGTACTGCTGCTCAAGGCCGGACATGTGGGGTGGGGAAAGGTAGATGCGTTGGTTGGACATAATGGCTTTAGGGTCGCTCGCCGCGGGTGAACTTCCTGTCACGAGTGTAGCATTCGTATCAAGAGACGTTGGATTCCGTCTTTCCCTGGCGCTGCAGAGGGCGCGCTGGAACTCCGACTACGGTGACGCCCGCAGGGACGTCTTCAACAACGACAGCCCCGGCTCCAACGATGGCATCGTTGTCGATCGTCCGTTGTGGCAACACAGTGGCGCCGATTCCAATGAACACGCCTGAGCGTATACGCACATCCCCTCCCAAGTGAACGCCAGGCGCGATATGCGTATAGCCTGCAATCGTGTTGTGGTGATCGACAGAACAGGCAGTGTTCAAGATAACGTGCTCACCAATTGAAGAACCAGTGTTTATGACAACACCTGCACAGATCATGGATCCTGCGCCAACCGTGACATCGCGCGCAATGATCGCTGAGGGATG
>CAZPTI010000194.1:8383-9086 GCA_964588925.1 uncultured Anaerolineales bacterium | reverse complement strand
CGCAAGCGCCTGCCCCGCAAGCGCCTGCCGTTCAACCGCCTGGCGCGCCGTCGGCGGAGGGGCCGGTGCTGATTCGGGTGACGCCGGATGGGGTGGTGACGATTAGCGTGACGCCGCGGGGGCCGGGGGCGGCGGGCGCGCCGGGGGCGGAGGAGGCGGGGCTGGAGGCGTTTTCGCCGCGGGGGGTGGTGGACTGGCTGCGGGGGGAGCGGCCGCCGGAGGAGGACGCGGGGGAGCCGGGGCCGGTGCAGGAGGCGCTGGAGAAGCTGCGGGGCGCGCTGAAGACGATCGGGGAGAAGGTGGGGGCGTTCGCGGAGGATGTGGCGGTGCTGGAGGTGCGGACGTTTGTGTCGGACCGGCTGAACGCGCTGGAGGATGACTTTTTTACGACGGAGGAGCCGCGGGCGTTGACGCGCGTGAAGCTGGACGGGGATACGGATGTGGTGGCGCCGCTGAGTGAGGGGCGGCTGGATGAGGCGTTGTGGCGGATTCATTCGGATACGGTGGCGCAGGCGCAGGCGCATCGGGAGGCGATGTTGCGCACGGTGCTGGAACTGGTGCAGGGCATTGTCCCTTCGATTAAATAGGGGCGGGGGATGTTGACGTTTGCGGGGCCGCCGGGCGCGGTGGATGAGCTGGGGGTGTGGACGCCGCTGGACGCGGGGGAGGGGCGGGAGGGGCTGACGCCGCGTGAGTCTGGCGC
>CAZPTI010000194.1:7946-8373 GCA_964588925.1 uncultured Anaerolineales bacterium | reverse complement strand
ATCGTCCGGTGGGACTGTATCTGCCCTGCGGGGTGGGGGGGGCGCCGGGGGGCGGGGGGGCGCTGGGGTGGCAGCAGGAACTGCTGAGCGGGGGCGCGGATTGGGGCGCGGGGCTGCGGGATGCGGCGGCGCGGTTGACGGCTGCGGCGGGGGCGCTGCCGGTGGTGGAGGCGCGCGCGCGGGTGTTTGCGGCGTCGGGGGGCGGGGTGGCGCTGGCGGATGCTTCCCTGGCGGGGCCGGAGCGGGAGCTGGCGGCGTGGGCGCGGCTGGACGGGGGGGCGCTGGCGCGGCTGCCGGATTTTCGGGCGGCGGCGGCGCAGGTGGCGGCGTTTTTTGAGAAGGTGCGGGCGGCGCTGCGGGATTACGCGCGGGTGGTGACGCAGGTGGATGGGGCGGCGGTGGCGGTGACGGAAGTGGGGTGGACGGG
>CAZPTI010000194.1:6705-7936 GCA_964588925.1 uncultured Anaerolineales bacterium | reverse complement strand
ACAGATAATGGACTTCCAGCTCGGGCCAGCGGGCGGCCAGGCGCTTGCCGATGGCCTCCAGGGCGGGCGCTGCGGCCGCGGGATGGGGGGCTGCGGCTGGCGGCGGTGGTGTTGCAGGGGGCGGTGACGCTGGCGGGGTTGTTTGCGGTGAATCCGCTGCTGGCGCTGCCGGCGGCGTATCGGTTTGCGCGGCGGGTGATTGCGGAGGCGGTGGGGCGCGCGCCGGTTACTACGAACCACGAGCGCTGAAGCGGCGGGGCGCGCGCCGGTTACTACGAACCACGAGCGCTGAAGCGGCGGCGCGTGCGCCGGTTACTACGAACCACGAGCGCTAAAGCGCTTACTACGAACCATACCAGGAGGGAGCACGATGCCTGAGAATGTTGCGACGGAGGGGGCGCCGAGCCCGGAGGTTTCGATTAAGCGGATGCTGCAGGCGGTGGCGGAGGGGCTGAATGATGGGTCGAAGCTGCTGGTGGAGACGAAGGTGCAGGTGCTGAACGCTTCGGGGGAGGTGCGGGTGGCGGGGCCGCTGGTGTCGGTGGCGCGGACGGAGATTAGCCTGGACGGGGATCGGGAGATTGTGGCGCCGGTGCTGCTGGATACGGGGGAGTTTCGGGTGCCGGAGGCGGTGTACGCGCTGCATGAACGGCATGTGGCGGAGGCGCTGGCGTATCGGAAGGAGCTGTTGGGGCTGCTGGTGGAGTTTGTGCGGGGGAGGCGCGTGTAGGGGCGCGCGCGATGAGGACACCCGACGGGTTTTCCGAAACCCGTCGGGTGTGCGCGCGCGCGCGGGAGGTCTGTTATGATCGAACCGACGTCGCATTTGCTCACGCTGGATGGGTTGCGTATGCGGTATCTGGCGGCGGGGGCGGGGCGGCCGTTGATTTTGTTGCATGGCGGGGGGACGGATTCGGCCGCGCTGTCGTGGGGCGGGCTGATCGGGGAACTGAGCGCGCGGCGGTGGGTGCTGGCGCCGGATCTGCCGGGGTATGGCGAGAGCGACCGGCCGAGGGACGCGCCTTACACGCTCGACTACTTTGCGCGGATCGTCCTGGCGTTTGCGGACGCGCTGGGGATTGACCGGTTTGATGTGGCGGGGATTTCGATGGGCGGGGGGATCGGGCTGACGCTGGCGCTGGAGCGGCCGGCGCGGATCGGGCGGCTGGTGCTGGTGGATGCGTACGGGTTGCAGCGGACGTATGCGCCGCAGTTGCTGAGCTGGCTGCTG
>CAZPTI010000194.1:0-6695 GCA_964588925.1 uncultured Anaerolineales bacterium | reverse complement strand
AGCCGGACGGTGGCGCGGGCGTCGCTGGCGCAGTTGATTAAGACGCCCGAAGCGTTGACGGATGAGCTGGTGGCTGAGGTGATGGCGGAGGCGCGTAAGCCGCGGACGGGGATGGCGTTTAATGCGTTTCAGCGGCATGAGGTGCTGCGCGGGGGGTTGCGGACGTGTTATCTGGACCGGCTGCATGAGATTGGCGCGCCGACGTTGATGGTTCACGGGGAGGCGGATGGGCTTGTGCCGCTGGCGGCGGCGGTGGAGGCGTGCGGACGGCTGCGGGATTGTCGGCTGGCCGTGCTGGCGGGCGCGGGGCACTGGGCGCAGCGGGAGCGGCCGGGGGAGTTTGTGGAGGTGGTGGAGGGGTTTTTGGGGTGAGGGGGCGGGCCGACGGGCGGGTGTGGACGCATCCCCGCGCGACGTGTTGTTTTTGGGACGCCGAAAAAGGGACACCCGACGGGTGAACGACACCCGTCGGGTGTTAAGTTTTTAGAGGGCGGACTGTTTGCGCCAGAGCCAGAGGGCGGCGGCGGCGAGGAGCATGGCGGCGGCCCAGGCGAGGAGGCTGCCGCTGTTGCCCTCGGCCACGGCGCCGGCGGATGCAATGCTCACCGCGTTGGGCGCGCAGGACGGGCCGGTGATCAGGCCGGTTGCCGTGGTGTTGCCCGGCTTCACGCCCACCTGGACGTCGCCCGGATTGGTGGGCACGCCTGTTACGGTGAAGCGGAAGATGTGCGTGCGCACCGGGTCCTTGCTGAGCTGCGGATCGCAATCCTCAAACTTGATGCCATCCACGCCGGTGGTGGCGTCATTACCGTGAACGACCGTGCAGGTGGTCTGCTCGCAGGTGTAGGTCGAGCCGCAGCCGAAGCCGGTGGTGGGCGTGGTGTACTGGCTGCCGTTGGCGGGCGACACGATGTCGTAGCAGGCGCCCACGCCGAGCGTCCAGTGGCTGAGCGCCTGAGTGGGGGCGGCGCTGGTCGAGGTCACGGCGTAGGTCCACGTGCTGGTGTTGTTGCCGTTGTTGACGAAGCCGAGATAGTCAATCTGGTAGCCGAGGAGGGTGGTGGAGCTTCCGGCGAGCGCAACCGCGGAAAAGCTCAGGATGAGGATCGCAAGCGCGATCGGGCGAATCAGTTTTTTGCGGAACATACGATCTCCTACACAACAGGTTCCACTTTTGCTGGCAAGGCCTGGCTGGCGCCGTCTGTCGACCCGCTATTGCGCCCGTCGCGGGGAGCGTGCCGATGTTACGCGTGCCGGGTGGGAATCCCACCGCCTGGCCGCGGCTGCGTAACTGTATCTTTTGTTACTCTAGCATATGCCAAAGATATTGATTAGTATGGAAATTACAATCACTGCGATTTGCAATTTCGGCGGTTTGGCAAGGGGCGCGGGGTCTAATTTCGTTGGCGTCAGGGGGCGCAATGCAAGTTTTGCGCAGGTGGGGGGTGGTAGAAATGCGTAGGGGGCGCGCGCGCCGCGTCACTGGATGTTTGGACCACGAAGGGGCGCCCGCGGGCGTCCCTTTGTGGTCCAACGCTTCATCCTCCAAACGGCGCTACTTCGGCCGCTGGCCGGCCGCGCGGGTGCGCTTGTGGGTGCGGGGGCAGCGGCGTTGGTCGCAGTCGGGGAGGGGGCAGGCGAGGCAGGCGTCGATTTCGGCCTGGGGGGCGTGGGGGATGTCGTCGTCGGTGGGGCGGTCGTAGGCGATGGGGCGGACGCGATGGCCGCGCTGGGGGCGGATGACGACGCGGCCGGTCCACTCACCGCTGGGGCTGCGGCCTTCGGGTTGGATGGGCAGGTTGTGGAACATGGTGGGGCTCCTTTTTTGCCACAGAGGGCGCAGAGGTCTCAGCAGGTCTCTGCGCGGTCCTCTGCGGCGAAAGCATTCATCTTGCGATGAGTTCGGCGGGCGCGTTGGCGCAGGGCGGCGCGACAGAGGGTCCCGGCGCGGGCGAGGGTGGCGGCGTCGAGGGTTGGGAAGCGGACGCGGGCGACGAGGACGGTGGCGAGGCGCGCGCCGGCGGGGGTGATGGGCGGGCCGCTGCGGAGCTCGCCCCAGAGCTCGACGCGCAGCTCGGGAGCGTCGTGCGGGTCGGCGCGGTCGGCGGCTTCGGCGGTGGCTTGCGCGACGGCGCGGACCCAGAGGTCGAGGTGGCGTGTGGCGGGGAAGGTCACGAACCAGGCGTCGCCGTAGCGGCCGCGGTCGCCTTGCGCGGTGGCGGTGAGGCCGTGCGCGGGGGCGGGGTGCGGCTGGAGGTCGCGCAGGGCGCCTTTGAGGTAAACCCATGCGATGGGCTGCTCGTCCATGTGTTGCTCCTGGGTGGTGGAGGATTTGGGATTGGGCCGGCGGCCGTTTGGTCCTCCTCTTTTCACCTTAGAACATTCGTGCTTGCGCGTCAAGGGGTGTTGTGGTAATATGCGCGCTATCTTGATTCTTTGAATAGACGCGGGGGTCAGGGCAAGTTTATGGGAGAACAGGAGACGCTGGGGGCGTGGCTGCAGGCGCGGGTGACGGCGCGGGGGATGAGCCTGCGGCAACTGGCGCTGTATTCGGGGATTTCATACGGGACGCTGCGGCGGATGTTGACGGGGAAGGGTGAGCCGCGGCCGGAGGTGGTGGCGGAGCTGGCGCGCTTTTTCGGGGAGGCGCCGGAGGTGGGGCTGGCCGCGCTGGCGCGGAGCGCGCTGGCGGGGCTGGATGCGCCGCCGGAGGCGCGCGCGGAGGCGGTGGCGCTGTTGCAAAGGTTGTACGGGCTGGAGCCGGTGGATCGGCAGTTGATCCTGCGGCACCTTACCGCGCTTTTGAGTTTTTTGGAGCGCGATCCTTCGGCGCGGGGCGCGGGGCGTCGGCGGGCGCGTGGGGCCCCGACGCGGGGGGCCCCGACACGGGGGGCTTCTCGCGCGACCTGATGAGGGTGTCGAGGAGGTCGAAGATGCTGCGGCGGATGGGCGGGGGGCGGTTGGCGATGTCGGAGACGGTGGTTTCGAGGGTGCGCTTTTTTGCGCGCGGGCGGTTGCCGGATGCGCGGCGTGGGAAGATGCTCATGGTGGGTGTGGTGTGGCCTTCCTTGTGAGTGTGTCCGGCGGGTTGTTGAACCTTTGTTCTATTATAGGGGTGGGCAGGGGAATTTGTCAAGTGGGGGCGGGTGAGATGCGCGCGTGGGGGGAGGGAGTGCCGTGCCATCTCGAATAAGCGAATGCGCCTGCGGGCGGGAACGAATAAGCGAATGTCGCCACGCAACAGTCTTCTGCGTGGCGACGTTCGCTTATTCGTTGCGAGACTCGTTTATTCGAGATGGCCGCGCGTCGGTCCGCGCGACCTCTCGTCGGGTCGTTTTCGGTTTACTTCGCGACCTGCACCGCCTCGTACTCCGTCTCGGGGGTGGGGGGCGTGCCGAAGCGGGCGTTGACCGCGTAGAGCCACGGGCCGAACTGCGCAACCGTGGTGGGGACGCGGAACGCGGGGTCGGTGAGCTCTTTGACGAGCGCGCCGCTGTTGGTGGTGAGCTTGAGGTCGATGACTGCGATCTTGTTCAGCCGGTTCTGCACGACGTACAGCGTTTTGCCGTCGAGCAGGAGGCCGTCGCCGTTGGGCAGGGTCGCGCCGCCGAGGTCGACCTGATCGGCGAGGCCGGTGGCGGGGTCGACGGTGAACAGGAGGCCCTTCACGCTCTGGATGATGATGAGCGCCTTGCCGTTGAACGGCGCGTCGATGCCGTTGGCGTTGAACGCGTTGGGCACGTGCTGGTAGTCGCCGCCGAGCGCGAGCGGCTCGACCGCGGCCGAGTCGGCGGGCAGGCTGCCGCCGGGGCCGAGCGGGAGCTTGTAGAGGACGGGCTGGTTGGAGTCGGTGAACCAGGCCGCGTCGCGCGTGATGACGACGTCGTTGATGAAGGTGGGCGTGGCCGTGGTGAGGGTGTATTCCTTGAGCAGCGCGCCGGTGTCCCCGTTGAAGACGTAGGCCTTGCCGCTTCCCGTGCCCGCGCCGAAAACGTAGTTGGTGCGCCTGTCGACCTTCACGCCGGCGATGCGGCGGCCGGGCGCGCCCGCGTTGAGGACGTGGCCGTCGCCGGTGCGCAGGTCGCCCTTCCAGATGGCGCCGTTGGCGAGCGAGCCGACGTAGTAGTCGGTCCCGCGGCCGGTGGCGATACCTTCGGGCTGCCAGCCGTCGGGGAGGGGCAGGATCTTCGGGAATAGCTCGGACGCGGCGGCGGCGGGCGCGATGGTGATGGCGAGGATGAGCGCGATGAGCGCGAGCGCGGCGCGCGTGGCAATGGGTCGTTTCGGTTTCATGTAGCCCTCCTGGGTGATAAGGTTTGGTGTTTCAAACATTGAACACACCGTGTGTGCTGGTTGTGGTAGGATTGTCGCGTGAGAGGGGCAAGGGGGACTGTGGGCCGGGTTACTGGATGGCAGGAAAAGTGGGGGGAGGGGGGGACTGCGCGGCCATTTCGAATAAGCGAATGGGCGCCTGCGGGCGCGGGCGAATAAGCGAATGTCGCCGCGGCGCGCGTGGCTGGGTGGCCCGGATGTTGGCGGGGGGATTCGCTTATTCGATCAGGATTCGCTTATTCGAGATGGCCGCGCGGCCCTCCGCGCGACACCCGACGGGTGAACGGACACCCGTCGGGTGGGTGTGTGTTACGGGCGCACGAGGAGCGGCAGATAGGTTGCCAGCTTCGTTTCGGCGCGGAATTCGCTGCTGGTCGCGCGGTTGCCGCTGCGGTCGACGGCGATGATGATGCAGTAGACCGCCTGGCCCGGCGCGAGGTCTGTTAAGACGAGGGTGCGGGCGCGCGTGAACTCGGCGTCGACGCGCTGGCTTGTGTACGCGCCGGGCGCCTGTCCGTAGCGCAACTCGCCGGTCGCGAACTCATCGGTTTGCCAACTGACGCTGAGCGCTTGCTGCGCGGGGCGCGTGCGGATGTCGTGGATGCGCGGGGGCTGCGCGTTGCAGTATCGCGCAGCCGCGCCAGTTGTCAATGCCTTTGCGCAGGGGAGGGTGCGTGGTGGATGAGACCCGACGGGTTTGCGGAGACCCGTCGGGTGCGCGCGCGTTACTTGTTCGCGATCACAAACTTGCTGAAATACTCCCCGTAGTTCCCATCGCTCCGCACCACCCGCAGCCGGAACGAATGCTCGCCGTTCGGCAGGCCGGTGGTATCCAGCGAGTAGGTGAAGTCCCCGTGCTCCTTGCCCGACGCCAGGAACACCGGCCTGGTCACATCGCTCCCGGGCAGCAGCGCCAGCTCCCAGCGCGCGAAGTTCGGATCGCCCGCGTGACCCATCACGTCGACCGTTCCGCTCACCGTCGCGCCCGCCATCGGCGCCTTAATCCCATTCGCATGCCCGGCGGCCATGCCCGCGTCGCCGGCGGGCGGCAGGATCACCGCGTCGATCACGTGGATGACGCCGTTGGTCGTCATAATGTTAGTCGAGATGATGTTCGCGCCGTTAATCATGGGCTTGCCGTCCATGATCGCGAACGTCACCGGCGCGCCCTGCGCGGTCTTGACGCTCAACCCGTCCTGCACCGCGGCGGCCTTCACCTCACCCGGCAGCACGTGGTAGGTCAGGATGTTCGCCAGCGCCTTCGGGTCCTTCAGCAGCCCCTCGACTGTGCCGGCGGGCAGCTTCGCGAATGCGGCATCGTTCGGCGCAAACACGGTGAACGGCCCCGCGCTCTTCAGCGTCTCCACCAGCCCGGCCGCCTGCACCGCGGCGACCAGCGTCTTGAAATTGTTGTAGCTCGCCAGTTGATCCACCAGGTCGCGCGCCACGGGGGATGTGTCCGAAGGCTTCGGCTGGCTCGTCCCGGCGCCCGCTGTGGTGTTTGCGATCGTGAACCTGTTCGTGAACTCGGCGTAGTTGCTGTCGCTCCGCACCACGCGCAGCCGCAGCGCGTGCTCGCCGTCGGGCAGGCCGGCCGTGTTTAGCGTGCGCTTTACCGCGCCCGGCTCGTTGCCCAGCGCGAGGAAGATCGCCTTATTCGGATCGCCGCCCGGCAACAGGTCGAGCTGCCACTTCTTGAAGTTGGGGTCGCTCGCATAGCCCATCACGTCGACGCTGCCGCGAACCGTCGCGCCGTCCTGCGGGGTCGTCAGGCCGTTCGCCATCTCCTGCGCTGCCGCGGCGAGCGGCAAGCCCATTACTAACATTGCCGCCAGCGCCAAAAGCGCCAGCCGCGCGCCGAACTGTTTCGCCACCATCTGCGTACTCCTTCTGAGGGGGGAAAGTGCGCTGCGTCATGCGCAGCATTGTTAAAGGTTTGTAGATGTATTTGTAAGGGTTTTGCGAGGGTTGTTCTGTAATGGAAGTACCATTGCGAGCGCACACGCGATGGGTGTCGAAGACCCGTCGGGTTACGAGGCGACAGTGGAAGTGGCGGACGAAGCGTGCGCGACTACTGGTAACGGCCCCAAAACAGGTGTATACTACCCGCGCCACCGCATCACGGCCGCATCGCCTGAACGGTTCTGCGTCCTGCCAAAGGAGGCGCACATGAAGACGACCTTCTTCCGCGACTTCTGGGAGCCGATCGCGGTCTGGTCAAAGGCCCTGTTTACCCGGCTGCCCCCGTCTTACGGCGACCCCGTCCCGCCCGAGCTGCGCGTTTTTGAGGCGCAGGTGGACGAGGCGGAGCATCACCCTCATGAGGAAGGCGCGCGACCCGCGCCGCACCATGCGGCGAGCAA
>CAZPTI010000193.1:4331-9107 GCA_964588925.1 uncultured Anaerolineales bacterium | reverse complement strand
CTCCGGCGCCGCTGACCTTGACACCGTCCTCAAGGAAATCGACGCCGCCTGGCCGAAGTAATGGATGACTCTGTAGGGGCGGGGTGACTCCCGCTCCTACAGAAGACCACGTTAGTTGCAGGGGCGAGGACGCCTCGCCCCTCTCTCTGCGCACCGCCCCGCATCCCGCGCGGGGCCTCCTGCCACGCAGTCACCGGCCGTAGAATCGGCAAAGGGGCAAGCATCATGAGTGGATCTATAGATTTATCGGAACGGACCGAACCCGCAAATGCGCTTACCCGGACGGGAGCGGCGCTCGCGCGCATCCTGTTGTCGATCTTCGTCCCGGCGGTGACATTTGTGGTGCTGTGGCTCGGTTTCCGTTTTCTGCGAGACTCGAACGTCTCGAAGGGCGTGGTCGCCGTCGTCGCCGTCCTGTGGGGCGTGGGCGGTGTGGCGCTGCTGTACGGTGTGTCGAACTGGTTCGTGGAGCGGTTAGGCGACAGGTGGCGCCAGCGGCTCCAGCCTTATGTGTTTGTCGGGCCGGCAATTGCGATTCTCGTCTGGTTTCTGGCGTTGCCAACGGTCCGCACATTCTATGTCAGCCTGCTCGACGCGAACGGCGATGCGTTTGTCGGGCTGCGCAACTACTTCGCAGTGTTCACCAACCGCAATATGTTCACCGCCTTCCGCAACAATCTGATGTGGATCGTGTTCGGCGCGACGCTGGCCGTGATCTTCGGCCTGATCATCGCGGTGCTGGCCGACCGGAGCAAGTTCGAGCGGTTCGCCAAGTCGATGATCTTCCTGCCGATGGCAATCTCGATGGTCGGCGGCGCGATCATCTGGAAGATGATCTACAACGTCAACCCGAATATCGGCCTGCTGAATGCGGTGTACACAGGGCTAACTGGCAACCCGCCAGTCGCCTGGACCGCTGCGGCGAACATCCAGCCGTGGAATAACCTGTTCCTTATCTTCATCATGGTCTGGCTCCAGGCCGGATATGCGATGACGCTCTTCTCCGCTGCAATCAAGGGCATCCCGGCGGAAATCCTGGAAGCGGCGCGCGTAGATGGGGCGAGCGAGTTGCAGGTGTTCTTCGGGATCATGATCCCATCGATCATGGGCACGATCATCACGGTCGCGACGACGATCGTTATCTTCACGCTGAAAATCTTCGACATCGTCTGGGTCATGACGGGCGCGCAGTTTAGCACGCAGGTCATTGCCACGCAGTTCTACCGCGAGTACTTCACCGCGCAGAACGCGGGCTATGGATCGGCCATCGCGATTGTGCTCCTGATCGCGGTCATCCCGGTCATGATCTACAACCTGCGCCAGCTACGACAGCAGGAGGCGTTCTGATGGCTGCGAATACTGCGGTTAAGCCACAAGGCAAGCGCCGGCTCGACGGATCGCAAATCCTGATTAACGGCGCGCTCCTGCTGCTGGTCCTCATCTGGACCATCCCGACCTTCGGGTTGTTCATTTCGTCCTTCCGCACGCGGTTTGACATTCAGACGTCCGGCTGGTGGACCATCCTGCCGCATCGCGCCTGGGTGACTGTCGGCACGATGCCGGTGCCAGACGGCGTGGACCGCAGCGGCGTCATGAACATCGAGGGCGCGGAAGGCACGTTCGAGCAGTTCCGCGAGGGCGTGACGACGCCAGACGGCCGCGAGTTAATCTGGGTCGGCAATCGACGGCTCGGTCAGATCGAGGTGCGCGAGCAGCGATGGACGACAAATACAGACTTCACGCTGGATAACTATCAGCAAGTGTTGGGCGGCAAGGAGTTTCAGGTCCGAAATCCGGACGGTACGATGGAGACGGTGCAGGGCGACAACTTCATCGCGTCGTTCCTGAACAGCCTCACCGTGACCATCCCGGCGACGGTCATCCCGATTCTCATCGCGGCGTTTGCGGCCTACGGTTTTGCGTGGATGCGCTTCCCCGGCCGGCGCTGGGCGTTCATCCTGGTCGTCGCGCTGCTGGTCGTCCCGTTGCAGATCGCGTTCGTGCCGCTGCTGACAGACTACAAGACGCTGGAGTTGAACGGCACCTTCCTCGGCATCTGGCTGGCGCACACGGGCTTTGGCCTGCCGCTGGCGACCTACCTGCTGTTCAACTACATCTCGCAACTCCCGCGCGAGACGCTGGAGGCCGCGTTCATCGACGGCGCGTCGCACTTCACCATCTTCCGCGTGCTGATCCTGCCGCTGTCGATCCCCGCGCTGGCGTCGTTCGCCATCTTCCAGTTCCTCTGGGTGTGGAACGACTACCTCGTCGCGTTGATCTTCCTCGGCTCCGCGCCGGGAAACCAGGTGCTCACTATGCGCCTCGCGGAAATGGTCGGCTCACGCGGCAACGACTGGCACCTGCTCACCGCGGGCGCGTTCGTGTCGATGATTCTGCCGCTGATCGTGTTCTTCGGGTTGCAGCGGTTCTTCATCCGCGGGTTGCTGGCAGGGTCGGTGAAGGGGTAGACGACAGTTCTTCCCGAAGGTTTCCTTCGCGCGTCGTCTGGAAGGGGAAAGGCGAAAGCGGGGGGAAAGCCGGAAAACCGAAACGCGAAAGAAGCGAAAGCCCCGCCCGTCGAGATGAGGGCGGGGTTTTGATTGCGGGGAGGTGCTCAGAATCATGGACCTACGCAAAGAGGGACGATTGACCCTGGCGCGCATCTTGCCGCGCCTGCGCGCCGAATTTGCGAGCGCCCCGCCTGCCGAATGGCGCGTCATCGAAAGCCGGCTGGAAGCGCAGTTTGAGCGGCTTTTCGCGCTGTTGCATCACCTGTACGGCGGCCGTTACGATTTCTTCTACCACCTCGAACTAATCCTCGAAACCGCGTGCCGGTTGGCGCTCGCGCGGCCAGCCGATCTCAGGACGCTCGATGCGACGCGCGAGGCAGACCCAGACTGGTTCCAGTCGCAAACGATGCTCGGCGGCGTATGTTACGTCGACCTGTTCGCGGGGAACCTGGCCGGGCTGCGCGAGAAACTGCCGTATCTCAGGGAACTCGGCCTCACGTATCTTCATCTGATGCCCCTCTTCAAAGCGCCGGAGGGCGAGAACGACGGCGGTTATGCGGTCAGCTCGTACCGCGAGGTCGATCCCAGGCTGGGGACGATGGCCGAACTCTCGGACCTGGCGCGCGAGCTGCGCGCGCAGGGGATGAGCCTCACGGTCGACTTCGTGTTCAACCACACGTCGGACGAGCACGAGTGGGCGCGCCGCGCGCAGGCCGGCGAAGAGGAATACTGCGACTTCTACTGGATCTTCCCTGACCGGACGATGCCCGACGCATACGAGCGCAATTTGCGCGAAATCTTCCCCGATGCGCGGCCGGGCAGCTTCACGTATCGCCCGGATATGGGCAAGTGGGTGTGGACCACGTTCTACAGCTTCCAGTGGGACCTGAACTACGCCAACCCCGCGGTGTTCCGCGCCATGCTTGAAGAGATGCTCTCGCTCGCAAATGCGGGTGTGGAGGTGCTGCGGCTGGATGCGGTGGCGTTCATCTGGAAGCAGCTTGGCGCCAACTGCGAAAACCTGCCCGAAGCGCACATGATCATCCAGGCGTATAACGCGCTTGCGCGCATCGCCGCGCCCGCGCTGCTGTTCAAGTCCGAAGCGATTGTCCACCCGGACGAGGTGGCGCGCTACATCTCGCCGCAGGAATGTCAGCTTTCGTATAACCCGCTGCTGATGGCGCTGCTGTGGGAGTCGCTGGCGACGCGCGAGGTGCGCCTGCTGGCTGAGTCGATGGCCGAGCGGTTCCGCATCCCGGATGGGTGCGCGTGGGTCAACTACGTCCGCGTGCACGACGACATCGGCTGGACGTTCGACGATGCGGCGGCTGCGCGGCTGGGCATCAACGGTTACGACCACCGGCGCTTCCTCAACGCGTTCTACACCGGCAAATTCCCCGGCAGCTTCGCGCGCGGCCTGCCCTTCCAGGAAAACCCGCGCACCGGCGACGCGCGCATCTCAGGCACGTGCGCCAGCCTCGCGGGGCTGGAGAAGGCGTTGCGCGAAGAAGGGCCGGACGAGGTCGAGCTGGCAATCCGGCGCATCCTGCTGATCCACAGCGTGATTCTGTCCATCGGCGGCATCCCGCTGATCTATCTGGGCGACGAGGTCGGCACGCTGAACGATTACCGGTACCGCGACGATCCGGCGAAGGCCGCGGACAGCCGATGGGTGCATCGGCCCTTCACTGACTGGGAACGCGTGGCGCGACGAGACCGGCCGGAAACCGTCGAAGGACGCATCTCCACAGCCATGCAGCGCTTGATCTCGATACGCAAGGAGACACCCGCGCTGGCCGACGGCCGCATGCAGGTGATCGACACGGGGAACGGGCACGTATTCGGCTACACCCGACAGGGCGGCGAGGGGCGCGTGCTGGCGCTGTGCAACTTCAGCGAGCGCGCGCAGCAAATCGCCGCGAACACAGTCCGCGCAAACGGGCTGAGCTACACCTTCAGGGATTTGGTCAGCGGGGAGATGGTGGAACTGGCCGACGCACTGACGCTGGCGCCGCACCAGTTCGTTTGGCTGGTTGCGGCGTGAGCCTTGCCACAGAGCGCGCAGAGGGCGCAGAGTTCGTAGCGCAAGTTTCCTAACTTGCAGCTCTCTGCGCCCTCTGCGCCCTCTGTGGCAAAAGCAATCCTATTGCCGCAGTTGTTCCGGCGTGTCCGCCAGCGTCGCCTGGAGTTGCAGCTTTTCGCCGCCCCGAAGGATGTCGAGCGTAACGGCCTGGCCGACACGGGCTTCCTCGTCAAGATAGGCGTT
>CAZPTI010000193.1:0-4231 GCA_964588925.1 uncultured Anaerolineales bacterium | reverse complement strand
AGCTCCGGCACGACGCGGCGCACCTTATCGACAGGGATGGCGAGGCTGACACCGGCGGACGTGCCGGTAGGCGAGAAGATGGCCGAATTGACGCCAATCAGCCGGCCGCGCGAGTCAAGCAGCGGCCCCCCGGAGTTGCCCCGATTGATGGCCGCATCGGTCTGGATGACCCCGCGCAACACCTTGTTCTCGGTCTGAATCGTGCGGTTGAGCGCGCTGACGATGCCCTCGGTCATCGTGCGCTCGAACTGGCCGAACGGGTTGCCGATCGCAAGCACGGTCTGGCCGACTTTGAGATCGCCCGACGTGCCCGCCTCCAGCGGCTGCGCGTTCTCCGGGGGATTCTCCACCTTCAGCACGGCAAGATCGTTCTGCGGGTCCGCGCCAACGACCGTCGCCGCCAGGTTCACGTCGTCGCCGAAGCTGACAGAGATGTCCTGCGCACCCTCGATAACGTGATAATTCGTCACCACATGCCCCTGGTTGTCCCACAGGAAGCCGGAGCCGCTGCCCTCCTCAGGCACGCTGCCCCAGAAGAAGTCGTTGCGGACGATTTGCGTGGTGATGTTGACGACCGCGGGAGCGACGCGCTCGTAGATGGCAACGCGGCGCGCTTCCTCGGAATCCAATCCTTGTGGCAGACCAACCGGCGCAGCGACAACAGCCAGCGCAGGGGTTGGTGTGGCGACGAGGACAATGACCTGCGGCGTAGGCGTGGCGCGGGACGCCTCAGCAGACGCAAGCAAGTCGGGCAGGGCGGAACATGCGCCCAGCAACACGACGGCAACGACGGCAAGCAAGAGAGAGACAGCTTTGCGCATGACGCGCCTCCTGGCAAAAGGGGCAAAAAGAAGCCCGGCGCGCCTTGCCGGCGCACCGGGCGGTTTGTTTCAGAATACCTACTCAGACAGCGCAGGCCGCTCGCCCAGGCGCACGATGATCGATTGCTCACCCTCGCCCGCGCGCAGGATTCGCAACTCCACATCCTCACCCGGCGACTTGTAGCTCTCCAGATAGACGAGGATGTCGTCAAAGGTGCGGATCGGCTGATCGTCAATGCCGATGATCAAGTCGCCGCCGCGCGGGAGATAAACCACCTGGCCCATGCCCGCCGCAAGCGGGATGTTCGTGTCCTCCGTGCCGCCCCGCAGGCCTGCGCGCCGCGCCGGACCGTTCGAGCGCACTTCCAGGATATACGCGCCGCGCACGTCCTCCGGGAAGCCGAGGGCCTCCGCCCACGCCGGGCTGTAAGTGCGACCGCTGACGCCGAGGAACGCGTGCTTGTACTGGCCCGTCTCGATGATGGACGGCACCACGCGCTCCACGATGTTGATCGGGATGGCAAAGCCGACGCCGGAATTGCTGCGGACCGCCGAGCGGATCAGGAAGTTGACGCCGATGACCTGCCCGCGATCGTTTAGGAGAGGCCCGCCGGAGTTGCCGGGGTTGATCGCCGCGTCCGTCTGAATCGCGAGCGGAATGCTGTAACCCGACTGCGACTCAATGCTGCGGCCGAGCGCGCTCACGATGCCCGTGGTGATGCTGTTGTCGTAGCCGAACGGGTTGCCGATGGCGATGGCGCGCTGCCCGACTTCCACCTCTTCCAGCCGCCCGCGCTCCGCAGGCACAAGTTGCACGAGAGTCGGATCAACCTTGACGACGGCCAGGTCGCTGTCGGGATCGCGGCCGATCAATTCGGCGGGGAGCTCGACGCCGTCGGGGAAGGTGACGGACAGGGCGTCCGCCCCCTCCACGACGTGATTGTTGGTCACAATATAGCCGTTCGCATCCCAGATCCAGCCGGAGCCCTGGCTTTCCGGCAGCGCCTCGTCCACGCTGCTCGAAGAAATCGCAGTCAGGTTATCGATGCGAACAACCGAGGGGCTCACCTTCTGGTAAACAGCCGTGAAGACGCGCGCGTCGGACTGATCGGCGGCTGGCACCTGCACGTTCTGCTGCGCCTGGCCCGGCTGCGCCTCGCCCTGTCCCTGGCCGGGGATCGCGCCGCCGGTTGCCGGCGCCTGTTGGGCCTGGGTGGTGGGCGCGCGCGTGGGGGCCTGCGCCTCAACACGCGGAGTGCGCGTGGCAAGCGGCAGGGTTTGCCGCGCCCGCGGGGTTGCAGTCGGCTCGGTCAGCAGCCGGACGGACGCGTTGACCAGCCCGCAGCCCATCAAGGCAAGGCTGAGGATCACCAGGCCGACGATCAGCATCAGGATTCGCGAACGCTTCATTAATCAAAGTCCTCTCAAATGCGAAAAACCTGACGGGTTTCGACCGCCACTTCGTGGCGCACCCATCAGGTTTGCGATCAGTTAGTCCCGGCGACGCCCCAGGATCGAGACGTAGTACAGCAAAGTCAACAGCGTCTGCGCCAGCGCGGCGACGTAAGTCAGCGCGGCAGCCTGCAAGACCGAGCGCGCGCCCTGCAACTCGCGGCCGTCAGCAAGCTGGTAGCTCTCCAGCAGCTTCAGCGCGCGGCGACTGGCGTCGAACTCGACGGGCAGCGTGATCAACGCGAAGACGACGCTCATCCCGAAGAAGATGATGCCGAGCCACGCAAGCTGCGTGACGCCCAGCAGGAAGCCAATGAAGAAGAGCAGCGGCGCGACCCACGAGCTAACTGTCACAGCCGGGACGATGGCCCCGCGCAGCTTGAGCGGCGCGTAGCCGTGCGCGTCCTGCAGCGCGTGACCGATCTCATGCGCAACGATGGCGAGCGCCGCGATGCTCGGCTGCTGCGCCACGCCCGCGGAGAGGCGCAGCTTCTTCGAGCGCGGGTCATAGTGGTCGGTCAGTTCGCCCGGCGTGCCTTCGACCTGCACCCCCACCAGTCCTTCGTTGGGAAGAATGATACGCGCAGCGTCGAGGCCGGTCAGATTGCGTGAGTTCGCGACGCGGGTATAGGTTGAATACGCGCTGCGAACCTTCATTTGCGCAAAGAATGCCAGCGCCAACGCGGGCAGCATGAAGACGAAATACATAGGATCAAAGTAGAACATAACGTCTCCTGAATCGCATCCACACCATTACGGCCATTATATCTGGTGAACCTTATACATACCTGTTACGCGGCCGACAATTTCTTGACGGCGCGCGCAGCCGGGCTAAGCCCGCACTACGAACCACTCGGATAGCAAAACGGCTGGCGCCGGGCAATTGTTTCCCGTTGCGCCAGCCGCGTATGGCTTGCGTCACTTGCCAGGCACTTCGCAAGTGCCTGGCAAATGCCCGTTCATTTTAGACCTGGCGGAACTCGCCCTCGACGACGTCGTCGCCATCAGGCTGGCTCTGCCCGCCATAATTGCCGGCGCCATCGGTCCCGTTGCCGTTGTAGCCGCCGCTCTGCGCGGAGTAGGCGGTCTGCGACATGCGGCTGGCGGCCTGTTCAAGGCGCTGCATCGCATCGCGAATGGCGGTCACGTCCTCGCCCTGCGCCGCTCGCCGCACCTCGGCGATCAACTGCTCGAGGCCGCGGCGGTCTTCCGCGCTCATCTTGTCCTCGAGATCCTTCAGGCTCCGCTCGGTCACGTAGGCCATCTGGTCGGCCTGGTTGCGAGCCTCGATCAACTCCTTGCGGCGCTGATCGGCAGCCTTGTTGATCTCGGCCTGGCGGACCATCCGGTCGATGTCTTCCTTGTTCAGGTTAGTCGACGCGGTGACCGTAATCTTCTGCTCCTTGCCGGTCGCGGTGTCGCGTGCGCTCACGTTCAGGATGCCGTTCGCGTCGATGTCGAACGTCACCTCGATCTGCGGCATGCCGCGCGGCGCGGGCGGAATGCCTTCCAGGTTGAACTGGCCGAGCGACATGTTGTCCGCGGCCATCGGGCGCTCGCCCTGCAGCACGTGGATCGTCACCGCGCTCTGGTTGTCCTCAGCCGTGCTGAAGACCTGGCTCTTCTTGACCGGGATCGTCGTGTTGCGCTCGATAATCGGCGTCAGCACGCCGCCCAGCGTCTCAACACCGAGCGTCAGCGGGGTCACGTCGAGCAGCAGCACGTCCTTGACCTCACCACTCAACACGCCGCCCTGCAGCGCCGCGCCAATCGCCACAACCTCGTCGGGGTTCACGCCGCGGTTCGGCTCCTTGCCCGTCAGCCGGCGCACAAGTTCCTGCACCATCGGCATGCGGGTCGACCCACCGACCAGCACGACCTCGTCGATCTCGCTCGCCTTTAGCTTTGCATCACGCAACGCCTGCTCGAACGGCGTTTTGCAGCGGGCCAGCAGGTCT
>CAZPTI010000192.1:0-9157 GCA_964588925.1 uncultured Anaerolineales bacterium | reverse complement strand
TACAGCCTGTGGATCGTCATGCTGGCGTTCACGTTCTGGTTCATCAAGTTCGATAACAACGTGACGATTTTGCAGGCGCTGCTGGAAGCCGGGCGGTACCCGGCAACCGTGTATCCGCCGTGGCTCCGCATGATCGTAACGTTTGTCGTGCCGATTGCGCTCGCGACCACGGTGCCCGTGCAGGCGCTGCGCGGCGAGTTGCTCTGGTGGCAGGTGTTGATGTTCGTGGGGGTGGCGGTGGTCGTGGTGGCAGTCAGTTTGCGCATCTGGCGCGCGGGGATCAGGCGCTACAGCGGCGCGAGCGCGTAGTTCGGGGGCCTCACCTCACCCCCCATGTTACAATTCAAATAAATGCTCTGGCGCGCCTTACCAACCAAATACCCACGGCTTCTCGTCGCCGCGCGCTGCGCCGCGCAACAGTGTATCAAATTAGACAAAACTCGTTCCGCTATGTTGCGCTAAACAATAGCTTTAGCTACATAAACGCAAGAGTGGCGCCCACGGCTGCTCGCCCGTCCGCCCGGAATGAGCCCAACGGGAGAGGGGGAGCAGCGGGCATGACAAGCGGGACAACTTATGGTATACTCTCTAGCAATAAGAACACTTGCGCTAAGAGTTATGGCAACTAAACGACGACCGCGGGGCAAGAACCCGCCGAAGAGCGGACCGTCGCTCGGCCAGTTCATGCGGGGCGAGATTGCCGGCAGCATCCTTGTGCTGCTGGCGATTCTCATTTTCCTCAGCCTGATCTCGACCAGCCGCGGGGAAATCACGGAAGCCGGCGTCACCGGCCTGCGCTTCCTTTTCGGCGCGGGCGTGTGGCTCGTGCCGTTCCTGATCGGCGGGGTGGGCGTGTGGCTGGCCCTGCGCGATGTGACCGAGGGCGAGCGGTGGTCGGCATGGCGGATCGTCGGCGCGTTCGGCCTGTTTGCCGCGTTCACCGGCTTTGCGCACCTCTTCGCGGGCGTGCCCGACGTGACGCAGCCCGCGCTCGAAGGTCAGGGCGGCGGCCTGCTCGGCTGGTTCCTCAGCGGCTCGCTGGTGGGCGGACTGGGGCCGGTCGTCGGCGGCGTGCTCCTGCTGATCATCCTGCTTCTCTCCCTCGTGGCGCTGGCCGGGCGGTCACTTGCCGACATCAGCGCGGGACTGAGCGCATTCTGGGCGCGTCTGTTCAGCCGATCAGCCCAACCGTCCCTCGCGCCTGCGCCGAAGATCAACGGCCGCGGCCTGTCGAACGGGCCGGACGGCGCGCGCATCAACCCGCCGCTGCCCCTCGGCGAACCGCGCGAGCGGAATCCATTCGTCCGCCTGTGGCGCAAGATCGTGCCGGAGAAGGAAACCGACCTGCTGCCGCCGTGGGACCCACCGCAGCGCGGGCCGGTGATCAACGGCGGGCGAGCGCCTGCTGCGCCGCGTCCGCTCGTGACCGCGCCAACCGGCGCACCCTCCGCAACGTCGCCAAATGCCGCGCCGGGTAAGACCGTCATCGAACCCGCCAACCGCGGCGTCACGCCTCCTGCAGGCGGGCCTTTGCAGCCGCGGATCATCGGCGGCGCGGGGCAGACGTGGCGCGTGCCGCCCGTCACCGAAATCCTCGACGACGTGACGGATACGGACATTCAGCAGGAAGACCTGCGCCGCCGCGTCCAGATCATCGAGCAGACGCTGCAAGGCTTCGGTGTGCCGGTGAGCGTGGTCGAGGTCAATCAAGGCCCGGCCGTGACCCAGTTCGGCCTGCGCCCCGGCACGATCGTGCGCAAGGATCGCAAGGGCGAAGAGAAGCACATCAAAGTGCGCGTCTCGCAGATCCAGGCGCTCTCGAACGACCTCTCGCTGGCGCTGGCCGCGTCGCCCATCCGCATTGAAGCGCCGGTGCCCGGCCGCGATTTCGTCGGCATCGAAGTGCCGAACATGCAGATTTCGCTCGTCTCGCTGCGCGGCGTCATGGAATCCGAAGAGTGGCCGGCGACGAAGGGCGCGCTTAAGTTCGGGCTGGGCCGCGATGTGTCGGGGCAGGCGTCCGTGGCGGACCTGGCGCGCATGCCCCATCTGTTGGTTGCGGGCGCGACCGGCTCCGGCAAGTCGGTCTGCGTGAACACGATCATCACGTCGCTGCTGCTCACGCACACGCCCGACACCCTACGCTTCCTGATGGTCGACCCCAAGCGCGTCGAGCTGACGGTGTACAACGGCATCCCGCACCTGATCGCGCCGGTCGTCGTGGACGTGGAGCGCGCGGTGCCGGTGCTCCAGTGGGCGACGAAGGAGATGGAGCGGCGCTACAAGCTGTTCGCCAAGCTCGGCGCGCGCAACATCGAGGCGTACAACGACAAGCTCACGCAGCGCGGGGAACAGACGCTGCCGTACATCGTCATCATTATTGACGAGCTGGCCGACCTGATGCTCTCCGCGCCGGAAGACGTCGAGCGATACATCTGCCGCATCGCGCAGATGGCCCGCGCGACGGGCATGCACCTGATCATCGCGACGCAGCGCCCGTCGGTCGACGTTGTCACCGGCCTGATCAAGGCGAACTTCCCCGCGCGCATTGCGTTCGCGGTCACGTCGCAGATCGACAGCCGCGTCATCCTGGACACGCCCGGCGCAGAGCAGTTACTGGGTCGCGGCGACATGCTCTTCATGGCGCCGGACCAGTCGAAGCTGCAACGCTTGCAGGGCTGCTTTGTCTCCGACCGCGAGTCCGCGCGGCTGGTGCAGTACTGGCGGGGCATGCGCGCGTTCACCGAGCCCACCGACCTGATGGAAGGCGAGGGGCCGCTGCTCCGGGGCAACGACGGCGAGGGCGAAGCGCAGGGCGCGGAGGGGGAAGCGGCCCCGAGCGAGGAGCTCCAACCGCCGTGGTTGCCCGGGCAGGAGACGCTCCAGCAGCCGCTGTGGGGTGACGTGGCGGCAATCGAGGCCGAGGGCAAGGACGAGATGTACCGACAGGCCGTCGAAGAGGTGCGCAAATCGGGCAAGGCGAGCATCTCCCTGCTCCAGCGCCGCCTGCGCATCGGCTACTCCCGCGCAGCCCGGCTGATCGACCAGATGGAAGCGGACGGCATCATCGGCCCCGAGCAGGGCGGCAGCCGCGGCCGCGACGTGTTGCCCGGAAAGTAACTCATGGGAATCATCAACCAGAACGATCTCCTCCAGCAGGAGCGGACATCCCGCGCGTTGCGCGATTCGGGTTTTGCTTCACGCATCCGCATCTCCAACGCTGCGTGGCTCGTGATTATCCTGGTCATTTACTTCACGCTTGCGGCGCTCTTTGCGATTAACACGCCCGCGTGGCAGGCCCCGGACGAACCGGCGCACTACAACTATGTGGCGTACGTGGCCGAGAACGGCGGGTTTCCGGTGCTGCACTTCGGCGACTACCCGCACGGGTATCTGGAAGAGATCAAGACGGCCAAATTCCCGCCGGACATGCCGGTCACGCCGATCCGCTACGAGTCGCACCAGCCGCCGCTCTATTACCTGCTCGCCTCGCCGGTCTACTCGCTCACGCGTGGCAACCTGATCGCCCTGCGCCTGCTCTCCGCCCTGCTCGGCGCGGGCATCGTCCTGTTCGCCTATGGGATCGCCCGCGTCGCCGTCCCGCATCAGCCGGCCGTCGCGCTCGGGGCGGCGGCAATTGTCGCGTTCCTGCCCCAGCACCTTGCGACCGTCTCGCAGGTAGGCAATGACGCGCTGGCGGAACTGCTGCTGGCCGCGGTCCTGTTGGTCATTATCGCCAGACCTGTCGGGTCTTCGAGACCCGTCAGGTCTCGTCTCCTCCTCGGCGTCCTCCTCGGTCTGGTGCTGATCACCAAGACCACGGCGTACATTATCATTCCGATGACAGTGGTTGCTGTTGTCTGGCAATGGATCCGCGAGAAGGCGTCACTGCGCCGCATCCTGATCGAGGCAGCCGCGTTGATCCTGCCGGCCGCGCTGCTGGCGCTGCCCTGGTACGCGCGCAATATCTACGCCTACGGTTGGCCGGACTTTCTGGGGTTGGTGCGGCACGAGCAGATCGTCGTCGGGCAGAAGCGGACGGGGGAGTTTATCGCGGAGAGCGGTTGGGGCGCGTACTGGCGGCGGGCGTTCGAGTGGACGTTCAAGAGCTTCGTGGGCGTGTTCGGGTGGATGAGCGCGTGGCTGGACACGCGGGTGTACTACCTGATGGGGCTGTGGATGGGCATTCCTGTCGTGGGATGGGCCGCCAGCAAGATTCGCCGCGACAGCGCGGAGACAACTGAGCCTCTGCCGGAATCGGCGCGAACGGCACGCGTCCTGCTTGGCGTCACCGTTCTGCTCACCCTGCTCGCCTATATCTACTACAACATCACGTTTCTCCAGCACCAGGGCCGCTATCTGTTCACCGCGCTCATCCCCATTGCGATCTTCCTCGCGACAGGTTGGCGTCACGCGTTGAAGCCGTTCCCCGCGCGGATTGTTGCCGCTGTCCTCCTGCTGACCGCGGTCATCCTCGCCGTGTGGGGTGTGACGAGCGGCGCGGGGCTGCCGAACTGGCCGCTTGCGCTGACGATGGTTGCGGCGGCGGGGCTGATGGGCGTGTCGTTCCTGCTCGCGCAGTGGCGGCGCGCGGCGTACGTCCTGCCGTTTGCGGCGCTGCCTGTGATGGCGGTGTATGCGCTGTTCGGCGTGATTGCGCCCGCATTGAAGTGAATTGCAAGGTGGCGTCAGACGAACAGACAGCCCGGCGCGCCGGGCTGTCTGTATCAAGGCCGCGAAGTGTTGACGCTCAGGGGAGTCGTTGCGCCTGCGCCTGGAGCCATTCCGCCAGCCGTGTCCACCACGGAACAACGCCCGAACTGGCCGAAAATTCGATCACGCTCACAGCCGTCGGGTCGCCCGGCATACCCAGCGTCCAATCGCTGAAAGCCGTGACGCCGGCCTTCGTAATGCAGTTGGCGGCCGTGTCGCGCGTGTCTGCGCCGATCTGATTCCAGGTTGCGCCGCCGGTCGCATTGCGGAACAAAACCAATTCGTTCTCCACCACCCCAGGCCCGGCCCCGGCGAGCTCCGCATCCGTATAGCAGAGCGTCAAATCCACGTTGTACGTCGTTCCGGTTGCCGTAATGTCCCAGTAAACCGGCAGTTCACCCGGCCCGGCCGGATTGCCTCCGGGCGCCTGCGTATGTTTTGTCACCGTGACCGTGCCCGGATCGCCGCTGTTGCGCTTCACTTTAACGTACGTTCCGCAGCCGATGTCCACCGTCGCGCCGGTCGGAAGGTTGGACAGGCTGCCCGTCAGAGACGCGTTTGCCAATGACACGGTATAACTGCGCGCGGGGCAGGAGGCCGGGTTGGCAGCCGTCTGCGACTGGTTGGTGATCACGGCTACGACGTCGCTTGAGCCGGCCGGAGGCATATAGCAGAGCGAACGGCTTTCGCCCGCGCCGACCATTGTTGGAAAGCCGCTCACCTGCACGTTGCCGGTGCGGTTCCCGGTTGGATCGGCCACTACGCTGGCGCGCAACTGGCCGCCGGCGGATGTGTTGTTGAGCGTGACTTGATACGGTCCGCCGGTAGTGGGCAGGCCGATCCAGTTGATCGCGTAATTATCCCGGACGCTGCCGGAGTAGCTGCCACCGACTGCCGCAATGTTCCCGTGGTTCTCCGGTGCGCCACCCATATAGCTGACGTAGCCGGCGGCCTCCTCGTAACAATAGGCGGAGCTGTCGGGGCAGCTCTTCATGAACCGGCTGCCCACCGCGTATTTGTGGAACGTGTCGGCCAACGACGCGCCGGGCGTTTTTGCCGATAGCGCATTGTTGAGCGCATTCAAGCCGCTCTGTCCGGCCGCAATGTTGGCCCACACGCCTTGCGCAACATCCTCGCCGCCGCCGACTACGTTTGCGCCGCCGTTATGTTCCGCGGCAAAGCGGAACGGCAGCCACGTAGAGTACTCTGGATAGGAAGGCGCACCCTCCGGCCACTGGCCCAGGCATTGCGTCCAGTCAGGCCAGAGGTACTGGTAGTTGTCATCGACCGCATCCCACACTTCGTCCTCAACGTAAGCCGCGTCGCCCTCCCACCACATCGTATCTTCATCCCAGCCCGGATCACCGTAACCGAACTGAATGGCGTGCGCAAACTCATGCGCCGAAGTCACGCGCAAGCCGTTCAGCCCGCCCAGGGAAATGTAACTGTCATCTCGCAAAACCATGCAAGAAGTCGTGGATTCCGTCTCGGTGGCCGGCGTGTTCGGATTGTCGCCGACCGTCCAGCCCGCGTATTCGCCGCCCGAGGGCGACACATAGCCATAGAGCCCGCCATCTAACGACGCCAACTGCACCGGGTACTTGTTTTGCGGCGGAGGACAGGCGCCCGCGCCCGCCGGACAAATCGGCGGTTTGGCCCAACCGTAGCCGGCGACCTCGGTATTGAAGGCCGAGTCAAGCGTGCTGCGATAGTCCGCGACCGTCAATGCGCCCGTAATGGCGTCGTAGTTAATGTAGAAATTCGCGGACACGCCGTCGTTGTTGGGGCCGTCCTCCTGATCGCAAATGGTCGCGGCGTCTGGCGCCAACAGGCGATTAAGCTCGGCCAGCACCGGGGCGGATATCATACCGGGTCGCTGACTTGCCTGTTTCCAGGCGTTTTTCAGCTCGCGCACTTCAGCCGTGCCGTACCAACCCGCGTTGCTGCGGAAACGCGCCGGCAAAGAAGGATACTCGTAGACCGCATAGGCGAGGTAGAGCAAGCGTTGGTCGGCAGTGATTTCTCCGGCTGCAAGCGCGCGGGCAATTAGTTGCGGCGTCGATAGCTCGCGCGCGGGCGCATCCTGCCCCTCAGACCGTTGACCTGAAACGGTTGCGCCGTGCGCAGAAACCGGGATCAGGATGACAAGCGCGATCATTAGCGCGATGCGTAACAATCGCTCACGATGACGGGTCTTGCGGTGTTTCATTGCGACAGACTCCTTTGCCCTAGATTTTGCAGTGACCCTGTTGCGATTTGTGGTTGCCGTCGAATCACGGTTTGATCAGCCCGTAGTCAAACTCGCCGGTGCGGTTGCTCCCTGAGCTCGCAAGGCCGTTGCCGCAGATCGACTTGACCACGTAGAAGTGATTCACCTGCGGGTCGCCGGCCGCGCCGGAGTCTTCGTAGAAGAGCTGCGCGGTCGAGGCATATGGCGGCTCGGCGGGAGAGAAGTAGGGCGTGGCGCTGCGGTAGATGCGATAGGTTCCCGCGCCGGGAATCGCGGCCCATGACAGGCGAGGGGTTGTGGCCGCGGGCAGCGACACGGTGACTGCGGGACTCGCGGGCGGGTTTGCCGCAAGCTGGGCGTTCGTCGTTGTCGTCGCGATCAGGTTCCCGTGGATGTCCACCGGTTCGCTGTACGTGATTTGCAACGACGACAGGCCTGCGCTTGCGCCGATGAAGTCAATCGCGGCAAGCGCGCCGGAGCCGCTGGCGGGCGCGGTGGGCGAGGTTTGCGTCGCCGCATACCAGACGAGGCCGGCGGTCGCGCAGTCCGGGTCGGTGGCGCTGGCGCTGTTGCACGCCAGCTTCTTGACGACATAGTCGGGCTTCAGGAAGCCGGAGAGCGGCGTAATCTGGACGCCCGCCGTGTTCGGGTCCGCATCCACCACCTGCAGGATGGCGGGATCATACGTTGCGCGCACATCGATCCCGTACAGCCCGCTGATGTCCTTCGCCCAAATCTCCACGCGCGTCGCCAGACACCCTTCGGTCGCCGGGCCGGGCGTCTGCACGGCAATAGATGCCGCAGCCGACGGCTCCGGCGCAGTGGGCTGCGCGTGCGCGGCACCGGCGCTGATCAGAAACCCAGCCAGCACGACGGCTAACCACGACTTTTTCCCTCGGAATGCGCAGAACATGAGACCCTCCAGGTTCGGAACTCGTGTCAATGCGAAATCACAGGCAGCCACAGGCGGTAGTCTGTCGATGGCATGCGCACGAGCCCGTCGGCTGTCTGCGCGGGGATTGGTTGACCCGACCGCGTGACAAGCTCCTGGTAGCTGATGCGCAGTTCCGTGTTGCTCGGCGCGATACGGCGAAAGGTAATCGCGGCCAGCGCACCGGTGCCGGTGACGGGCGCAGAGGGGTTCACCTGCGTTGCCGCGTACCAGACGAGCCCCCCGGCCTGACAGTCCGCATCAGCGGGATTAGGCGCGTTGCACGCCTTGCGTTTCACCACGAAGTCGGGCTTGAGCAGGTCAGCGCGAGGGGCAATCTGGACGCCCGCCGAAGTCGGGTCCGCATCGACGACCTGCAACACCGCCGGGTCAAAGGCAAGCTGGACGTCCGCGCCGTAAAGGTCCGCGACGTCCGTCACAAACAGCGTCACCGTGACCGTTTGATTGAGCCCCGCCACGCTTTCCAGGGGGGCCGGACTGACGACCGTCGGCCCTGCGGGGCGGGCCATTGCCGCATCAGGCTGCGCGGCAAGGAGCAGCGCGAGGAGCGCAAAGCGCAAGGCCGCGCGCTTTGCCAAACTGAAAACGGGTGTTTTGGACTGAGCCATAGTAAGCGCCTGCCAGTTAGCCCCAGGTTACGCGGCGCGCAATCACTTTCGCGACACGCGACGCCATTCGAGCAAGGTCACCGCGGAGACCAGCAAAGACATGCCCCCGCCGACGAGCAAAGCGACGTTCCTTGTCTCGGCTGAAGCGCGTGGCGCTGCGTTGACGCGAGATGGCGCTTCAACGAGCGCGGGCGATTGCGCAACAGCCGCGTTGGCCGCTTGCGCGACTCGCGCAGACGTTGGCGCTACCGCCCCAGCGACCGGCGTCGCGGAGGCATTCGCAGCAGGGGTTGCCGGGTCGGCGCCGGCCGCGCTCGCTGCATCTGGCGTTGGAATCGCGGTGGGAAGGGCAACAGGCGCGTTGGCCGCGGCTTCGCGCGTCTGTTGCGACACGGTTTCGGGGGCAGCGGTTGTCGCGCCACCGCGTGGTTCGACGGTGGCAGTGTTGGGCGGCGCTTGCATTGTCGCCGCGACTGACGGAGCTTCGGCGGCTGCCGTGGGCGCATCGGCGGGCGGCGCGAGGGCCGTAATGCCCGGTTCGGGCGTGGCGGGAGGCGGCGTCGCGCCGTCGCCGATGACGGCGATGACTATGTTGGCGGTCGTTGCCATCAGCGGCACGCCGTTGATGTCGGACAGGATCACCGAGGTGAACTT
>CAZPTI010000191.1:0-9178 GCA_964588925.1 uncultured Anaerolineales bacterium | reverse complement strand
GAGCGGACGGCATTCAGCCCGCCACGCACTTGCGGCGCGGAGCCGGTGAAGTCGACGAGCAACTCGCCGTCTCCCGGCTCAACCGCGACGCGGATCGCGATGTCGCGCGTCCCAAACCCGTCGTCGTCCACATAGTCGGCAAACTCGTAGCGCCCGCGCGGCATCTCTGACAGCAGGGCCAGCATCGCGCGCTCGGCATAGTCTTGCAGGTGGGCCATGTACTCGGCCAGCACCGCACGGCCGTAGCGCGCGGCCAACTCCTGCAACCGCCGCGCGCCGAGCCGCTGCGCGGAAAGCTGCGCGCTCAGGTCGCCCAGCCGCTCCTCCGGCGTGCGACTGTTGCGCGTGATCAGGTCCAGCACACCCTCGTCCAGCTCCCCGCCGCGTTGCAGCAGGACCGGCGGGATGATGAGCCCCTCCTGGTGCAACTCGGTCGCCAGCGGCATGGAGCCGGGCGCGATGCCGCCGACGTCCGCATGGTGCGCGCGGGATGCGACGTAGCCGAGCAAGCACCCCGGCTCCGCGGAGGCGAAGACCGGCGAGACCATCGTGATGTCGGGCAGGTGCGAGCCGCCCGCGTAGGGGTCGTTGAGGACGACGATGTCACCGTCGGCGAGGCGCGGGAAGCGCGCGATGGCCGCGGCGACCGACATGGGCATCGCGCCGAGGTGGACGGGGATGTGCGCAGCCTGCGCGACCATGCCGCCGGCCGCGTCGAACACGGCGCACGAGAAGTCGCGGCGCTCCTTGATGTTGGGCGAGTAGGCCGTGCGACCGAGCGCAGCGCCCATCTCCTCACCCACGGCGGAAAGCAGGCTGTTCATGATTTCGAGCAGGATGGGATCGTACTCAGCCATTGGCGACCTCCGCCAGCAGGTTCAGCCACGCGTCGACGCGCGCGTTCCAGCCGGGCAACATTACCGTCGTGGCGTCCTCCTGGACGATCAGCGCGGGGCCGCGCAGTTCGTGGCCGTGTTGGAGGCGGTCGCGGCGGTAGACCGGCGCGTTATGCCAGCGGCTGCGGCAGCGCATGCGCGTCTCGCCCACCTGCGCCGCGGCGGGAACACTGGTCGACGCAAGCGACGCAGGAGCGAACTCCGGTTTAGGTCGGATGCCGCGCGCAGTCAGGCGGACGTTGACGATCTCGACCGGCGCGCCCGGGCGCGCGTAGCCGTAGCGCGTCTCATGCGCCGCGTGAAACGCAGAAAGCGCATCGGCCAGTAATCGCTCGCGCGCGCCGTTCGCCACCGGAACAGTTAACTCGAAAGACTGCCCTTTGTATCGGACATCAAGCGCGCGATCCAGAGACCCGACGGGTGCGTCACTACGTGACGGTGGAAACCCGTCGGGTCTTTCGACGGCGAATCCCTCGCTTGCCAGCGCGTCCAGCCCTGCCTGTTCCAGCGGCGCAAACGCTGCGCGGCACGTCGCCCATGCCTCATCAAGGTTCGCGGCGTCAGGTCGCACCATGACCGTACGCGAGTAGTCGACGGTGAAGTCGGCCAGGGCAAGGCCGAGCGCGGAAAGCACGCCCGGGTGAAGCGGGATCAGGACGCGCGGGATGCGGAGCGCCTCGGCCAGCGAGCAGGCGTGGATGGGCCCCGCGCCGCCGAAGGGGAGCAGCGCGAAGTCGCGCGGGTCAGCGCCGCGCTCGACCGAGATGACGCGCAGCGCCTGCTCCATGCGCGCATCGGCCACGCGGTTGACGCCCTCGGCGTGATCTGCGGTGGAGAGACCGAGCTGGCGCGCGAGGGGGGATGCGGCCTGCTCCGATGCGGCGCGGTCGAGCTTCATGCGCCCGCCGAGGAAGTAGTCCGCGTGCAGGCGGCCAAGCAGCAGGTTGGCGTCGGTTACAGTGAACGACTCGCCGCCGCGACCGTAGCAGGCGGGGCCGGGGTTGCTCCCTGCGCTTCGCGGCCCGACGCGGAGCGCGCCGCCCGCGTCGATCCACGCGACCGAGCCGCCGCCCGCGCCGACCGTGTGAATGTCGATCATCGGCACGCGCACCGGCCAGCCTTCCACGCTGCCTTCGGAGGTGCGTGTGACGCGACCGTCGATCAGCGATGCGTCGGTCGAGGTGCCGCCCATGTCGAAGCCGATGATGCGCGGGTGTCCGGCCTGCGACGCGACGTGGAACGCGCCGAGCGCGCCCGCGGCCGGGCCGGAAAGCAAGGTGCGCACTGCCTGCCGCCTGGCCGCATCCGCAGTCAGGATGCCGCCGGACGACTGCATGATCCAGAGGGGCCTTTCGCCCAGCCCAACGACCAGTCTGTCGACGTACTCGGCCATGAGCGGCGAGACGTAGGCGTTGAGCGCGGTGGTCGACATGCGCTCGAACTCGCGGAACTCGGGCAGGATGTCGCTGGAGAGGGAGACGGAGAGGCCGCGCTTGCGCGCAAGTTCGCCGATCAGCCGCTCATGCGCGGGGTTGGCAAAAGAGAAGAGGAGGCAGACCGCGAGGGACTCCGCGCCCGCGGCAACGACCTGATCCAACACGCGCTCCACCTCCGCGGCATCCAGCGGGATGAGCGCCGAACCATCCGACGCGACACGTTCGCTCACCTCGAAGCGCAGGTCGTCGGGGATGGGCGTCCACCGGGGCGGGAAGGAGAGGCGATAGAGCGCGGGCCGCGTCTGCCGGCCGATGACTAACGCGTCGCGAAAGCCGGCCGTGGTGACGAGCGCGGTGCGCCCGCCGCGGTGCTCGAGGAGCGCGTTTGTCGCAACGGTGGCGCCGTGGGAGATGACCGCATCCTCCACCACGCCAAGGCGCGCGATGCCTTCGAGGACCGCGATGGATGGGTCTGGCCGCGTGGAGAGGACCTTCGTGATGGTCAACTGGCCGTCGATGATGGAGACGAAGTCGGTGAAGGTGCCGCCGACGTCGACGCCGAGGATGGATGCGCGTGTGATGGGTGGACTCCTTTATGTAATCTCGGACCTGCTAGGTCTTCGCCGCCTGATGATAGCACGCGCGGCGTTTCCCAGAAGAATGGCAGCAGCACTGTCAGTCCTCACATAGTCGCAAATGTGTGCTATCATTCAGTCATGTCCTTCGCGCACCTCGAAGTTCACTCGAACATGACCCTGCTCGGCGCGACGCCGTCGGTTGAGGCGCTGGCGGCGCGGGCGGCGGCCGAGGGGATGGCGCGGCTGGCGCTGACTGACACGAACGCGCTGTACGCGGCGGTGGCGTTTGCGCGCGCGTGCGGCAAGGCAGGCGCGCAGCCGATCATCGGGATGACGGTCACGCTGCAACTGCCGCCGCTTAATGGGCATACGCCCCTGCTCGCCGACGAAGCGCCGGGCCAACTGGTGCTGCTGGCGAAGAACTCCGCGGGATACCGGTCGTTGTGCCGTCTGTCGACCCTCGTTCAAGGGAACCCGGAGCGCGAGGCGGTTGCGGCGCGGGGCTTGCGGTGGGAGGATGTGGCGGCGCACCGCGAGGGGCTGTTCTGCCTGAGCGGCGGACGCGCGGGCTGGATCGACCGCTTTTTGCTTGCGGGCGACCTCTCCGCCGCGCAGGCGTTCGCGGGGAAGCTGGCGGGCACATTCGACGAGAGCGCGGCGCTGGCGCTTGAAATGGATGGCCCGGCGGATGCAGGGCGCGCAGCGGAACTGAGCGCGCTGGCGCGGCGGCTCGGCCTGCCCCTGGTCGCGGTTCACCCGATCTACACGCTTGCGCCGGAGGAGGCGTCAAGGCTGCGTCTGCTGGCCGCTATCCGCGCCAACCGGCCGCTCGACCAGGCCGATTACGACGAGCCGGAAACGGAAGCGGACGAGGCCGAGTCGGGCGACTTGTGGGAGGACAATAGCGTCCGCGAGCGCGCGGCGGATGCGTATCGCGTCGAGAGACAGCCGCGGACCGCGGCTGCGGCGGAGCGCGAGACGCACTGGCTGAACGCGGAGGAGATGGCTGCGCGCTACCGCGGGTATGAGAAGGCGCTCGCGGCCGCGGGGGAGGTTGCCGCACAGTGCGGCCCGTGCCTCCCTGATGGCCGCCCCATCTGGCCGAGCCTGGACCTGCCGAAGGGACAGACCCCCGGCGACGCGCTGCGCGAACTGGCGGAGCAAGGGCTGGGCGCTCGCTACCCGAACGATCCGCCCGCCAAGCGCCTCGAAAAAGAACTGGCGTCGATCAACCAGCACGGCTACGCGCCGCTCTTCCTCGTCGTGGCCGACATCGTCCGTTTTGCGCGCGACCACGGCGTGCCCGTCAGCACGCGCGGGAGTGTTGCTAACTCCCTTGTGGCCTACTGCGCGGGCATCACGACCGTCGACCCTATCGAGCACGACCTGCTCTTCGAGCGGTTCCTCAATCCCGCGCGACGCGATCCGCCGGACATCGACCTGGACTTCTGCTCGGCCCGGCGCGACGAGGTGCTGCGCTACGTGCGGGATCACTACGGCGCGGACCGCGTGGCGATGGTCTGCACGATCAGCACCATGCGGCCACAGTCGGCGGTGCGCGAGGTGGGGAAGGCGTACGGGCTGGACGAGAAGGCGGTGGACCGGCTGGCCGCGATGATGCCGGGGCGCTGGCATCCTGACCCGCGGCGCCGCGACGAGCGCACCATCGACGACATCCTGCCGCAGATCGACGATCCGCTCGAACGCGAGGTGGCGCGCGCCGCGTGGGAGCTGATCGGCACGCCGGATCACATCAGCATCCACCCCGGCGGCGTGGTCATCTCGCCCGGCCCGATGACCGACGTCGCGCCGCTCCAGTGGACGCCGAAGGGGTTTCTCGTTACGCAGTTCGAGCACGGCGACGTGGCGGCGATTGGCCTGCCGAAGCTCGACCTGCTCGGCATCCGCGCGCTGACCGTGCTGGCCGACGCGGCCGAAATGGCGCGCGCTAATGTCCAGCCCGATTTTGATCTGACGACGATACCGCTCCATGACGAGGCGACCGGCGACCTGCTCGCGCGGGCGGAGACGGTCGGCGTGTTCCAGTGCGAGTCGGAGGGCGCGCAGCGGACGCTCAAGCGGCTCGGCGCGCGGACGGTGCGCGACCTGGCGGTTGCCAATGCGTTCTTCAAGCCCGGCCCCGCGATGGGCGGCATGGCGGACGCGTTTGTCCGGCGCTATCGCGGCAAGGAGGCCGTGACGTTCGAGCACGAGGCGCTGCGCCCCATCCTCGGCCCGACGAAGGGCGTGCTGATCTTCCAGGAGCAGGTGTTGCGGCTGGCGACTGAAGTGGCGGGGCTGAGCTGGGCGCAGGCGGACCACCTGCGCCGCGGGATGAGCCACTTCGGGCGGCATGAGATCGCCGCGCTGCAAGAGCAGTTCGTGGCGGGGTGTCTGCGTCCGCGGCCGGACGGGCCGGGGATGAGCGCGGCGCAGGCGAGCAAGCTGTGGGAGCAAATCCTGCCTTTCTCCGGCTACGGGTTTAATCAGGGCCACGCGACGGCCTACGCGGATGTCAGTTACCGGTGCGCGTATCTCAAAGCGCACTTCCCCGCGGAGTTTCTCGCGGCCCGGCTCCAAGACTACGGCGGCTTCTATCACCCGGCGATCTATATGGCTGAGGCGACGCGACTTGGCATTCCTGTTCACCCGCCACATGTGAACTATAGCGGCGTGAAGTTCACGCTCGTGAAGGAGAAACCGGGTTTCCTGGGCGAGCTATACATGGGGCTGGGACAGGTGCGCGATCTGCGGAACAGCGCGGCGAAGGCCATCGCTTCCGAACGCGTTAATGGCCTTTATGTCGACTTACGCGACCTGCTCTCCCGCGTCGAGCTTCAACCCAAAGAGGTCGAGCACCTGATCAAGTGCGGCGCGCTGGATGGGCTGGGAGCCTCGCGCAGTGAACTGCTGGCCGAGTTCGACCTGCTGCGGCGGCGCGGCGGCACTGCGCAACTGGCGTTTGACTTTGCGCGGCCACAGGCGCAGGCGGAGGGGCTGAGGCAGCGGTGGGCGTGGGAGCAGGAGCTGCTGGGGCTGCCGGTGAGCGCGCTGGCGGATCCGCTGGCGCTCGCGCGGCCCACCCTGCCGCCGCACCTGCCGCTACGCGATGTGGTTGCCACGCGAAACAAAGCGGTGCTGACCGCCGGGGTGCGGCTGCCCGGCTGGACCGGGGGGCCGGGCTTCTTCCTGAGCGATGGGGAACGGTTTGTGTTTGTTCATACGCCGCGGGGAATGCGAAGCGCAGTCTACTGGAAGCCGGTGCTCGTCCACGGCCACTGGACGGTGGACGAGTACGGGGTCGCGTGGCTCCAGGCCAGCCAGACCCGACCCGTTGAGTAGTTGCGCGGGATCGCGCCAGAGGAGAAACATCGCCTATGACTACCACCACCGCCTCTATTCTGGCGTCCATCGACGCTACTGCGCTCGCGCCGATTGCGCGACAGGTGGCGCGTCGTAACGACCTGGAAGTCGATAACTGGCAGGTTCGGCAGGTGGGCGGGGGTATCGGCAACCCGGTCAGCCTGGGCATCTACCGCTTCGAGGGCGTCGCAACTGACGGTGACCGCGCATCGTGGTCCGTCATCCTCAAGCTGCTTCAGTCGCCGGCAAACGTAGGCTGGACGAACATGGGCGAAGGTGACGATCAGACGCACTGGAATTACTGGAAGCGCGAGCTGCTGGTGTATGAGTTGGGATTCCTCGAAGCGCTTCCTCCAGGGCTTGTGGCTCCGCAGTGCTACGGCACGTTCGAGCTTCCGGGCGATGTCGCGGGGCTGTGGCTAGAGGACCTCGGCTTGGTGGCGGATGCGCGCTGGTCGCTGGAGGACTATGCGCTGGCCGCGCGTCACCTGGGCAGGTTCAACGGCGCGTACGCCTCTCCCGACGCGCAGCCTTCTTTTCTCTGGTTGGGCCGGAGTCGCCACCGGCAGTGGCTCGCCGCGGGGGAGATTCAGCGAATGCGGTGGGAACACCCGTTAGTCCGCGCGCGGTATCATGGCGGCGCGGGGAATGCGTTTCTCCGCATGTTAGGCGACCGCGACCTTTTCCTCAACAGGTTGGACCGTCTGGGGCTGACGTTGTCCCACGGAGACACCTATCCCACGAACCTCCTGTTGCGCTCCCGGCCTAACGGCGGGCAAGAGACGGTGGCGCTGGACTGGGCGCTGCTGGGCCTCGAACCACCGGGTACGGACCTGGGCCAGTTGACCTTTGGCGCGCAGAACAATCTGGCGGACGCCCGACCCGATGACGTGACGGATGCGCTGTTCGAGTCGTACCTGGACGGCTTGCGCGACTCAGGTTGCCGGATCGATCCGAAACTCGCGCGCTTTGGGTTTGTGGCGTCGGCTGCCTTCCGAGTTGGCCTGTTCCAGCTCATTATGCTGAGTTTCCAGATTCAAGGCGGCACCGAGACAGACGAAGGGGAAACTGACGCGTCCCCTGCCCCGGACCCGTTTGAGGTGATCATGGCGCGGCGAGCTTACGAATTGCTCGAGACTTTCTGAGGCCGCCGCCTTCACGGCGCAGGACGACTTTGACCACGCGCAGCGAGCTTGCTATACTTTGCGCAAGTCCGCCCACCATGCCCGCAGGGAGGGTTCCGATGCCGAACACAACGGTGATGCAAGCCAAACGCCTCGGTGTGCTCACGTGCGCGCCCGACGACACGCTCGCAGCCGCCGCGCAGCGCATGACCGGCGAAGATGTCAGCGCGCTGGTGGTCGTCGACGAAGAAGGCGCGCTGGCCGGCATCATCTCGCGCACCGATCTGCTGCGCGCGTGGGAGAAGGGCGGGCCGTGGGCGGAGCGCAGGGTCGCGGACTATATGAGCCGTAACGTGGTCACGGTCGAGCTTGACACTACCCTCAGCGAAGTGACCGATCTCCTCCTCGAAGGGCGCATCCACCGCGTCGTCGTTGTGCGGCGGGAGGGGGAAAAGGCGCGCCCCGTCGGCGTGGTCTCCGCGGCCGATCTGGTCTACCACATGCTGAAAAACGAAGCGAAAAGACGAGGCGCGGCGAGTGGCTGAACGCCCCATCGCACCCGATCAGGCCGCGCCGCGCGCCTGGATCACCCCGCGCGCGGCGCGCTCTCTGTACGGCGCCGTCGCCCTGCTGTACTGGGCCTCGCTCTACGCCTACGTGCCCACGCTGCCCGCGTACGCGGCCACCCTGACGCCCGACCTCGCCTTGATCGGCACGATCCTCTCCATGTATGGCCTGTGGCAGGCGCTGGCGCGGCTGCCGATGGGCATCGCGTCGGACTGGGTCGGCTGGCGCAAGCCGTTCATCATCCTCGGCCTGCTGATGTGCGCGGGCGGCGCGCTGCTGATGGGAACTGCGGGGAATCCGCAGTCGCTCCTGTACGGTCGCGCGATCACGGGCCTGGGCGCGGCGACGTGGGTGCCGCTGACGGTGGTTTTCAGCGCGCTCTACCCGCCCGAACAGGCGGTGCGCGCCACGACGACCCTGACGCTTATGTCGGCCATCGCGCGACTGCTCGCGACGGGCGCAAACGCGTCCCTTAATGCGTTCGGCGGGTACGGGCTGACGTTCACCGTCGCAGCCGCGCTCGCGGGCATCGCCATTGCGCTTGTCCTGCCCGCGCCAGAGCAGCGCCGTCCCGCGCAGCCGCCGAAAGCGACGGGCCTCGTCCGGCTTGCCTTGCGCGAAGATGCGCTCGTGCCCGCGTTGCTCAACGCGGTCACGCACTTCGCGCTCATGGGCGTCTCGTACGGCTTCATCACACTGCGCGCGAAGGAACTTGGCGCGCCGGCCGCGCTCGTCAGCAACCTGACCGTCATCCATCTGGTCGCGTTCACGCCGAGCGTGCTGCTGGCGACGCTGCTCCTGCGGCGGTTTGCGCTTCGCCCGCTGCTGGTCGTCAGCTTTGCCGTCATCGCGGCCGGCGCGGCGTGCGCGGCCGGCCCGTCCGTGCCGTGGCTAATTGCCTCGCAAATCCTCGTCGCGCTTGGCTACGGGGTCGCCTACCCCATTCTGATGGGCATGAGCATTCAGAAGGTCGACGGCCGTGAACGCACGACCGCAATGGGCGTACATCAGTCGGTGTATGCCATCGGCATGTTCGCCGGGCCGTGGCTGTGCGGCATCCTGGCGAAGTCGCTCGGCCTGCCGCTCATGTTTGTCGTGACGGCGCTGGGCACGCTGGCCGTCGGTGCGCCTGGCGTCCTTTGGGCGACGCGGAAGGCGTAGACCCGACGGGTGCGTCACTACGTGACGGTGGAAACCGTCGGGTCTGTTCTCAT
>CAZPTI010000190.1:0-9209 GCA_964588925.1 uncultured Anaerolineales bacterium | reverse complement strand
CGGCCTGACCGCGATGACGCGCGCGATGCACAGCCGCTGCTGCTGGCCGAGCGAGTAGCCGAGCGCGTCCTTCTTCAAGCCGTCCTTCACCTCGTCCCACAGGTCCGCGCCGCGCAAACTCTCCTCCACGATGGCCGGAATCTCGCGCTCCGGTGTGAGGCCGAGCACCCGCGGCCCGAACGCGACGTTGTCGTACACCGACTGGGGGAACGGGTTGGGCCGCTGAAACACCATGCCGATGCGCCGCCGCAAATCGACCACGTCTGCGCCGGGCGCGTAAATGTCCTGCCCGTCGATCCTGACGCTGCCCTCGACCCGCGTCCCCTTGATCGTGTCGTTCATGCGGTTGAGGCAGCGCAAGAAGGTCGACTTGCCGCAGCCCGACGGCCCGATCAGCGCGGTGATCTTCCGCTCGGGCACAGTCAAATTGACGTCTGTCAGCGCCTTCTTCGCGCCGTAGAAGAAATTCAGTTGCTCAACATCAATGCGCGCCATGCAAAGTCCCTTTTCTAACCAAAGCGCCCGGTAATATAGTCCTCAGTCCGCTTGTCCTTCGGCGACGTGAAGAGCTCGCGCCCCTCGCGGTACTCGACCAGGTCGCCGAGGAGGAAGAACGCGGCGTGGTCGGCCACGCGCGCGGCCTGCTGCACGCTGTGCGGGACGATGATGATGGTGTACTGCTTCTTGAGCTCCAGCAGCGACTCCTCCACCTTGCCCGTGGAAATCGGGTCGAGGCCGGAGGTCGGCTCGTCGAGCAGCAGGATTTCCGGCTCCAGCGCGAGGCTGCGCGCGATGCACAACCGCTGCTGCTGCCCGCCGGAGAGGGAGGTCGAGGGCTGGTCGAGCCGGTCCTTCACCTCGTCCCACAGCGCGGCCTGCTGCAACGTGCGCACGACCAGCTCCTCCAGCCGCCCGCGATCTTTCACCCCGGCCAGCTTCGGCCCGTAGAGGATGTTCTCGCGGATCGTGCCGGGAATGGGCAGGGGCAGCGCGAACACCATGCCCACGCGGCGGCGCAGCGCGGGCACGGAGACGCCGCGGGCGTAGATGTCCTCGCCGTCGATGAGCACCTTGCCCTCCAGCCGCGTGTTGTCGAGCAGGTCGTTCAACCGGTTGATCAGCCGGAGCAAGGTCGACTTGCCGCTGCCTGCCGGGCCGAGGAACACGGTCACGGAGTGCGCGGGCACGTCCATCGTAATGTTCTTGAGGACGTGCTGCTGCTCGTAATAGTAGTTGAGGTTCTCGAAGCGAACCTTTGTGAGTTGCGCAACTGCGTTCATGTAATCGCTCGGTTCGTAGTAGGCGCTTCAGCGCCCGCGGTTCGTAGTAGGACACGGGCGCTAAAGCGCCTACTACGAACCAAAGTCCGCTACCACTGCCTTCGCCGCCGGTAGTACCCGCGAATCAGTGACGCGACCAGATTCAGCGACAGCACCAGCGCCAGCAGCACCAATGCCGTCCCGTATTGGATCTCCGGCGGCATGCCGGGCACCTGCGTGCTGATGACGTACAGGTGGTAGGGCAGGGCCATTGTTTGATCCAGCGGGGACTGGGGGAGGCGCGGCAGGTAGAACGCGGCCACCGTGAAGAGGATGGGCGCGGTCTCGCCGCCCGCGCGCAGCAGGCCCAGGATGATGCCCGTGATGATGCCGGGCGTGGCCTGCGGCAGCACGATGTTGCGGATGCCCTGCCAGCGCGTGCCGCCGAGCGACGCGCTCACCGTGCGGAACTCCACCGGCACCGCGCGCAGCGCCTCTTCCGACGTGCTGATGATGATGGGCAGGGTCATGATCGCCAGCGTCAGCGCGCCCGCGATGATCGACGTGCCGAGTTGGAGGAACAGCACGAACAGCCCCAGCCCGAACAGGCCATACACGACCGACGGGATGCCCGCGAGGTTCACGATGGCGAGCCGGATCGCGCGCGTCACTGCGGTGTCGCGCGCGTACTCGGCCAGGTAGATCGCGCCGCCCACGCCGAACGGGATCGCGGCAATGGCCGTGCCCACGGTCAGCAGCAGCGTGCCGACGATGGCCGGCCAGATGCCGCCCGCCTTCATCCCCTCGCGCGGGAAGCCGAAGATAAACTCGAGCGAAATCGCGGGCAGCCCCCGCACGACAATCGCGCCGATGACGAACAGGATCGGCACGACCACCAGCAGCGCGGCCACGACGAGCGCGGCGAAGCCGATGCGCTGGATGAGGTACCGCCGCGCGGAGCCGGCGTTTGCCGGTTGAATACGCACCGTGCCGAACATCAGCGCAACCCTCCCCGCCGCCGCTTCTGGAAGATCGCCTTTGCCGCGGCCAGGTTAATCAGGAACGTGATGAGGAACAGGAGGATGCCGATGGCGAAGAGCGCGGCGTAGTGCGTGCTGCCGCGCGCCACCTCGCCCATCTCCGCCGCGATGGTCGCGGTCATCGTGCGCACGGGCAGGAAGAGCGAGTTGAGCGACAGCGGCATGCGCGCGGCGTTGCCCGTCACCATCATCACCGCCATCGTCTCGCCAATGGCGCGGCCCATGCCGAGCATGACCGCCGTCAGGATGCCCGACTTGGCTGCGGGCACGACCACGCGCCAGATCGTCTGCCACTGCGTCGCGCCCATCGCCAGGGACGCGTCGCGGTAGCTTTTCGGCACCGCATCCAGCGCGTCCTCGGCCACCGAGATAATCGTCGGCAAGGCCATGTAGGCGAGGATGAGCGCGCCGGTGAACGCGGTCAGCCCGGTGGGCGCGCCGAACACCTCGCGCACAATCGGCGCCAGCAGCGTCATGCCGAAGAAGCCGAGCACGACGGACGGGATGCCGGCCAGCACCTCGATGAGCGGCTTGAGGATGTCGCGCGCCCAGCCCGGCGCGACCTCGCGGATAAACACCGCAGTCGCCACGCCGAGCGGCAGCGCGATCACGATCGCCGTCACCGTGACGAGCACCGAGCCGAGGAGCAGCGGCAGCATCCCGAAAATGTCAAAGGTGGGATACCATGCGGCGCCGAGCCACTCGCCGAGCGGCGTCTGGAAGAAGAACGGCACGCCCTCCCGCAGCAGAAAGAGGAAGATCAGGACGACAAATCCGATGGTGGAGATGCCGGCGATCCGCACCAGCCACTCAACCGTGAACTCCCCCCACCCGGTCCGCGCCCGCGGCGCGTTCGCATCAACAGCCAAAGGTTCCTCCATTTGAAGGCCGGTTCGTAGTAGGCGCTTTAGCGCCGGGCGGCTGCGCACGGGCGCTGAAGCGCCTACTACGAACCTAACGGCACGAACCCCAGCGTGGGCACAATCTTCTGGCCCTCGCCGAGGATAAAGTCGAGATATGCCTTGATCTTGCCCTGCGGCTCGCCCGCGGTGTACATGAAGAGCTCGCGCGAGATGGGATAGGTCCCGTCGTTCACCGTCTCGACCGAGGGCAGGACGAACGCGCCGCCCTCCTCCGTCGCCACGCCGATCATCTTCTGATCGTGCGTCACGTAGCCCAGCCCGTCGTAACCGATGGCGTTCGGGTTCTGGCGCACCTCTGCGCTGATTCCCTCCGACGACGGCATGAGCAGCGTGTCGGGCGAGAAGAGCAGGTCGCTCTTTTCGCCCATGCGGATGACCTCTTCGAGGAAATAGACGTACGTCCCCGAGTTCGACTCGCGCGACAGGAGCACGATGGGCCGGTCCTCTCCACCCACCTGCTGCCAGTTGGTGATCTTGCCCGTGTAGATGTCCGAGATTTGCTGGAGGGTCAGGCCGTTCACCGGGTTGGAGGGGTGGACGACGACCGCAATCGCGTCCCGCGCCACGACGTGTTCGAGCGGCTCGATGCCGTTCGCTTCGGCTTCCTTGATCTCCTCTTCCTTCATGGCGCGCGAGGCGTTGGCGAGGTCGACGGTGCCGTTGATCATGGCGGCGATGCCCGTGCCCGAACCGCCGCCGGTGACGGAGATGCGCGCGTCTGGGTGCGCGGCCATGTACGCCTCGGCCCACGCCAGCGCGAGGTTGACCAGCGTGTCCGACCCCTTGTTTTCGATCGTGTCGCCGGAGGTGGCGGGCGCGTCCTGCGCCTGCGCAGTCCGCTCGCCGCACCCGCTCAACGCAACGGGCGCAAATAAAGCAACTAAAATCACAACCAGGGCCGACAATCGGCGCATGGCCCTACTCCCCCTTTATAGTGACAGTCTGAACCAAGAGGTGAGTATACGTTAACCTGCTTTAAGTGGGCTTTATGATTGTGTTAAGAGGTCTTAGCATAGGGGTTAAAGAAGGATAATGCGCGGGAGTTCAAAGCTGTGGGGACCGCGTTCCCCGGCTCGAATGCGCTCTTGAAGTACCGCAGCGATTGCGCGCGGTCTGCGCCACCGTCGCCCGACAACAGCAGCGCCTCGCCGAAGGCTGCGATGTCCTCGATCGCGCGCTCGCAGCGGTAGTACGCAATGGCCTCGCGGTAGATGACGGTCGGGCCGTAGCCGTCATAAAACGCGGCCTGCTCCGCCTTTGTCGGCCACACGCGGTCGATCTGCGCGCCGACATACATCAGGTCGCGCTCGGACAGCGCGAAGATGAGCGTGTCCCAGTCGACGATATAGATGCGGCCGTTGTCGGCAACATGGAGGTTGCCGGCGTGCAGGTCGCCGTGGCACAGGACGACAGGGGGCATTTCCACGAGCCATTGAGCAAGGGCGGACGCGCGGTCGATCAGCTTGCGGATGGTACGCGCGCGGCGGCGCATGAACGCGGCCATATCTGCGGCGACTTCGTCGGGGAACGGCCCGCGGCGTTCGGCGAGCTGCAGCAGTTCGCCCGCCATGTTGCGCCACATGGGGCCATACGTCTCGGTCGGCGCATCCCCGCGCTCCGCTTCGGGAATGTTGGCCGCATGGATCGCGGCCAGCGCGGCGCCGAGCTCGCGGCGCTGCGCGTCGGTCAGGGGCCGCTCGTACGCGTTCCGCCCTTCGACGAAGGGGTATACGATCACGGCGTACTCGTCGAGCGCGGACACCAGTTTCCCGCCGAGGTCGGGCAGCGGCGGGATGATGGCCCGGACGCCGGCGTCTGCCAGCCGCCGCGGCAGCGCGACGGACGCCATGCAGAACGGACCGCGCCGCAGCTTGACGAAGCAGTCGCCGGCATCCGCGCAGCGCGCGCGATAGACGGCGGTGTCGACATCCGCGCCGAGCGGCAGGAAGTCGAGCGCGGCGACGTTCAGCCCGCGCGCGGCTGAGAGATGCGCGGAGATGCGGTCAGGGGAAATGGGCGGTGGTTCGAGCATGGGGGTATTGTAGCGCAAGTTGCCAGCTTGCGCCTGCAGTAGCGGACCGCGTTATGTTATAATGCTGACGAGGAACACGTTTATGCGCGATTCAGAAGAAGTAACCGTCGAAGTGACGCTACCGCAAGCGTTGCTGTTTGACACAGGCGTCGCGCCGGAGGAAGCCGGCCCGGCGCTGTTGCGCGCGTTCGTCCTGTCGCTCTACCGCCGCGACCGCATCTCGTCGGGCAAAGCCGCGCGGCTGCTCAGCGTGAGCCGAGTGGGGTTTATTCAGATGTTGGCGGAGGAGGGGATTCCGTACATTGACTATTCGGTGAGCGAACTCGACGACGAGCTGACGACACTGAAGCCATGGCGCACCCATTAGTCGTATCAAACACAACGCCACTCATTGCGCTGGCGTGGCTTGATCGGCTGGATTTGCTGCCAGCGCTCTTTGGCGAGGTGCTAATACCGAACGAAGTTCGCGCGGAACTGCTTACAGACCCAACCGCACCGGGCGCAGAGGCAGTTGATCAGGCCGCCTGGCTGCGGATTGCGGCTGTCAGCAACCCACTCGCAGTTGAAATGCTTCTGGATCAGCTAGACCTGGGCGAAAGCGCGGCAATCGTGCTTGCCCATGAGCTTGGAGCAGACATCCTGCTTATGGACGAACGCCGCGGCCGTCGCAGGGCAATGCAAAGCGGCTTGCGTGTCGTTGGCACGCTGGGCGTCCTCGTCGAAGCGCACGAGCGCGAACTGATCGGTCCGTTGCAGCCCGAGCTTGAGCGGTTGCTGCAACTGTCGTTTCGCATGAGCGCCGCGCTTTACGACGAAATTCTGCGGCGAGTTGGTGAGGCCTGAAGCTGGAAGCGTCACGGCGCGTCGGTCTTTACGTCCTCGGCTCCGAACGCGGTTGGATCAGTCCTTTGCTCCTGCGTCAGGCTGCGCAGAATCCGCAACCGCGCCACCTGGTAGGCTGACTCCAACTCGGCCAGCACGATGGCAAATTCCGGATCGCGCATTTGCTCAGCCTCCCAATCCTCTAACGAAATCAACGCCATCATCCTACTCCTCAACTACGTCAGTTGCATGCTCCGTCCCAGGGCCGGTCATCGAATCACCTTGCTCTGCCGACATCCCTCCCAGAGCAGCAACTCCGCGCGCCCCCATCACCAGCTCCCCCACCCCCATCGCCCAGCTCACCCCGCGCGCCACCTCGCCCGCCTCCAGCCGCCGGTCCTGCTCCCGCACGAAAAATCCCACCGGCGGCGCGATCACCGTCACGCCGCGGCGGCGGAGATAGCGCGCCAGCAGCGGCGCGGCGTGCCGGCCGACCCACAGCGGCATGCGGATGCGCGTGTCGAAGCAGGCCACGCGCGGGTTGCGCAGCGCGTCCACCGGCGCGCGCGCCAGCCACACTTTCATGTCGGGCGTCAGGTTCCATTGCTGCGTGGGACAACCGAGGATGAGCAAATCGACGTCGCGCAGTTGCGTGAAGGGGGTCTCGTTGACGTGCGCGCTGCGTGACGGACCGTGGACGGCCAGCCCGCGCGCCATCGCGACCGCAAGCTGCTCGGTGTTGCCGAAGAAGGAATCGTAGATGATGAGCGTGTTCATGGCGCGAGCAAGTGTACCATGAACAGAAAGGGGCAACCGAATTGCCATCTCGAATAAACGAATGACCGGCGCGAATAAACGAATGTTGCGTCGTTTATTCGCGCCGGTCATTCGTTTATTCGAGATGGCCGGGCTCGCCTGCAACCGCTTTATTCTACCCGTTGGCGGACCGGGGCCAGCTCGCCGGACACGGGCCGGGCCGGTTCATCCGCAACAACTTCGGGCGCCGCAGGGGTCTTGCCGCGGGTCAGGGCGAGGGCGAGCAGGGCCGCAAGCGCCGCGGCTGCCGCCACGCCGAGGCCGTTCAGCGCCAGCGCCGCCACGCCACCGGTGTTGTTCGCCAGGCGGGTCAGCAGGTCGAGCACCTGCGGCAGGGTGGCGAGCAGGCCCGCCGCGACTGCCAGCCAGACCGCCGGGCCGGATTCCGCCGAGAAGCGCCGCCCGGTCAGCGCGATGCCCGCGACCGACAGCACCGCCAGCGCCATCATCACGATCTCAACTGCCAGCCAGGCGCTGCCCGTGGCAGCCGCCTCGCTTGCAACCAGCCCCGTGCCGATCGAAAAGCCGAGCAGCGCGCCCGCGCCCACACCGGCCCACACCGCCTGCGTCAGTTGCCCCTTGCCGAGGCGGATCAACGCGGCCAACGCCAGAGCGACTATAACAGCGGCTTCAAGGGTGTCCCGAAAACCGAATGCGAAAGCTGCCATGTGATTTATACTCCTGCTGTCGATGAATTTCATCTAACTACATGAGCATAATATCACAAGCGCAACAAACCAAATATGATTTTTGTCACATAACAACGTAGATTGTTCGTACTCGCGGGCGCAAAAGGGCGGGCGCTGAAGCGGCGGCGCTTGCGCCGGTTACTACGAACCGGACGGGCGCTAAAGCGCCTACTACGAACCAGGTGCGCGCGTTGGTTTGTAGTAGGCGCTTTAGCGCCCCGTGGCTTGCCCGATGATGAGTTACAGGTTCAACTCCATCAGCTCGCCGGTCTCGGCGTAGATGGTGCGCTCGGCGATGTTGGTGGCGCGGTCGCCGGCGCGTTCGAGCTCGTGCGCCACCTGGATGAGGTAGGTGCCGGGGCCGATGGATTTGGTGTTTTCGAGCATGTAGCTCAGCGTGACGTTGAACGTCTGCTTGTACATCGCATCGATCTCGTCGTCGTCCTTGCACACCTGCCGCGCCGCGTCCACGTCGCGCGCGGAGTAAGCCTTCAGCGCGCGGTCGATCAGCTTCAGCGCCAGCTCGCACATGCGGTCAATGCCGCCCATCGGGATCGAGGTGGGTACGATGTTCTGCCGCTGCTGGAGCTTGGCGATCCGCTTGGCGTGGTCGCCCACGCGCTCCAGCTCGCTGGCAATGGTCATGGCCGCGACAATGTTGCGCATGTCGCCCGCCACCGGCTGCTCCACGACCAGCAGCGTGTAGCACTGCTTCTCGATGCGATGGCGCATCTCGTCGATGGCGATGTCGCCGGCCACCACTTCCGCGGCCAGGTCGAGGTCGTTGTCCATGAGCGCGCGCACGGCGGCGGCAACTGCCTGCCGCGTCCGGCTGCCCATCTCCAGCACGTTATCATTAAGCCGCGCCAGCTCCATATCGAAATGTGTCCGCAAAAGTGGGCTCATCCTGCATCCTTCTCCGCCGCAAAATTTCCGGCTACCATCATACCGCACCTGTCAAGCTGCGCATAGCGACTTTTGATAGATTGTTCAGCGTGCTTACCCGAACCGGCCCGTGATGTAATCTTCCGTCAGCTTGCTCTTCGGGTTGGTGAACAGCTCGTTCGTCGCGCCGTACTCTGCGAGGTAGCCCGCGCGGTCTTCGCCCATGTTGAAGAACGCGGTGTAGTCGCTGACGCGCGCGGCCTGCTGCATGTTGTGCGTCACGATGATGATGGTGTACTCCCGCGCCAGCTCGCGCATCAGGTCCTCGATCTTGAGCGTGGCAATCGGGTCGAGCGCGGAGCAGGGCTCGTCCATCAGGATGATGTCGGGGCGCGTGGCAATGGCGCGCGCGATGCACAACCGCTGCTGCTGCCCGCCGGAGAGCGAATAGCCGCTCTGCTTGAGCTTGTCCTTCACGTCATCCCACAGCGCGGCCTGCCGCAACGAGTGCTCGACCAATTCGTCCATGTTCCCGCGGTAGCCGTTGACCTTCGCGCCCCACGCGATGTTCTCGTAGATGCTCTTCGGGAAGGGGTTGGGCTTCTGAAAGACCATACCCACCCGCCGGCGCAGCTCCACCGGGTCAACCTCCGGCGCATAGATATTCTGGCCGTGAAAGAGCACCTCGCCCTTGGCGTGCGCCGTGAGCACCAGCTCGTTCATGCGGTTGAAGGAGCGCAGCA
>CAZPTI010000189.1:1563-9210 GCA_964588925.1 uncultured Anaerolineales bacterium | reverse complement strand
TTTTCCCCGTACACCCACTGATCGAACAGGGTACTTAAGTCCCTTCCCGCGATGCGGCTTGCCAGCGCCTCGAACTGGTCAGGGGCGCCGACCTTCCACTGGTAGTCGCGCGCCCACTCGCGGAGCAACTGGTTGAACTTGAACGGTCCCATTGTCTCACGCAGGGTGGCGAAGAAGAGCGCGCCCTTGCCGTAGACGACCATCTCGTAATCCTTCTTGTAATCCCACACCGCGCGGCCGATGGGCTGATCGCCGTTGCGGCGCTTCAGGCTGTTGAAGGGCAACTCCCACCGCAGCGCCAGCAAATCCTGCGCGATGGCCTCGCCGTCGCGGCCGGCGTAATATTCGTACATCGAATACTCGGCCAGCCCCTCATCCAGCCACGGGTTGCGCACCTGGTCGCTGCCGACCTGGTTGTACCACCACTGGTGCGCGATCTCGTGCACGACGAGATTTTCGAGGTCTTTCTGGTAGAGGCTGTAGACCTGACTGCCGATGAGGCTGACGGACGGGAACTCCATCCCCTTGAACGTGAGGGGGGCCTGGACGACGGACATTTCGCGGTACGGGTAGGGGCCGAACTGGTCGGTGTAGATTTGGAGCGCGGCCTGGGCGCTGTAGAGCGCGCTGCGGGAGGCCTCGAGGTTTTCGGGGGTGGCGAAGGAACGGATGCGCGTGCCGAGGGATTCGAGTTCGAGCACCTGGAAACGCGGGCTGAGCAGCGCGGTGAACTCGCGCGCGGGGCCGATGACGAAGCGCGCGGTGGTCCAGCCGTCCGCGCCGACGGTCCGCGTGATCTCCGAGCCGGTCGCGACGACGGCCTGATCGGAGGGGAATTTCATGTCGACGCGGTAGACCGCCGCATCGTGGAAGCCGACGTCGCCCTGCGGATGGGGAACGTCGAGCGCCCATTCCTGGCCGCGGCGCGCGGCGAGGATCGGGTAGAAGTTGGTGAGGCTGGTGGTGTCCTCGTTGATGCCAAAGATGGTGTATTCGCCGGGCTGGCTGATGCGCTCGAAGCGACCGCGGTAGTCAAGCGAGACGTTGACGCGCTTGCCCGGCTGGAGCGGATCGGTGACAGCCAGTTGGATGGAAGTGCGGCTTGGATCGGGCGCGTAGGGGACGGTTTTGCCGTTGACGCGCGCGCCGGTCACTTCGAGCTTGCCGCCGAACGCGAGCAGGTTCGGGTAGGTGCGGAACCAGAGCTCGGCGAGGGGCAGGGTAGATGAGAGCGGGAAGTCGAGGTCGAGCGTGCCGGTGTAGACGCGGTTGGCCGGGTCGACCTGGACCGTGATGCTGTAGAAGGGCATGGCCTCCAGCTCGGCCGCGGGCACGGTGAAGCCGGCGCGCCATGACTGGCGGATTTCGTCGAGACGGTCGGGGCCGCGCTGCATCAGCGAGCAACCGCCGAGCAGGAGCGCGGTCAGCAGAGTGGCGAGCAACACCGGCAGGGCCAGGCGCGCGGCGCGCGGCCGCTCGAAGCTGGCAACAAACCGGTGGGGGACGTGACCCATGCGAAACCTCCGAGGAGGGACAATGCGCTTCCCAAATTATACCATAAGAAAGCATTGACACGAGAAACAATATATCATATAATTGTACATAGTATTTACTGGACGAAAGTCCGAGGAGCGACTCCGATGCTTGAGCAAGTGAGGGCGCAATGGCGATACATCGTGACCGCGATCGTGTTGGTGGCAATTGCTGCGGGCGCGCTGGCGGCGGGCGTGTCCGTGCTGGCGCAGGGGCAGGGCGATGAGGCGACGCGGCAGCCTGTGGCTGCGCCGGCGGGCGATGCCAACGCGGCGCAAGGCGCAGGCAGCGAGAATGCGTCGCCGGGCGTTGCGCAGCCGCAAGGAGAGCCCACGCCGCGGCCACCGATGGGGGCCACCTATCACACGGTGGAGAGCGGCGAGACACTGGGGAAGATTGCCGCGGCGTACGGGGTGACGACTGTGGCGATTGCGAACGCGAACGGGCTGGCGAACCCCAACATGATACGCGTGGGGCAGAGGTTGATCATACCGGCGCGATAGGTCGGCCTGATCTTTCCGATCTGCGTCATCTGCGTTGAATTGTCATCCCCCTTCGCGAAGTGCTATAATCCCGCGCACAACGGCGCGGGGTTTGGACCGCGCCCGGAACCGGAGCGCGCCATGCCCCTGTCACTTGCCGAAGTCGAACACGTCGCCGAACTGGCGCGGTTGAGCCTGACTGACGAGGAGAAGACGCTCTTTCGCGAGCAGCTTTCCGCCATCCTCGATTATGCCGCGGTCATCCAGCAGGTCGACACGTCGGCCATCCCCCCCACGGCCACGGTGCTACCCCTCCGCAATGTGATGCGTGACGACGTCGCGCGGGCGTCGATGTCGCAGGAAGACGCGCTCGCCAACGCGCCGGATGCGCGCGACGGGTTCTTCGCCGTCCGGCAAATCCTCCAGAGCAAGCCATGACCCTGCACGCGCTGACCATTCACGAGGCTGCGGCGCGGCTGCGCGCAGGTGAGATCAGTTCAATCGAGCTGACGCAGAGCGTACTTGACCGCATTTTTGGGCTCGACAACACGATCAAGGCGTATCTCGCGTTGACGCCGGAGCTGGCGCTGGAGCAGGCCGCGCGGGCGGATGCGGAACGCGCGGCGGCAAGGCGCGACGGCAGCGAGGGCGCGCTGTCGCCGCTGCACGGCATTCCCCTTGCCATCAAAGACGTGATCACGGTCGAAGGCGTACCATGCACCGCGGGGTCGCGCATCCTGGAAGGGTATATTCCGCCGTATGATTCGACGGTGAGCGCGAAGCTGGCGCGGGCGGGCGCGGTGTTGCTGGGCAAGACGAACACGGACGAGTTCGCGATGGGGTCGAGCACGGAGAACTCGGCGTATTTCACCACGCGCAACCCGTGGGATTTGAGCCGGGTGCCGGGGGGGTCGAGCGGGGGGAGCGCGGCGGCGGTCGCGGCGGATATGTGTCTCGGCGCGCTGGGGAGCGACACGGGCGGCAGCGTGCGGCAGCCGGCGAGCCTGTGCGGGGTGGTGGGGCTGAAGCCGACGTATGGGCGGGTGAGCCGGTACGGGCTGATCGCGTACGCGTCATCGCTGGACCAGATCGGGCCGTTCGGCAAGGATGTGACGGACGTTGCGCTGCTGCTCGGCGCGATCGCGGGGCATGACCCGCTGGACAGCACGAGCGTCGATGCGCCGGCGCCGGATTTTGCGGCGGCGCTGGCGAAGGTGGCCGCGGGCAGATCGAAGCCGCTGGCCGGGCTGCGGGTGGGGGTGCCGCGCGAGTATTTTGTCGCAGGGATCGAGGCGGACGTCGAGGTTGCGGTGCGCGCGGCCATCGCGAAGCTGGAGGAACTCGGCGCGGAGCCGCGCGAAATCTCCTTACCGCACACCGAGCTGGCGCTGCCCGTCTACTACCTGATCGCGCCCGCAGAGGCGTCGGCAAACCTGGCGCGGTTCGACGGCATCCGTTACGGGCTGTCGGTGGAAGCCGAGTCGCTGTGGGACACGTACCGGAAGACGCGCGGGGAGGGGTTCGGCGCGGAGGTCAAGCGGCGCATCATGCTTGGCGCGTATGCGCTGAGCGCGGGGTATTATGATGCGTACTATCTCAAGGCGCAGCAGGTGCGCACGCTGATCAAGGCGGATTTCGATGCGGCCTTGAAAGAGGTGGACGTGATTGCCTGCCCGACCAGCCCGGTGACGGCGTTCAAGATCGGCGAGCGCGCGGCGGACCCGTTGAGCATGTACCTGGCGGACATTTTCACCCTGTCGTTGAACCTGGCGGGGATTTGCGGGGTGTCCGTGCCGTGCGGGTTTGACGGCAAGGGGCTGCCGGTGGGGTTGCAGTTGATCGCGGGCGCGTTTGAGGAGGAGCGGTTGTTGTCGGCCGCGTACGCGTATGAGCAGGCGACGGAGTGGCATGCGAGGAAACCGAAGCTGGAAGTTGTAACGGAAGAGTGACGAGGGAGAGGGATGATGAAGGAAGTCAATGCTGACTTTGGGGCGTTTGCGGAGCGGATGGCGGCGGAGAAGTTGCCGCCGGTGGTGATTCGGACGTTTGAGAGCTATTACCGGCAGTTGGCGCAGGGCGCGACGGGCATGATCGCCGAGGGCGAGATTGAGCCGGTCGCGCAACTCCCGGATTACGAGAAGCTGCCCGCGGGGCTGGCCGACGGGGGCCGCGCCGCGATGAGCAAGGCGGTGCTGCTTAAGCTGAACGGCGGGCTGGGCACGGGGATGGGGCTGGAAAAGGCGAAGTCGCTGCTGACCGTACGTGATGGCCTGACCTTCCTCGATATTATCGCGCGACAGGCCATGTATGCCCGTGTGCCGCTGGTGCTGATGAACAGCTTCACGACGCGCGAGGATTCGCTGGCGCTGCTGGCGAAATATCCCGAACTCAAGGGGCCGATTCCGCTCGACTTCCTGCAACACAAAGTCCCGAAGGTGCTGGCGGGTTCGCTGGCGCCCGCGGTGTGGCCGGACGATCCCGAGCTGGAATGGTGTCCGCCGGGGCACGGAGACATTTACACCGCGCTCATCACGAGCGGGATGCTGCAAACGCTGCTCGACAACGGGTATGAGACGGTCTTCGTCTCAAACGCGGACAACCTGGGCGCGGAGCTGGACTCGCTGGTCCTCGGCTATTTCGTCGCGGAGCGGCTGCCTTTTATGATGGAAGTGGCGGATCGTACGCCGGTGGACCGCAAAGGGGGGCACCTGGCGCGGCGGAAGGCGGACGGGCGGCTGATCCTGCGCGAGTCGGCGCAGTGCCCCGACGCGGACATGGACGCGTTTCAGGATATCGCGCGGCACAAGTATTTCAACACGAACAACCTGTGGATTAATCTGCCGGCGCTGCGAGACCTGCTCGACGAGCGCGACGGGGTGCTCGGGCTGCCGATGATCCGCAACGCGAAGACGCTGGATCCGCGCGACGCGTCGACGCCAAAGGTGGTGCAGCTCGAGACGGCGATGGGCGCGGCGATTGCGTCGTTTGACCGCGCGGGCGCGCTGCGCGTGCCGCGGAGCCGTTTTGCGCCGGTCAAGACGACGGACGACCTGCTGGCGGTGCGGTCGGACGCGTACGTGTTGACGGACGACTGGCAGGTGGTGCTGAATCCCGAACGGCCGCTTGCGGGGCCACCCGTGATCAGCCTGGACGCGAAGTATTACAAGTTGATCGACGAGATGGAGCGGCGGTTCCCCTACGGGCCGCCGTCGCTGCTGGAGTGCGAGCGGTTGATCGTGAGGGGCGACGTACGGTTTGGGGCGGGCGTGGTGTGCCGGGGGGTGGTGGAAGTGGTGAACGACGGGCCGGAGCAGATGGAATACGCCGGGGCGGAAGTCCCCAAACCATAAGGAGCGCAAACCCATGTCCGAACGCATTTCCCGCCGGGTGGCAGCGGTGCCACCGTCCGGCATCCGCAAGTTCTTCGACATCGCCGCGACCATGAAGGACGTCATTTCGCTCGGCATCGGCGAGCCGGACTTCGTTACCCCCGACGTGATCCGGCAGGCCGGCATGGCGTCGCTGACGCGCGGGGAGACGCGCTACACGTCCAATTCGGGCGTGTACGAACTGCGCCGCGCGATTATCGAGAAGTGGGCGGCGATGTACGGCGTGGAGTATGACCCGGAGGCTGAGTGCCTGATCACCGTGGGCGGATCGGAGGCGCTGTACCTGGTGCTGACCGCGATCCTCAACCCCGGCGACGAGGTGCTGATCCCCGAACCGTGTTTCGTGTCTTACGAGGCGGAGGTCACGTTCGCGGGGGGGACGCCCGTGCCGATTGCGACGCAGGTGGAGACGCTGTTCCAGGTGACGGGCGCGCAGTTGGAGGCCGCGGTCACGCCGAACACGAAGGCCGTGCTGATCAACTACCCGAACAACCCGACGGGCGCGGTGCTAACGCGCGAGTACATGACCGAGATCGCGGCGGTGGCGGCGAAGCATGACCTGATCGTCATTTCGGACGAGATTTACGACCGGCTGGTTTACGCGGGGCAGGAGCACATTACGTTCAGCAGCCTGCCGGGGATGCGCGATCGGACGGTGATTATCGGCGGGTTCTCGAAGGACTACGCGATGACGGGCTGGCGGCTCGGCTTTGCGCTCGGGCCGGCGGACATCCTCGCGGCGATGCGAAAGATCCACCAGTACACGATTATGTCGGCGTCGACGACCGCGCAGGTGGCGGCGATCACCGCGCTGACGGACCCGCGCGCGGAGGAGGCGGTGCAGGCGATGCGCGAGAGCTATGATACGCGGCGCCGGCTGATCGTGAGCGGGCTGGGGAGCATCGGGCTGCCGGCGTTTGAGCCGCGCGGGGCGTTCTACGCGTTCCCGGATATCCGCGCCACCGGCATGACCTCTGACGAGTTCGCGATGACGCTGCTGGAGGAAGAGGCGGTGGCGTGCGTGCCGGGGCCGGCGTTCGGGCTGGGCGGCGAGGGGTACGTGCGGATGTGCTATGCGACCGCGCAGGATAAGATCGAGGTGGCGCTGGACCGGATGCGGAGGTTTGCGCAGCGGCACGGATAAATCCTGAAAATCCGGCGAATCCTGGAATCCTGTGGAAAGCTTCGTTATATCTCACAGGATTTTCAGGATTTGGCGGATTTTCAGGATTTGGGACGCTACAGGTTTAGCTCGGAACGGAGGCGCGCGAACTCGGCCTGGAATTGGGCCAGGAGGCGCGCCTTTTTGTTTGGCGGGAGGAGGCTGGCGCGGAGGGCGTTGAGGCTGGCCTGCTCTAACTCGTCCGCGGTGAAGCCGAAGGCGGTGACGAGGTGCTCGTATTCGTCGTTGAGGGTGGTGTTGAAGAGGGGCGGATCGTCCGAATTGATCGTGACGAGGACGCCGGCGTCCCAGAGCCGGCGCAGGGGGTGGGCGGCGTAGGAGGGGTAGACGTTGAGGCGAACGTTGCTGGTGGGGCAGACGTCGCAGGCGATGAAGTTGTCGCGCAGGTGGGCGACGAGGGCAGGGTCCTCGACCGCGCGGATGCCGTGCTGGAGGCGGCGCGGGTTGAGCAGGCGGACGACCTCCCACATTTTGTCGGGGCCGCAGAGCTCGCCGGTGTGCGGGATGCCGGGGAGTTGCGCCGCGGTGGCTTTCTCGAAGCTTTCCCTGAAGGTGGCGGCTGTGCCGAGGCACTCGTCGCCCGCGAGACCGAGCGCGATGCAGCCGCGGTCGCGCGCGGCGAGCGCGATTTGAAGCACCTCGTCCTGCAGGTCGGGCCGGTCGCGCACGATGTCGAAAATCCACCCCCACTGCACGCCCCACTCGGCTTCGGCCTCCGCGCGGCCTTCGTTGAGGCCGTCGAGGATGACTTCCCACGGGAGACCGGAATAGTAGGCGTTGGAGATGATGGTGAAGGTGACTTCGGCGTAACGGCAGTTCTGGCTGGACATCGAGCGGCCGAACTCGTAGGCGATGAGACGGTAGTCGTCGCGCGTGCGCAGGCACTTGAGGATGGAGATGTAGACGGTGAGGAAGTGACTGAAGTCGCGGAACTGGTAGTAGGCGCGGAGCTGGGATTCGGTGAGGTCGCCGAGGGGCTGGCCGTTGCGGCGCGCGAGGGTGAGGAGGACGTGGGGCTGGATGCTGCCCTCGAGGTGGACGTGGAGCTCGGCTTTGGGGA
>CAZPTI010000189.1:0-1463 GCA_964588925.1 uncultured Anaerolineales bacterium | reverse complement strand
AGGACGTGGGGCTGGATGCTGCCCTCGAGGTGGACGTGGAGCTCGGCTTTGGGGATGCGGCGCGCGTAGTGGAGCAGGGTGTCGGGCATTGGGCCTCCTGGTGATGGGTTTGAGTGGGGAAATGTAGCAGAGATGGGGGCGGAGGGCAAGGATTTAGACCGTCGTTCAGAAGGGTGACACGTCGGAGCGAAAATTTTCAGTTCTCAGCGCGTTCGCCAATCATTCAGCCATCGAACCTGTCCGACGAGGTTCTCGGCGTCTGTTATGGACAGCGCACGATCGAGCGCGTCAATGAGTTCCGATAGCGCCCAGCGGCGTTGCGCGGCGAGGATGATGCCGCCGTGGCGCGGATATAGGGCTGCCAACGCGGTGAAGTCGCGGATGTTGAAGGTGAAAAGGCAGCGGCACTGGGCAGTAGCTCCGAGCAACTGCTCGTCGTCACGCGCGTCTTCGGCTATCCACTCGCACGGTGTGCGCGTGACGTCGTGGCCGCGGTCGAGGAGCGCTTGTTGAAGTGAGCGAACGGAGGTGTCCGCGTCGAGGTGCAGCTTCAGCTTCGCCACGGTCAAGACCCGGATTCCGTCGCGCCCGGTTCCAGCGCTTCCTCTGCGGCCAGGGCAGCGTTAATCTCGCCTCGATGCGCACCGTAGAAGGCCAGGGCTTCCCGGATAGCGTTCTCGGGCTGGCCGTACTCTTCAGCGATGCGAGCGGGTGGCAGACCCCACTGCTCTGAAGCGGTGGCGATCGTCTGGACGCGCAGGCCGCTGCCGCGCAGAACCGGCTCGGGACGACCGGCGGCGCCGCGGCGGTAGGTAATCTGCGGATAAGCCGGGTCGTCAAGCTGCTGCTTGAGGCTGCCGACCTTCTCCGAGACGGCCCAGAGAATAAACTGATTGAGCGAGACGCCTTGCTCGGTGGCGAGCTGCTCGGCGTCGCGCTTCAACTGAGTCGGTAAGTTAAGCGCATAGCGGCCCATTGCAAGCGCTCCTCCCATAAAGATACCTTTTACCACATCGTATACGACATCATGAGTGGTGTCAAACAGTGAGTGGTTAAAAGTGGATGGACGCCGCGATATGATTGTGGAAGAAGCCTGGTTTCGAGGTGATGGCACGCTGCGCGGCGCGTTCCTTCACCCGGAGGGCCCCTTCGCGCGGGGTGCGCAGCGCCTTCGCGTTCGGCGCGCTTTTATGGTATCCTCTGCGCGCTGGAGAGGACCATGACCTCATATGAAACCGTTATCGGGCTGGAAGTGCATGCCCAAGTGTTGACCGCATCCAAGATGTTTTGCGGGTGCTCGGCGCAGTATGCTAGCGCGGCGCCGAATACGCATGTGTGCCCGGTGTGCATGGCCTTGCCGGGCGCGCTGCCGGTTATCAACCGGGCGGCTGTGGAAAAGACGATCCTCGCGGGGCTGGCGCTGAATTGCCGCATCGCGGAGCACGCGGTGTTCGCGCGGAAAA
>CAZPTI010000188.1:0-9253 GCA_964588925.1 uncultured Anaerolineales bacterium | reverse complement strand
GGCTTCCGCCGACATCATGCCACCGCCAAACTCGTCGTACGCGTCCTGGACGTCCACCACCTTCACGCGCAGCCCGGCGCTCGCGCGCAACTGAGCAAGCGGCGCGATGGCAGCGGCAAAGTCGCGGTGCGTGATGATCAGGTAGTCCGCGCCCTGGTTCTTCGCCTGCAAGTCAGACGGTTGATCGAGCGCGACGCTCAGCGGGGCAAGCCGCCGCGCGGCCGTCAGCGCCAGATAGCGGCGCGGCGCGGGCTGGTTGTCGCCGAAACTGAGCGTGACCGCGGCGACGCCTTCTGCGCTGGCAGGCGCTCCACCGGGGGCTAGAAGCTGCGGGTTGAGCGGGTCGGTGACGTCATAAAGTTCGGGCGCCTCCGAGAAACCCGTGACCGCGTAGCGCCATACGCCCGCCGCGTCGCCGCCGAAGGCAAGCTGATCGTTGTCAGCAACATAGCTGCGCGGATAGGCGAGCTGCACCCAATCGACGCGGACCAGGTCCGCTGCGCGGCCGGGCGCCTCGTTGATTATCTCGATCTTGACCGTGTTGTTCCCCGCGGTCAGGTTCGCCTGAGGGAACGAGGCGGAAATTTCGGTTGTGGTCGGGCCGTCCCACGTCCCCTCCCACACATGCGCGGGGCTGGTCGCGGGGTTGACGTAGAGCCGCACCTTGTGCGAGCCGCTCGTCACTGCGCCGAGCACGAGATCAAGCTTTGCGTTGGCCGAACCGGGGGCCAACTGCGGCGCGGGGATCGTAACGCTCACCGAGCCGCTCTTGCCCGCGCCGAGCGCCTGAATCAACTGGCCGAACCAGTGATCGTAACCGGGCAGCTTCGGCAGGTCCGAGTCGTAAACCAAGTTCTCTTCCTTGCGAACGGTCGCGACGAACGACGCCGCAAGCGGACCCAACGCGTCCGCCGCGCGACCGGCCATGCGTTTACCGGCCGCGCCGCCATAAGTGAGCCAGTAGACGTTCTTCTCGGTGTAGCGGCTGGTCGTGGCCTGCCCAAAGAAGAGGACGAGATCCCCGCTGTCAAGCTTGCCGTCGGCCTCCCCTGTGACTCGAATGGCAGTCTCCTGCCCGGAGTTAAACATACGCAGGCCACGCGGGTCGAGCTGATCGACGGGCAGGCCCGCCGCGGCGAGGTCGGAGCGAGTCAGCCTGTAGAGACCGTCCTCCTTCACCTCCACCTTGTAGCCAGGCTGCGGCGGGGTCCATGTAGTCGCGGGCGCAAGCGCCGAGTCCACGCGCCATGCGCGCGCGCTCTCGTAGTTGATCAGCGTGCGCGCGAGGACCTGCTCAAGACCTGGCTCCTCGACGGTTGACGCCCCTGCCGTTACAGCCTGAGTGTTACCGAAGTGGACGGTGGCCGTAAGCCGGTCATGGACCGTCAGCCGACCATCCGGCGCAAGCTGGAACGGGTAAAACTCCAGGCGGACGATCCGCTGCGAGCGCATGAAACCGAGATCGATCATGCGCACTGCTTCAGCAGGCCAGCGGCTGTCGACTGACGAAATTTCTGCAGGCGCAGTTGCCGCCTGCGCGTCATCCCCCTCTTGCGCCTGAGACCGCGGCGCAGCGCACGCCACGTAACCTTCCGCCACGGTGCGCGCTGGAGAGGCGTCGACATCCAGGGACAACTCCGCGGCCGGAGGCGCCCCGAGCAGGACCACCTTCACGGGCAGTTGCGGCAACTCGGGCTCGGCCGTCTGCGTGAAGCCCGACAGTTGCGCCGTCTGGCAGCCGCCGTTCTGCTTGAATGCGAGGCCCGCAGCGAACGCGCTCAGGTCGACTCGCACCCCTTGCGCGTCCGAGGCAAGCAGCCGGACGGCGTCCAGTGGCGTGGTCGGCGCAGCTGCCGCAGGGCCTGCCAGAGAGGCCAGCAAGAACGCGCAGAGCAGCGCGCAAAGGGCATACTGCTTCGTCTTCAAGAGTCGAGAGTGAGGAAATTTCATCGCAGTTCCTTGTCGCTATTTATCCAGGACAGGCGGAAGGACGACGGGCGCGCGGCCCATTGTTGCCGTCAGCGGCCCGAACTGCTGGGACCCGCCGTCCACCTGCAGAACTTCGAGCATATATTCGTAGGTGGCCCCGCGCCGCGCCGTCGCGTCACCGAACGCGTAACCCGTCCCGTTCCCCAGTCCCGCGTTTCGGGCAAGGATGGGCGCTCCGTTCAGCGCGGTGAATGCCATTGCGCTGCCCGCGTCACGCCGCAGCACGTTGAACCCAAGGATTTCGCGCTCATCCTCTGTGGTCCAGGCTACCCGCACTCCACGGAGACTGGCTTTGGCTGTGAAGCCGGTAAGCGTGACCGCGGTAGGCGTGAGGCATACGGCTTCCGTCTTGACCTGTAGCGCGGGATCGCCCAGCAGAACGAAAGTGTCGAGCAGGTCATGGTGTTGGCCGCCCGAATTGTCCCACAGGAATTTCTTCGCGTAATTCATGGCGGGGCCAAGCTCCGAAATGCCGTTATGGAAGAGCGCCAGCATCAGCCCGCGTTCGAGATAGTCGTGGCCGGTGACCAGGCCAAGCCCCGTGGGGGACCAACTCGCCACTGCGCCGTGCAGCGGTGTGCGCACCGCCACTTCTGCGAGCGATGCGCTGCCCTGCGCGGCCTCGTGGAAGTACCCTTCGAGACAGGTCATGGCAAGGTTGATCGGCAGGCACGGGCCGTTGGTCAGCCCGGCGATCAGGCTGGCGTCCATCATTCTCTCGGTGGCCCACTCGGTCTTCGTGCTGTGCCCTACATAGCTCAAGAAGAGCGTACCTGGCCCGTTCAGCGCGTCCGCCGTCTGCTGGCGACATTCGTTCGCAACCGAAGGATTGCCGACCACGTCGCACGTCTGCCCAAGATACTGTTTCTGCACGCTATACGCGGGCGGGATGAGCGGCACGGTGTTGGCGGGATCGACAAAACCGTTCGCGATTTCGTCCGAATAGGCGTAGAAGTTGCCGCCGCCGCCTTCCAGGTCATCGGCCAGGAAGAGGGTGTTGTAGTTCCACGCGCCGCACTGACAGGCCAGCTCGTAATCGAGGATCTTCTGGACCAACGCCGAAGCATCCGCGGGCGTGTTGGCGACGAGCCTCCCAATCGCCATGTCAGGCAGCGTATCCGCGCCCGTAAGCGTCACGAAGCGATTGTCCGCCGCGGTTTCGCCCATGTCGGGATCGACCAGCTCAAGATAGGGCGGGATATACGTCGGCCAACTTGCGCCGCGGTAATTGCGCATGTCGTACGTGCCATCGCCGAACAGGACGACGAAGCGCGGTGCGGGCGGCTGCCAGTTGGCATAGGCGTAGGCGAGGAAGTCGCGAATGGACTCGGCCGACATCTGGCCGCCGTTGAACCGGTCGTAAATCTGCTGAACGTCGATGACCGCGACACGATACAGCCGGGTGCGGTGCCTTGCGAGCGTAAGCGCCTGCGCCCAGAAGTCGGGATGCGTGATGATGATGTAGTCCGCGCCAATCGACGAATCCAACAGATCCGCAGGCGCATACGTTGAAGCCGCGTACTGGACCGGCTCGATCTTCTGCGGGGTCTTGAATCCGGCGGGCGCGACGACAAGATACCGCCGCAGCGCGCCGGACGCGTCGCCAAAACTCATGCTGTAAGGCGCAGTCGCGCCGTCAACGACACCATCGGTGATGCGAGTAACGCCGGTTAGCGACGTGACGTCATACACCTCAGTATTGGGCGAAGAGAAGCCCGACGCCGTGTACGCGCAGACAGAATCGCCGCCGCAGTCACCTGCCGCCCCGTGCTCGAAGGGAAGCGCGTCTCCTGCCGCGTCAAAGGTGTCCGAGTACGTCAACTTGACAAAGTCGGTTAGCGCCGAGTCGCTGGTCTTGCCGCCGACGCCGCTGACGAGTTGAACCGTGATGGTGTTGTCGCCGGGCTTGAGGAGCGCCTGGTCAAAATCGACCTCGGGCTGGAACAGTTCCTCCCCCGACCACGATGTGGAGTCGTCCAACACCTGCGTCCCATTAACCAGGACTCGCAGCCGATGCGGACCCGAGCGGTTGCCTTGCGCGCTCACCTGAACGCGCGCGGTGAAGCTGCCCGCAGGCAACGTCGCGTCGTTAATGGTGTAGCTGCGCTGACCGGGATTGACACCCGACGCCAGTGTATCGGCAAACCAGTGATCGGCTTGCGGCTGCATGGGCAGGGAAGACCGGTAGAGAAACTGCCGCTCGTTGCGCTGGGAGCGACGGTGCGCGTCGACCGGAACGCCGCCAGGGAGCGATGCGCGCTCGGCCATGCGAAGACCGGCAGGTCCGCCATAAGTCAGCCAGAAGATGGAAGCACCGGCGTAGATGCGCGTCGGGGTCAGGCCAGCAAAGAAAAGCGAATCAACGCCGCGTCCGTAAAAGAACACCGCGTCGCCGGGGTCAAAGTGCGCGTCCCCGCCGTCGACCACGCGCAAGGGGATCTCCTCGCCCATGTAGAACATGCGGAAGGTGGTGGGATCGATCGCATCTACCGGTAGCCCGGCCGCTGCGAGGTATGCGTAGTCAAGCCGGTAAAGGCCGTCAGCCTCGACATAGATTCGGAACGCGGGCGAAGGCGGCGTCCAGGGCATATTCGCCGTGGGGGCTGCGCTAACGGGGCGCGGCATTAATCCGAGCGGGGAGACCGTCGCAACCAGCGCGCAGATCCACACGATCAGAGAGACAGAAAGCCGCCGCGAGGCGCCAAGTTTTAAGGGCATTAAGTTGATCCTGAGAAAGAAATTACCCGATGATTGAACCGCGCTAATGTACAACCGCGATAACCGGGCCGACCGAAATGTGGCCGGCCCGGTCAACTCAAACTTCTACTCGCGACCGTTGCCCAGCGGGATGCGCTCCACAGAGCCGTCCAGCCTGACAACTTCAAGGACGTACTCGCCGCGTGTGGCCGCGGTGTCGATCACTTCGTAGGCTGCGCCTGCATCGGACCCGGCATGCTGCGCGAGGATCAACTCCGCGTTGAGCGCGGACCAGGCTTCGCCATCCTTGCGGAGGACATTGAAGCCGAGGTACTGCCGCTCGCTGATCGTCTGCCACGCAATCCGGATGCCGCGCTCGCTGCGCATGACGCTCACCGCGCCCAGGCCGAAGCCGGTCGGGTTCAGAACCTTGATCGGCTCGTCTTCCTCCTGCGGCGGCAGCGAGGTCTGCTCCGGCGGCAAGGGGCCGTTCGGGCCGTCGAGATCCGGGATCACGCCGTCCACCTTCGCCTTGTTAATCGTCTGATCGCCGGGTTGGCCGGTCGTGTCCGTCACCGCAACAAACGTCACTTGCACGTTGAAGCTGCTTCCCGGCGCAAGTTCCGTGTTGAAGCCGTTAGGCAGCGGCCCGGTCAGGTCGTTCCACGTCAACGTCCCCGCGGGCGTCAGGCTGTCCGGCGTCTTAGACGCGCTATCGTAGGCGAGGTACACGGTGTCGAAGATGTCGGTCAGCGGAACCGTCGTCAAATACACGTCGCCTTCGTTTTTCACCTCGATGTTGAACGTCACCTTCTCCGTCACGCGCACGGTGCCGCTTGCCGGCGAAACAAGCGTCTTCTTCACGGAGAATTTCGCCAGGTAGACGTCCACCTTGGCGTCGTCGGAGTCGACTGTGGGCTGCGCGCCGGGGAGCGGGTCGAAGTTGCCGTCCGCCGGGGTGCCGGACGCCGTGCCGATGTTGGTTACGTCCGCGCTGACGCTCGTCGCGACGGAGTAGCACGTCGTCGAGGCGCCCAACGCCAGGTCGATTGGCCCGCAGATTGCGCCGAGCTTGTCGTCAGTCACCGTCACACCGGTCAGATTCGTATTCCCGGTGTTCGTCACGACGTACTGATAGACAACCGAACCGCCCGGCGTCGGGAGGTAGTAGGTGCTGTTATCTGCGATCTGGGTGCCGGAGGAAGGCCCGACCGTCTTAACGATGGTCAGCGCGCCGTCGCCAATCGTCACGTCAGCCGAGTCGTTGTCAGTCACCGGCGACGTGCCGGGGAGCGGCTGACCGTTGCTATCGGAAGGCGTGCCGTTGGCCGTTGCGACGTTGGTAAACGCCTGCGTCACCACCACTGAGCAGGTGTAGGTGAACGAGTTGGGCGAGCCGGTCGCGGGGAACAGCGTCGGGATCGTTCCGGCTGCGCGGTCACAGTTCGGCGAGTTCGGGTCATTCACCGTGATGTTCGAGAGTGGAACATCGCCCGTGTTGGTGACCTTAATCGTGAAGGTGGCCGTGCCGCCCTGGCCCACCTGCTGCGTGTCGGGCGTCTTCTCGATCAGGATCGACGGGGCAATCACATCGACAACCGCGTTGTCGTCGTCCGTCACCGGTGACGTACCCGGCAGCGGCTGGCCGTTGTTATCGGACGGCTGCCCGCTGGTCTCCGCCACGTTCGTCAGGTCGCCGCTGACAGTGACCGTACAACTGTAGCTGAAGGAGTTCGGCGTGCCAGGCGAAGGGAGCAAGGTCGGTATCTGCCCCGCGGCGCGAATGCAGTCCGGCGCAAGCGCATCGCTCACTGTAATGCCCGACAGTGCCACGTCGCCGGTGTTCGTCACCTTGATATTGAACGTCACCGTTTGACCGGACAGCGCATACTGCAGGTCGGGCGTCTTCTCGATCATAATGCCCGGATTGATCGCATCCACCACTGCGTTGTCATCGTCCGTCACTGGGTTGGTCCCCGGCAGCGGCTGGCCGTTGGGGTCCGAAGGCTGGCCGCTCGTCTGCGCCACGTTCGTGAGGTCGCCGTTGATGGTGGCCGTACAGGTGTATTGGAACGAGTTGGGTGCGCTCGGAGAGGGCAGCAGCGTCGGAATCTGACCGGCGGTGCGCGCGCAGTCAGGTGACAGCGCATCGCTCACCGTGATACCCGACAACGCCACGTTGCCCGTGTTAGTTACCTTAATTGTGAAGGTTGCCATCTGACCCACAACCACATACTGCAAGTCCGGCGTCTTCTCAATCAGAATCGACGGGTTGATCGAATCCACGACGGCCGTGTCGTCGTCCGTGACCGGGTCAGTGCCGGGCAGCGGCTGGCCGTTGGAATCCGACGGCTGGCCGCTGGCGTTTGCCACGTTGGTGAAGTCGCCGGTCACAGTGACCGTGCAGGTGTACTGGAACGAGTTGGGCGTGCCGGGGGTCGGGAACAAGGTGGGGATTTGGCCCGCGCTGCGGCTGCAGTTCGTTGCCAGAGGATCGCTCACCGAGATGCCCGATAACGCCACGTCGCCGGTGTTCGTCACCTTGATTGTAAACGTCGCGGTCTGCCCGACAACCACGTATTGGAGCTCAGGGGTCTTCTCGACCAGGATTGACGGGTTGATCAGGTCGACCACCGCGTCGTCGTTATCGGTAACAGTGCCCACGCCGGGAAGCGGCTGCCCGTCCGGCTTGGACGGTTGTCCTGTCGCGGTGGCAACGTTGGTGAAGTCCTGGGACACCTGCCTGGTGCAGGTGTATTGATACGAGTTTGGCGTGCCGGGCGCAGGATAGAGGATCGGAATCTGCCCCGCAGTGCGAACGCAGTCCGCCGCCAGCGGATCGGCCACAGTGACCCCCGACAGCGGAACCTCGCCCGTATTTGTCACCTTAATGGTGAACGTCACCGTTTGGTTGAGCACGGCGTACTGCAAATCGGGCGTCTTCTCGACGAGGATCGAGGCCTTTGCGTAGCCGAAGTCCGCGTCGATGTAGTCCTCGACCGGATCGGTCAGGTCAGCGCGGTGCAGATTCGCCTGGGGTAGCGAACCGTCGGGGTTCGTGTTGACGTACCCCTCCAGCGGCTTGCCAGGATCGAAGTTGATTGGATCGACCACCACCCAGTAAGTCGTGCCGTCTCCGGTCAGGCCGGTGAACTGGTACCACCCGGGTTGGCTGTTTACCGGATCGTTTGCGGTGGTCTTCGAGTCGACAAAGACATCGACGCCCGGCTCCCAGACGCCGTCGCCATCGTCAATGTACAGATTCACCACCACGTCGTTGATGCCAGGCTCGCCCGCGTCTTGCAGGCCGTCGCCGTCCAGGTCGTGCCAGATGCGGTCACCGAGGGTCGATTTGCCGAACGGGGAAAGCGCGCGGTCAATAAGCCGCACATCCGCGACGGAGTGCGGGCCGTCGAACGCGGCGAAGGTGGCGCCTGCGAGCGCCAAAAGGAAGATGATGACCAGCCCCGTGAGCAAGCTGTATCTGGTCATCGTAGTTAGCTGGTGAGGGCGACGAGACATGAATCCTCCACTTACAGTTGCCCGGATGATGCGCACCAAACCGAACCCAAGGCGATGAGATCCGCCACACGCGCCAGGCACTTCGTAAGTGCCTGGCACGCGGCTAGGCAATCTCGCGCTAGCGTCTCGGCGCGACAGTCACGTCGCCATACGCCTCAATGCTGCCGTCAAGCTTGACAACTTCGAGGCGGTAGGTTCCGGCCGGGGCTGTGTCGGCGAAGCTGTACGCTGCGCCGACAGACTGGCCGGCATGTTGAGCCAGGATCAACTCCGCGTTGATCGCTTCGAACGCGCCGCCGGCAGTCTGCTTCAAGACATTGAAGCCAAGCACTGCGGTTTCGTCGGCGGTCTCCCACCTGAGTTCAATCCCGTCGCCGGCCCGGCTCGCCCCGAACCCGACCAGCGTCACGCCGGTCGTCTTGAGGATCTCGATCAGCTCAGTGTCCTGCTGCGTCGGCACTTGCTGCGATTCGGCCAGCGCGCCCTGCACGGTCGCCGTGTTGTCCGCCTTGCCACCCGGATACGTTGTCGTGTCCTCGCGGGCAGTGAAGACAACCTCCACGTTGAAGGTCTGGCCGGGGCCAAGGTCTCCAAGGCCGACCGTCAGGTCAGTCCAGTTGATCGTCCCGTCGTTGACGTTGTCGTCCGACGCGGGCGTAGCAAACGAACTGCCGTAACCGTAGGTCAGGAACGTCGTGTTGTAGGTGTCTACCAGCGGCAGCACCGTGATCGCTACGTTGCCCGTATTCTGGATCGCGATGTTGTAGGTAATCTTCTGGCCCACGCGCACGGAGGCGGGCGTATTCTTCAGCGTCTTGAGAACACTAATCGAAGGCGTCCCGACCGGCGCATAGTCGAAGAAGTTGCGTTCGGTGACGGTCACGCCCGAAGGCACGTTGACCGCAATCGTATTGAACCCGTTGCCGTTGCCATCGGCATCGCCCGTGCTGTTGTAGCCCGCCGGGTCAGTTTCGGTGACGGTGTAGTTGCCGGGCGCCAGGTTCGTGAAGCTGTACTGGCCGGCCGGATTTGTGATGATGCAGCC
>CAZPTI010000187.1:0-9357 GCA_964588925.1 uncultured Anaerolineales bacterium | reverse complement strand
GACCGGCCCGATGGGCGGCCGCGGGATGATGGGCGGCGGCATGCGCGGGCAGGGACGGGGGATGTTCGGGCAGGGGCTCGGGCAGAACTACTAAATCGTTGCGAGTGAGACCCGTCGGGTTCCCGAAACCCGACGGGTCTTTCGCGCTAACGCTGCGTCAGCGGCAGATGGGTCCGCTGCGCATCGAGCAGTTGCGCATACAGGTGGGCGACGTTTCCCAGGTCATCCTCTGTCGCAAACTCCACCTGCAACGCGATGGCCCCGCCGGACAGGCTCCCCACCAGGTTCTTCGGCAGATCGAACGATTTGGATCCGCCCGCAGCCAGCGCAAACGGATCGTCGAGCGCGGCGAGCGCGGGCTGGAGCGCCAGCGTGTCGCCGTTGAGGTCGTCGAGCGCCAGGGGCGTGTCGAGGCGGACGAGGCTCGCCGAGAGGACGACGAGCGTTGCCTTCCCGTCGTTGCGCAGCGTTGCCTTGAGCCCGCCGTCCCCCTGGCGCGCCCAGACCGCGCCGAGGAAGAGCGGAGCAGGCGCGGCCGGCTGCCCGCCCACGCGCCACTCGAACGGCGCAGCAGCCTTCGGGCTGAGCAGCAGCGCCGCGCGGTCAAGGCACGCGCCGAGGCGCACGGGCATTGCGTCCGGCGCGGGGCCGCCGCCGAAGTCGAGCCGGTAGGCGTCGGCGGTCGGGTCGTACCCGCTGGAGGGCAGCGCCGCGCCGAAGGGGTTGTCGCTGCCCGCGTAAACGCTGGACACCGCGCGCACCGCGTCGAGGCTGACCGTCAATCCGTCCGCATCCGCGCCGGTGTTGTTGAGGAAGTCCCAACTGAAGCAGTATGGCTCACGGGTGGCGGTCGCAGGCGCGCTTGCCGGCGCGGCCGTGACGACCGGCGTAAGCATCATCAATGCCAGCAGCGCGAAGAGGAGGCGGCGCGTGCGCCGGGGGCGCCGCGGCGGCCCCGCGGCAAGGCGAAGGAGGCGGTTCATGGCTGCCTCCGCCTACTGCAATGCGCCGGCGGGCACGAAGACGCGCTTGCCCGGCACCCGCTCCACGTCGATCGAGACGCTCTGCGACTCCTTCCCCGGCGATCCTGGCGCGGCCGCGGTGTAGACCGCGTCCACGTCGAGGTCGATGGGGCTGTAGATGACGAGGTAGCCGATCATGAGCGGGAACGGGCTGGGCGGGGCGTTCTGCGGGTAGGTCCACTGCCAGAACTTGTTGCAGTCGTCGAGCGTGACGAAATCCTCGCGCAGCTCGAGCGACTCCCAGCGGATGCCGCCGGCCGCGTTGGTGAGCGGGCCGTTCGTCTGCGGCTCGCGGAAGACCTTCGCGTCCTTGCCGTCGACGGTCGGCTGGACGAGCAGCGCGACCTTCTTGCGCAGGGGCGCGATCTTGAACTGATAGTTGTGGATGTTGATCTCGGTGGCGTAGTTGCCCGGCTTGACCTGCGGCTCGCCGCGAGAGGGCGCGCCGGGCTGGTCGACGAGTGGCGGCTGGTAGCCGCAGACGAACTTGGCGGAGTAGACGAACAGGTACTGGCCGGCCGTGCCTTGCTGTTGCGGCGCGGGGTTGTTGCCTGCATCGCGGCTGGCGAAGACGGCGGCCGCGCCGGTGAGGGTGAGGAGCGCGACGAGGGCGACGATGGTCCAACGCTTGAGGTTCATGGCCTGACTCCTTTCGCATAGGGGCGCGCTAGAAGCTGGCAGACATTGAGGGTCAAGGGCGGAACGGTGATGGCGCAAGAGCGTTTCTAGCAACGGATTAAACGTAGCAGAGGGAAGAAGGTTATGGGGCACATGCGCGATTGCATCGCGGGTGTCCGCCGGTCTGGTTGCCAGTGGTGGCTTCCTGGGCGGGCGTGGCCGCGCGGGCGAGTAACAGCGCGCAACCCCCATCGCGCGGCGCCACGCGCACCCACCGCTTGCCGTCGCCCAGCGGCGCATCCTCCAGCAGCGCGAAGCCGAGCGCGCCGGTGAAGAAGGCGATGGCCTCATCGTAGTCGCGCACAACGAGCGTGACCAGCGACAGCGAACGCGCGCCATCTTCACCCAGAACCAGCCGCCGCAAATCCGCCTCCGCCTGCCCGATCTTGCTCTTGTAGACGTCCAACTGGTTGTTCAGCGACGAGCCGAGGTTGCTCGCCGCGTAACCGGCCATCATCGCATCGAGCCACTCGGCCATAACTTGCTTGTCCGCCTCGCGATAGCTGCCCGTAAACGCGACCGTTTCCAGTGGCAGCTTCGGCGGCATGGGACGAAGACCGGGCCGCGCGTAGCCGAAAACGATAGTCATGAGTGGCGTGACGCCCGCAGGGAGCGCGAGTTGTTCGGCGAGATAACCCGCGTCGAGCAGGCCCGTCCGCCCCGTCTCGCTCAGCATGACCGAACTCACACCGAGCGCCTCCGCGGCCACGTTCATCGCCATTGCGGCGAGCGACGCGTTCATTACGCCGACCGTGTATTCCACGAGCGGGCTGCGGGGGAAGACGTCGAGGACCGCGCGGGCGCGGTGAGTGTCGGCGAGGATGATGACGCCGCGCGCCGCCTTGAACGGCAGCGGGCGCCCGAACTTCTCGCCCCATTCGGCCGCGGTGAAGACGGCGAAGCTCCACGTCTGGAGGTTGACCGTGGACGGCGCAAGGCGGCCCGCTTCGAGGATCGCCGCGAAAACGTCATCGGGGATAGGATCGGGCGCGAAGGAGCGGACGCTGCGGCGGGTGAGCAACGTGGCGAGGAGTGCGTTGCCCCCGAGCGCGGGCGGCGTCTGCGGCCGGCCGCGGAGGATGCGTGTCAGGCCAGTGAGGAAGCGGCGCGGGGTGAGGGGGTTGAGCATACGGCCTCCGAGGACTGGATTGAGCGACAACGCCTCGCAGGGCGGCCAGCCCGGCGCTGGCGAGCGCAAGTCGTAAGACATCCGTAAGACACGGCTTGTCCTCGCATGTGGTAATATAACGCTGTTTCTGCCGCTCCCCCAATGCCCGCAGCAGCGCCGCTCCAGGCATCCGAAATTTGACTGCGAACGGTGCTCCCATGCTTGAACCGATCCCTCTGTTCGCCGAGGCGGCCTCCGCTCGGCCCATGCCGGTCGTGCCCGAACAGACCTTCCTGCCAGACGCGTACCGGCTGCCCGACGGCATGACCCGTGGCTCGACAATCGAGGCTGCGCCGCGCATGGTCTATATTGAGGTGACGAACCGGTGCAACTTACGCTGCGAAACGTGCCCCCGCACCTACTTCGACCGCGAGCCGCTGAAAACCCTCACCTATGATGAATTCGTCTCGATAGCCGAGCAGTTTCCCGCGCTTCAACGCTGCGCGCTGCACGGGATCGGCGAGCCGCTGCTCAACCGCGACCTGCCGCGCATCATCGCCTACCTCAAGGGCCGCAGGGTCGAGGCGCTGTTCAATTCCAACGCCGCGCTGCTGACCCCCGCGTGGCAGGAGGCGCTTGTCCGCAGCGGGCTGGACCAGTACCGCTGCTCCATCGACGGCGCGACGCGCGGCACCTATGCGCGCATCCGCGGCGCGGACGCGCTGCCGAAGGTGCTCAAGGGGCTGCGCGGGCTGGTCGAAACGAAAGCGCGGCTCGGCGCAGCGACGCCCCAAATTTCGATCTGGTGGGTGGCGACCGCGGAGAACATCGCGGAGCTGCCCGAGCTGGTGCGGCTGGCCGCGCAGGTTGGCGTGCCGGAGGTGTACCTCCAGCGCATGGTCTATTTTGCGACGAAGCCCGCCGCGCAGTACGGCATGGCGCGTGAAGAACTTGCCATCTACGACTCCGCGCTGACCCGCCAGGAGGCAATCATCGCGGAGTGCGAGGCGTTGAGCGCGACGCTCGGCGTGGCGTTCCATGCTTCAGGCGCGCGTGACCTGCGCGGCAGCCTGCTGGCGCAGCACTCCGCAGAGCATGCGCCCTGGCGCGCGTGCATGCGGCCGTGGACCACCGCCTATGTCACGGCGAACGGCAACTGCCTGCCCTGCTGCATTTCGCCCTTCTCCACCGCGGATTACGATTCGTTGGTCCTCGGCAACCTGTTCGAGCGGCCGTTTGCCGAGCTTTGGAACGATGCGGCGTACGGCCGCTTCCGCACACGGCTGCTGAGCGCGGACCCGAACCCTTCGTGCGCCGGTTGCGGCGTCTTCTGGAGCCTGTAGCATGGATTCGACCCTGGTTGACCGCAGGCGGGACGGATGCGCGACCACGTTCCCCTGGAAGCTGTGGATTTACACCAACTTCGACTGCAACCTGCGCTGCTCGTACTGCGTGGCGCGCTCCAGCCCGAACGCGTCGCGACGCGCCATTGGGCCGGCAAACGCGAAGCGGCTCGTGGACGAAGCCGAGGCGCTCGGGTTCCAGCAGGTGTTCTTCACCGGCGGCGAGCCGTTCATCCTGCCCGACATCTACGAGATGCTGGCATACAGTGCGGCGCGCGTCCGCACCACCGTGCTGACGAACGGAATGTTGCTGCGCGGGCCGCGGCTCGAACGGCTGCTGGCGATCAACGGCCCGAACCTTTCCGCGCAGATCAGCCTGGACGGCGCAACTGCGACGCAGCACGACGCGCTCCGCGGGGCCGGCTCGTGGGAGAAGGCGGTCGAGGGCATCCGCCTGCTGACCGCGGCGGGCGTGCGGGTCGAGTTGAGCACGACCGAGACGGACGCCAATGCGGGGCATATCGACGAGATTTGCGCGCTGCACCGCAGCATGGGCATCCCCGACGAGCGCCACTTCGTCCGGCCGCTGGCGAAGCGGGGTTACTCGAAGCAGGGGCTGGCGCTGACGATGGCGAACATGACGCCGGAGGTGACGGCCAGCGTCGACGGCATCTTCTGGCATCCGCTGTCCACCGATGCGGACATGCAGGTCAGCCGGCGGCTCTTCCCCTTGGCCGATGCAGTCGGCAGCGTGCAGGCGCAGCTTGACGAGATGGCGCGCTCGGGGCACGCGCCGCAGTTCACCTTCCGGTGAGGGTGAGGGTTGGCCCCCGTGGGGGGCTGAATTGTAAGCGAGAAAGGACCCTTCATGATTCGAGCGTTTGTCTTTATCGAGGCCGAGCCGTCGCGCGTGCCGGAACTGATCGGCGAGTTGAGCGGGTTGAAGCTTGCCAGCTCCGTGATCCGGGAGGTCTACGGCGTGACCGGGCGGTGGGACCTCGTCGCGCTGGTCGAAAGCCCGGACCTGGGGGCGCTCGGCGACTGAGTGACGACCGGCATCGGGAACGCCGTGGGCGTTCGACGCACGGAAACGTCATTGATTGTGTGGACGGGGACGGAGCAGGCGGCCGCCCTTGCGGCGGAGCAGGCCCAGAAGGCGGCTGCGGCTGATCCCGCCAGTATGCCCTTCGTCGCGGACCACTTCTACGATGCGGGCAACAAGGGGTGCGGCGAAGGGCCGCTGGAGACGATCGCGGGCCTGGTGCGCAAGATGCCGCCGGGCGAGACGCTGGCGATCCATGCCACCGACCCGAGCGTGGCGGTGGACCTGGCCGCGTGGAGCCGCATGAGCGGGCATCAACTGGTGGACCAACAGGGACCCTATTATCTCGTCCGGCGGAAGTAGGCCGGCAGGAAGGCGCAAACAGTGGGCAAGGTGATGTTGCATAATACGCGCGGCAAGGACGATGTCGAGCGCGCGACGCTGGCTTTCGTGGTGGCGAACGCGGGGTTGACCGCGGGGCAGGACGTGACGATGCTGTTGACGGTCGACGGGGTGTGGTGCGCGACGCGCGGGTATGCGGCGGGGTTGCAGGCGAACGGTTTTGCGCCGCTGGAGGAGCTGATTCAGAAGTTCGTGGACAACGGCGGGCAGTTGTGGGTGTGTGGCGCGTGCGCCAAGCCCCGCAGCATCGGGCCGGAGCAACTCGTGCCGGGCGCGCAGCTTGTCGGCGCGGCTGCGGCGGTCGAGGCGCTCGTCAATGGCGCGCAGACGTTAAGCTGGTAGCCGATGGCGGAGGCAGCCCCGACCGCCGCGAACGCGCTCCTGGTGATTGCCAAGCAGCCCGCGGCCGGGCAGACCAAGACCCGGCTCACCCCGCCCCTCACGCCAGCGACGGCTGCGGGGCTGTACGAGTGCCTGCTGGCCGATACGCTTGACGTGGCGCGGCGCGTGCCGGGGGTGGACCGGGGCATCCTCTACCTGCCGTCGGGCAGCGAACCCTACTTCGCGGCGCTGGCGCCCGACTTCAGCCTGACCCTCCAGCGGGGCGCGTCGCTGGGCGAGCGGCTCGACAACGCGCTGACCGCGCTCCTCGGCCGCGGCTATCGCCGCGTCGTCGTGGTAAACAGCGACGGGCCGTCCTTACCGGTCGAGCATCTGGCCGCGGCGTTTGATGCGCTGGCCCGCGGCGCGGAGGTCGTCTTCGGCCCCTGCGACGACGGCGGCTACTATCTTATCGGCGCGAGCCGGCCTGTGCCGCGGCTGCTGCGCGACGTGAAGATGAGCACGCCGACCGTGCTGGCCGATACGCTGGCGCTGGCCGCGGCGGACGGGCTGCGCGTTGCGCTGCTGCCGCCCTGGTTCGACGTGGACGAGCTCGCGGACCTGCGCCGACTGGCGCAGGAGTTGGCTGGTGCGCCGCCGACCGTCGCAGCCCGCACCCGCGGCTATTTGCAACACCTGGTGTTTGAGCTTGAAGGGAGCCTCCGATGATCCAGCCCGGCCCGGCCGCGCCGCGCGGCGATTCCCGACTGTACCGCATCTGCATGCTGCTCGCCCGGCTCGGCCTGGCCTACCTCTTCTTTACGCAACTCTGGTGGAAGCTGCCCCCGCGCTTCGGCTGCGCCAACGACTTCGCTTTCCCCGTGCCCGCGGCGACGAATCACTGGAACGCGAACGGATCGAGCGGACTGTGCTACTGGATGGGGCTGGAGTCGGTGTTTGCGCAGCAGGATCGCCGCGTGCTGATCGCTGACATGCGCGCGGCGGGCGGGCCTGATTTCGGCGTGAACATCAAGCCGCTGGCGCAGGCCAATGCGCTCCTGCTCGACAACGTCATCATCCCGAACATCCGCGTCTTCGGCTGGCTCGTGTGGCTGGCCGAGTTCTGGATCTTCCTGTCGATGTTCATCGGCCTGTTCACGCGGCTGGGCGCGCTGGTGGCGATCGGCATCAGCGCGCAGCTATGGGTGGGGCTGGCGAACATCCCGCGGCCCTACGAGTGGGAGTGGGCGTACGGCAGCATCGTCCTGCTCTCCATCGCGCTGCTCGGCGCGGCGCCGGGCCGATGGGCCGGCGTGGACGCGTTCCTGCGGCCCCGGCTGACCGCGGCTGCGGCGCGAGGGAGCAAGTTCGCGCGTGCGTTGCGGAGCCTGACGTAGGTGACGGCCGCGCCTCGGCTGCGGGCCGCCGCGCGGCGCGGGGATCTGCGCCTTGCGCTGCTCGGACTGGGCTGCGTCGCGCTGTGCGCGGCGTTCGCGGCGCGCTATCCACTGGCCGGGAGCCTGGTTAACCCGCGCGCGGGGTGGGCCCAGCTCGTCCCGCCGACGTGGGCCGGCCTCGCGCTGCACCTCGGCCTGTACCTGGGGTTGACCGTCCTCCAACTGCTGGCGCTCCGCGTGCTGCTGCGCGCGCCCGGCCTGACGCGCATGCGACTCGCCGTCCTGCTCGCGACGTGGCTGCTCTGCTCCGGTATTCTGATGACCGCGGCTGCCTCCGGCGAATCGCACGACATCTTCGATTACGTCTTTCGCGGGCGCATGATGGCCGAGTCGGGGGCGAATCCGCTGATCGAGACGCCGGACGAGCATCGCCGAGCGGCCTTCTTCCGCTACGTGGCGTGGCACAAGCACGTGGACGCGTACGGGCCGCTGTGGGAGGGGGTCAGCGCGGGGGTGGCGACGGCCACGCGCGCCGCGCTCGTTGCGGCGGACGCGTGGGCGGCGGGACAGGACTGCCCGCGCTCGTCGCGCGGGTGTGGCAACCTGATCGCGTACCTCACCGCGTACCGGCTGCTGGCGGTCGCGCTGACCGGCGCGTCGGCCGCGCTGATCGCGTCGATGGTGCGCCGCAGCCGGCCGCAGTGGACCGCGGCCGCGCTGGCCGCGTGGCTGTGGAGCCCCCTGCTGCTCGTGTCGTCCGCGGTGGGGGCGCACAACGACGCGCTGATGATCGCGCTCCTGCTGCTCTCTCTGTGGCTGCTCCAGCGGCGGCGGTGGCTGCCCGCGCTGCTCGTCCTCGCGCTCGCCGCGCACGTCAAGCTGACGGTGTTGATCGCCGCGCCCGCGGTTGCCCTGTGGCTGGTGAGGCAGGTAGGGTGGCGCCGCGGGGTGGGGCTGGTCGCGGCCGGCGCGGGCCTCGGCGTCGGGCTGTCCTTCTTGCTGTACGCGCCGTTCGGCGGCTGGGCGAGCCTGCCGCGAATGCTGGCCGAGCGCGCGGAGGCGCTCGCCAACTCGCCCGCGCGCATCCTCTACTCCTACCTCTATTACGATCTCAAATGGACGTGGGAAGCGTCGCGGCGGCTGGTGATCGGGGTGGCGAACGGCCTCTTCCTGATCGGGGGCGCGGGACTGACGCCCTGGCTGCTTGACTTTCGCCCCGCGCGTTGGAAGATGCGGCCTGCGCCGCGACGGGGCGACGACCGGCTGCTGTGGCGCACCCTCGCAGCGGTGGCGTTGCTGTATCTCCTGGTGGGCAGCTTCTGGTTCCAGCACTGGTATGTGGTGTGGGCGCTGGCGCCTGCGGCCCTGCTGCCCGACTCTGCGCTCGCGCGGCGGCTGCTCCCGTGGCTGGGGTTCGGCGCGCTGGCGGGGAATGCGGTGGCCGGGTTTGCCGCAGGGCTGGCAAGCGAGCCGCTCTCGCGCACGGCGAGCGCGGCGCTGATTGTTGCGGTGACTTACGCGCCGTTTGCGATCAGCGTGGCGCGTGAGCTGGTTGCGCGGCGAGGCGCTTCAACGCCCACTACGAACCTAAATCGCCAACCCCTTGAACTGGCTCACGTACAGGTGATGGAAGAAGCCGCGCCGCGCCAGTAGCTCGGCGTGGGTGCCTTCCTCCACGATTTCCCCGTTGTCGATCACGAGGACCTTGTCTGCGTCGCGGATTGTGCTCAGGCGGTGCGCGATGACGAAGCTGGTGCGGCCCTGCATCAGGCGGAGGAGCGCGGCCTGGATGCGCGCCTCGGTGCGCGTGTCCACGCTGCTCGTCGCCTCGTCGAGGATGAGGATGGGGGCGTCGGCGAGCACCGCGCGGGCGATGGCGAGAAGCTGGCGCTGGCCCTGGCTCAGGTTGCTCGCGCGCTCGGAGAGCATCGTCTGGTCCCCCCGCGGCAACTGCCGGATAAAGTGATCCGCGTCCGCGATCTCCGCTGCGCGGATCACTTCCTCGTCGCTCGCGTCGAGGCGGCCGTAGCGGATGTTTTCGTAG
>CAZPTI010000186.1:2546-9378 GCA_964588925.1 uncultured Anaerolineales bacterium | reverse complement strand
TACGGACCCGTTCGCGGAGTAAACCTACACCACGGACGGACCCGCGCAGCCATCTCGAATAAACGACTCGGGGTCGAATAACCGAGTGCGCACACCGCCATTCGATTATTCGACCCCGATTCGTTTATTCGAGATGGCTGCGCGGGTCCGTCCTTGTTGTAGGTTTACTCCGCGAACGGGTCCTTATCGTACAGCGCCAGACACAATACCTGGCACTCCAGCCGCGCGCCCATCGCATCAGCCAGCCTCGCCAGTTCCGCGACCCCCTCGTCCCCCAGCGGTTGCCCCAAACCAACTACGTGGGTAAAATAGCGCAGCATCTTCGTCTTCCACCCGCTATCCTTGCACGCTGCGCGCAGGAACCAGATCGGCACAAGCTGCGTGTCGTCGTCATCGTCGCCCGACAGCTCGTCGTAATACTCGATGACGCGCAGATAGTCCGCCGGCGGGAAGACGCGCTCAACCAGCCGCTCGGCGACCGGCCCGCGCTCCGGCTTCAATCGAGCAACCGTGTCGATCAGAATTAGTTCAAGGAGAAGCTCGTCAAGTCGTTCGCGGGGGACAGGCATTCCCCGGCGGCCCTGGGGTTCATAGAGCCGTCGAACGGGAACTCGTCCAGTAGTGGGCCGTTGTGACTCCGGCATGCCAGCTCCTACTGAGGCGGAAGAACGACAATTGTCACTTTAGCATACCTCGCGCGGGTGCGCAAGTGCTGTTGGCGGGCTACCACTGCGCGTGGTATAGTATCTGGCAAACACCACAAGATGCGGGCATCAAATATAGTGCGCTACAACATTGCCGCAGTAATAGTTGCCGCAGGCTTATCACGCCGGATGGGCGCCTTCAAACTCACCCTGCCCTGGCGCGACAGCACGGTCATCGAGAACGTTGTCGCCACGCTGACCGCGGCGCGACTCGCCGAGATCGTCGTCGTGACCGGGCATCGGGCCGCGGAAGTCGAGGCGCGGCTGGCGCATACCGCGGCGCGCTGCGTGCGCAACCCGCGCTACGAAGCCGGTGGGATGCTAAGCTCGATTCAGACCGGTTTGGGCGACATTGCGGCGCACCATGCTCCTGCGCATGCGCCTGGCGTCGATGGCGCGCCACCCCTTGTGGCGGCGTTGCTGTGCCTCGGCGACCAGCCCCACATGGAGCTGGCGACGGTCGAGGCGGTGACTGCGGAGGGTGAGCGCACCGGCTGGCAAAGGGTCGTCATACCGAGTTACCGGATGCGCGCTGGCCACCCCATTCTAATACCATCTTCGTTCTGGCTGCAAATAATGAATACAACAGAAAGCTTACGGGCCGCGTTACGATCTCGTGACGATTTGCTCACTTACCTGAACGTCGACACCGACTCGATTCTGGCTGACCTCGACACACCGGAGGACTATGCCAGAGCCACCACGCCACGGGGAGAATGACCATGCGGATGACAGCGATTTTCGGTCGGACGCTGCGCGAGGCGCCGGCGGATGCGGAAGGCGCGGGCTACCGGCTGCTGCTGCGCGGCGGCTACCTGCGGGCAGAGCGCGGGCAGCGTTACGTCTACTTGCCGCTCGGCCAGGCCGCGCTTGCGCGGATCGCCGCAACGTTCGAGGCAGTAGATGGGCTGGCGCACTCTCCGCTGGTTCTCCCGCCGGGCGCGGATGCGGCTGCGACCGCGCGGAGCCTCGCCGGCAGCGAAGCGCAGTCCTACCGGCAGCTTCCCGCGCGGCTGACCGCCGCGATCACCTTCTCCCGCGCGGCCGGACAGGGCCGCGGCGGGCCGCTCAACGCGGCGGGCGGGCCGGGGCGGCTGTGGGCTGCGCTGGCAGGCGACCCGGCGGCGGTTGACGCGAACTACGCCGCGCAGCAGGCTGCGCTGCTGGCCGGGTTCGAGCGGTGCGGCGTTCGCGTGGTCACGGCGCAGGACGGGCTGACGAAGGACGCGGGGCACGCGTACGCGTTCCTCACCCCCGACGGCGGGGACACGCTGCTGATGTGCGACGGCTGCGGATACGTGGCGACCCAGGATGCGGCCGGATTCGCCCGCCCTGCGCCCCCTGCCGAAGACGCGCTGCCCCTCGAAAAGGTCGAGACGCCCCACTGCTCCACCATCGCGGAGCTGGCCGCGCTGCTGAACGTGCCCGAATCGCGCACGGCGAAGGCCGTCTTTCTGATGGCAACCGTCGGCGCGGCCCCTGGCGACACGGAGCGATTTGTCTTTGCCGTGGTGCGCGGCGACATGGACGTGAGCGAGCGCAAGCTGCGGCTGGCGCTTGGCGCGAGCAGCGTGCGCCCGGCAACGGAGGCGGAAATCCGCGCGACCGGCGCGGAGCCGGGCTATGCGTCGCCGGTGGGACTGAAGCGCGTGTTCGTCGTGGTCGATCCGCTCGTCGCGGCCTCGCCCAACCTGGTTGCCGGCGCAAACGAAGCGGGCTATCACCTGCTGAACACCAACGTTGGGCGGGACTACAACGCTTCGCTGGTGGCCGACATTGCCGCGGCGCACGCGGGCGACGGCTGCCCTCAGTGCGGCGCGGCGCTGGCGGCTGTCCCGGCCGCGATCCTCGGCCGCGCCGCGCGCTACGCGCCCGGGCCGCTGAAGGAGACGTGGCCGGTCCATCTCGACTCGACGGGGCGCAGCCAGCCCGTGCTGATGGCGCTGCATGAGGTCGACTTCGGCGCGACGCTGGCTGCGGCGGCCGAGCGCCACGGCGACGAGACCGGGCTGGCGCTGCCCGCGGCCGTCGCGCCGTATGCGATCCACCTGGTGCTCATGCAGGGCGCGGAGGCCGAGGCCGCGGCGCTGTATGACGCGCTCGAAGCGCGCGGGCTGCCGACCCTGTTCGACGACCGCAACGAAAGCCCCGGCGTGAAGTTCACCGACGCGGATTTGATCGGCCTGCCCTTGCGTATTACACTGGGCAAACGGTCGCTCCAGGCGGGCGGCGCGGAGTTCAAGCTGCGCAGTTCGCCGGAGAAGCTCATCATCCCGCTGGACGCCGCGGTCTCGACTGCCGCCGAGATGCTCGCAAACGCCTGACTTGCCACAGAGGACTCAGAGAGCGCAGAGGCGCTCTGAGAACTCTGAGTCCTCTGTGGCAAATATGTCCTACTGACAAGGTGCCATATATGGAAAACATCTACGCCGAACTCGCCCGCATCCTGGACGAGGGCGACAGCGTTGCCGTCGCCACCATTATCGACGTGCGCGGGTCGGTGCCGCGCGAGGTCGGCGCGAAAATGCTGATCCACCCGCTCGGCAGGCACGTCGGCACGGTGGGCGGCGGCTGCGGCGAGGCGGACGTGATCCGCACCGCGCTCGACGTGCTGCAAACCGGCGCAGCGGAGACGGTGCGCGTCGACCTGACCGAGGACATTTCGATGCAGGCGCTCGGCGTGTGCGGCGGCATCATGGACGTGTTCATCGAGCGCGTCACGCCGGACGAGATGCCGGGCTTCCTCGACAAACCGGCGCATGTGGTCGAGGCGCTGCGCGAGTCGATGCTGAACCGCGAGCCGGTCGCGCTGGCGACGGTGGTGCGCGGCGCGCAGGCGGGGCGCAACGCGGTCATCTGGCTGGACCGGCCGCCCCTCGGCGAGCTGGGGCTGGGCGAGCAAGAGGCGCAGGTCATCGAAGATGCGCGCGCCGCGCTGCGCGGGCGGCAGCACAGGCTGCTCAAGTACGACGACACCAGCGTGTTTGTCGAAGTCCAGCGCCGCGCGGCCGAGATGCTCATCGTCGGCGCGGGACACATCGCCTTGCCGCTGGCGCAGGTCGCGGCCATGTGCGACTTCTCCGTGACCGTCTTGGACGACCGGCCGGGCTTCGTCAGCGCGGATCGCTTCCCCACCGCGCGGAAGCGCATCAGCGGGCCGCTGCGCGAGACGGTGCGCGACCTGCCGATGGATCAGGACACCTACGTGATCCTCGTCACGCGTGGGCACAGCCACGACGTGGAGTGCCTGCTGGAGGTGCTCGATCGCCCGGTCGGGTACATCGGCATGATCGGCTCGCAGCGGCGGGTGGATGCGGTGTTCCAGCTTCTCGTCGAAGAGATGGGCATCCCCGCGGAGAAGCTCGACCGGGTGTATGCGCCCATCGGGATCGCCATTGGCGCGCGGACGCCCGCGGAGATTGCCGTGTGCATCATGGCCGAGGTGATCAACGTGTTGCGGAACGGGCCGGCGACGTCCATCTCGGACCGACGCCGCGAACGAGACGCTCGCCGACGCCAGGCTCGCGCCTAGCTCCATCGTTCGCGACGACAGGATTACAGGATTTTTCAGGATTGACAGGATGCTCTCGTTCCGAATCCTGTTAATCCTGAAAAATCCTGTAATCCTGTTGCCCGGTTCACCCCGGCAAAGAGGAGTTTTCAATGACGAACACATTGCTTGACGGCATCCGCGTTGTCGACATGACCGAGGCGCTGGCCGGGCCGTACTGCACCATGTATCTGGGCGACATGGGCGCGGACGTGGTGAAGATCGAGCGGGTCGGCGTGGGCGACCAGACGCGCGGGTGGGCGCCGCCGTTCGTCAACGGCGAGTCGGCCTACTTTATGTCCACCAACCGCAACAAGCGCAGCCTGTCGCTCGACATCAGTCGTCCTGACGGACAAGAAATCCTCCTCAAGCTGATCGACGGCGCAGACATTTTCATCAACAATCTGCCGCGCGCCTCGTCGATGAGCAAAATCGGCATCGACCCCAATGCGTGCCTGGCGCGGAACCCGCGCCTGATTCACGTCTGCGTGACCACGTTCGGGCACACCGGGCCGCGCGCCGGGCAGCCGGGCTACGACATCCTCTCGCAGGGCATGAGCGGCATCATGAGCCTGACCGGCGAGCCGGACGGCGAGCCCATGCGCTACCCCGTGCCCATCTCCGACATGACGGTCGGCCTGTACGCGCTCGTCGGCATCCTGGCGGCGCTGTACGAGCGCGAGCGGACGGGCAAGGGGCAGGCCATCGATGCGGCGATCCTGGAATCGCAGATGGGGTGGCTGACCAACCTGGCAGGCAGCTACTTTGCGACGGGCAAGAATCCCCCGCGGCTCGGCAACATCCACCCGACCATCACTCCCTACCAGCCGTTCGAGACGGCGGACGGGTGGCTGATCATCGCCTGCGGGACGGACCGCATCTGGTCGCGGCTGTGTGACGCGGTCGGCATTCCGCCGGAAGCGCGGGATGATCCGCGCTACGCAACCAACCCGCAGCGCAATATCCATCGGAGCGAAGTCCAGGCGATGTTGCTCGAACGGTTCGCGACCGCGGGCAAGGACGTCTGGCTGGAGCGGCTGCGCGCGGCCGACGTGCCCTGCGCGCCCATCTACCTGCTCGGCGAGGCGCTGGCCGATCCGCAGATCGCCGCGCGGAACTTCATCGTGGAGCTGGAGCACCCGGTCGCCGGGCTGGTGCGGTCGCTCGGCTTCCCGCCGCACATGCGGGACGGCGCCATCAGCTACCGCCTGCCGCCGCCGATGCTGGGGCAGCACACGGATGAGGTGCTGCGCGAAATCGGGATCGACGCGGCGCGCGTGGCGGAGTTGCGCGCGGCGGGGGTGGTGTAGCGCGCCTTGCGCCCGCGCCTGTTGCGGTTTGTTGCGTCTGGCGCGCGTTGCGCTACATAGCGCAACGAGTTGTGACTGATTTGTCACATAACTCCCCCTATTCACTGTACGGACGTCGGCGGGGCAGTAGCTTTTTTGTCCTCCTATCCTGACTATAACATATGTTCGTATGGGAAGTCAAGGGTTTTCCAAAAACGCGCAGTTGAGTTTTTGCATGCGCGGTCTCCATGTTCCAAAAAGTACGCGCGCAAAATCTTAAACCGCATTCCCGCGCAATTCCTCCGTTGACACCCCACCCCACCTGTGTTACCTTCCCTGCGCAAGCTACGCTGCACCATCGTACTGGTCCGTTCGTACTGAAAGGAGTTCCTCATGATCCTCGTCGTCGGCGCTACCGGAAACCTGGGAGGGGACGTTGCCCTCCGCCTGCTGCAGCAGGGTAAACCTGTGCGCGTCCTGCTGCGCCGCAACTCGCCTGCGGAAGCAATGGCCGCGCAGGGCATGGCAACCAGCCCGCAGAAGCTCATCGACGCGGGCGCGCAGCCGGTGTATGGCGACATGAAGGACCGCGCGTCGCTGGATGCGGCGGTGCAGGGCGTGGAGACGGTTATCACGACGGCGAACTCGGCGCTGCGCGGCGGCGACGATAACCCGATGAGCATTGAGTTGCAGGGCAACAAGAATCTGATCGACGCCGCGAAGGCCGCGGGCGTCGATCACTTCATCTTCGTCTCCGTCCTCGGCTACGATCCGGACAGCGCGAACCCGTTCTTTGCGGGCAAGAGCAAGACGGAGGAGTATCTGATCAACAGCGGCATGCACTACACGATCCTCGCGCCCGACATCTTTGCGGAAGTGTGGCTGGGGCTGGTGCTCGGTCTGCCGCTGATGAACAATGCGCCTGTAACACTGGTTGCGCCCGCGTCGCACCGGCATTCGTTGGTGTCCACGCGGGATGTGGCCGGATATGCGGTCGCCGCGGTCGACCACCCGTCGGCGCGGGACAAGCGCATTCCCATCGGCGGGCCAGAGGCGCTGTCGTGGCAGGACATCGTCGCGAAGGCGAGCGGCGTCATCGGGCGACCGTTGCAGGTGAACCTGGTTCAGCCGGGCGAGCCGATCCCGTTTCTGCCGCCGGGGATCGATCAGGTCATGATTAGCGGCGAGCAATACGAGAGCGTGATCGAGATGGAGCGGCTGAGCGAGACGTTCGGTGTGCCGCCGACGCCGGTTGAGGATGTGATGCGCGCGATGTTCGCGCGGTAGCG
>CAZPTI010000186.1:0-2446 GCA_964588925.1 uncultured Anaerolineales bacterium | reverse complement strand
AGCGCAGGACGGGCGCTAAAGCGCCTACTACGAACCCCGGCACCCTACTACGAACCAACTGCTGGAGGCGTCCCGATGGAAGCGTTTTATCAGACCGTGGCGACGTTTTGCTTTACCCTGCTCGGCCTGTGGTGGGGCGTGCTCCAGTTGCGGCACGACGACTGGGTGAATAACCCGGCGCGGCGGCGGATGGCGTACAGCGTGCACCTGGCGTTCGTGATTCCCGGCGTGATGAGCCTGGGCGCGCAGACTGCGGGCGACATTAAGATTATCTGGCGGCTGGTGTTTGTGGTGGCCGGCGCGCTTGGCATTATCGCAACGGTGTTCCTCATTCGCGGGACGGCGGGGATGGGGCGCGGGTGGTTCGCGCGGTACGGGCGGTGGCTGGCGGTGGGGCTGTATGCGGTGGTAGTGCTGTTCGCGCTTGTGCCGACCCTGATTCCGGCGCTTTTCGGGCCGGACGTCAAGCCGCTGCAAATCGAGGGTCTGCTGTTCACCGTGATTGTCTTTCTCGGCGTCGGGCTGGCGTGGGATTTTCTGGCCGAGCCGAAGGTCGCGTAGGGGGGAACCCACAGACCTGACGGGTGCGCCACTTCGTGGCGGTTGAAACCCGTCAGGTCTTGCGCTATACTTGCGCCTATCCAATTCCAGGAGCAAAGCAATGTTAGCAGAGCGCATCACCTCATCCCGCAAGGAACTCGCGGAGGGCCTTGCGTAACCCCGCGGGGTGCGCCTGTCTGGTTCGAGCGATTTGCGCGGCATGAGGCGGACTGAGACGCTGCGGTAAGCAGGCGTCGCGGTTCGCTTTTGCGCGCCAACGCCACGGGCGTCCTCCGCGTCCGTGGCGTTTTGTTTGTCGTTCTGGCTCCTGGAGGGTCTATGTCTGTCTCGTTCGCCGCGCAGCGACGCCTGCTCGGCGCGTACTTTGCGCCGCAGCGCGGGCGGATTGCGCTCGTGGCGGTTCTGATCCTCGCGGATATTGGCCTGCGGCTGGTGAATCCGCAGATCGTCCGCATGTTCCTCGACACCGCGCAGGCGGGCGGGCCGCTGTCCGTCCTGACCACCGCGGGCATCCTCTACCTGCTCGTCGGGTTGCTCGGCCGGGGCGTTGGCCTTGCCAGCGCATACGCGGGGCTCAGCCTGGGGTGGGCCGCGACGAACCGCCTGCGGCGCGACCTCGCCGCGCACCTGCTCAAGCTCGACATGCCCTTCCACAAGGCGCACACGCCGGGCGAGCTGATCGAGCGCATCGACGGGGATGTCACCAGCCTGGCCGAGTTCTTCGCTGAAATGCTCGTTCGGCTCATCGCGAACGGGCTGCTGATGCTGGCGATCCTCGTCCTCCTGTACAGGGAGAACGAATTAGTGGGCGCTTTGCTCACGGGTTACCTCGCGGTCGTCATTGTCGCGCTGGTGTTCGTTAACAAGATCGGTGTGCGCGCGTGGACCGCTGAGCGGGAGGCGTGGGCCGAGCAGATGGGCTTTCTGGAGGAGCGGTTTTCCGGCACGGAGGACATTCGCGGCATCGGCGCGGAACGCCATCACCAGCGGCGACTGGCCGGGCTGATGCTCAACCTGCTACGCAAGGCGCGGGCAGGGTGGCTGGCGAACGCGCTCGGCCATGTGGTGAGCAACTTCCTGTTCATCGTCGGCTACGGCCTCGGGCTGGCAGTCGGCGCGACCCTCTACCTGAACGGACAGGCCAGCATCGGCACGGCGTTCCTCATCGTCTACTACATCGGCATGCTGGCGACGCCCATCGACGCGCTCCATGATGTGGCCGAACAACTCCAGCAGGCCACCGCAGGGGTCAACCGCGTGAGCGAGCTGCTGGCGCTGAAGCCGGATGTGGTCGACCGCGGCGCGTGCCGCCTGCCAGTGGGACCGTTGGAGGTCGAATTTGACCGCGTCTCATTCCGCTATCGCGACAGCGACGACGCGCGGATCGGAGACGACGGCCTTGTCATGCGCGAGGTGAGCTTTGCGCTGGCCGCGGGGCGGACGCTCGGCGTGCTGGGGAGAACGGGCAGTGGCAAAACCACGCTGACGCGGCTGCTGTTCCGGCTGTACGACCCGGACGCGGGCGCGATCCGGCTGGGCGGGGTGGACACGCGCGACATGTCTCTGGATGCCCTGCGCGCAGGGGTCGGCCTGGTCACGCAGGACGTGCAGCTATTCGCCGCGACCGTCCGCGATAACATCACCCTCTTTGACGAGACCGTGTCCACTGAACGCGTCGAGGCTGCGCTGGAGAGCCTTGGCCTGTTGGAGTGGGTGGCCGCGATGCCGCAGGGGTTGGATACGGCGCTGGCGCCGGGCGGCGGTATGTCGGCGGGAGAGGCGCAGTTGCTCGCCTTTGCGCGCATTCTACTGCGCGAACCGGGGCTAGTGGTGCTGGACGAGGCCGCGTCCCGACTGGACCCGGTCACGGAGCAAAGGCTGGAGC
>CAZPTI010000185.1:0-9443 GCA_964588925.1 uncultured Anaerolineales bacterium | reverse complement strand
TGCGCGCTTGACAAGCTGCGGCCATCTCGAATAACCGAATATGCTCGAATAAGCGAATACAGCCGCATGGCAATTCGTTTATTCGCTCCGCATTCGCTTATTCGAGATGGCCGCGGCAACTCTGACTTGCGCACTCGACAAAACGATGACTATGGATAAGGTAGAAATGAAAAACCAGCACAACACCGACCAGACCGACCAGCAGGTCGACGCCAACCCGCTGATGGCCGTCTACAACGCGCAACCGCCGCAGCCAGAACAGCCCGCGCGCTTCTACTGGCAGGAGCCGTGGCATGACACGGCGACCGGGCTCGCGGCCGACGAAGCGGTGCAAGCCGCGTTCGAGAATTAGGCCCGCCATGAGCGTCGCCGTCACCATCTACGATACGACGCTGCGCGACGGCGCGCAGGGCGAGGGCATCTCGTTCTCGTTGGAAGACAAGCTCAAGATCGCGCAGCGATTGGATGCTTTCGGCGCCCACTACATCGAGGGCGGCTGGCCGGGATCGAACGCGAAGGACGTGGACTTCTTCCGGCGCATCAAATCCGTGCCGCTTAAGCAGGCGAAAGTCGCCGCGTTCGGTTCGACGCGGCGCGCGAAGATGACGTGCGAGGCCGATTCGCAGGTCGCGCTGCTGCTCGACGCCGCAACGCCCGTCGTGACCCTCGTCGGCAAAAGCTGGGATTTGCACGTCCATCACGTGCTCGAAACCACGCTCGACGAGAATCTCGCCATGATCTGCGACACGGTGCGCTATCTCAAGTCGCAGGGCCGCGAAGTGTTCTACGATGCGGAGCACTTCTTCGACGGGATCAAGGCCAACGAGGCGTACGCGCTGGCCTGCGTGGTCGCGGCGCAGGACGCCGGCGCGGACGCGATCATCCTGTGCGACACCAACGGCGGCGCCATGCCGTGGGAGGTCGAGGAGGTTGTTGGCCGCACCCGCGCGCACCTCGCCGTAGCAGGCGGAAAGAGCCAGCTTGGCATTCACACGCACGACGACTCAGGCGTGGCCGTTGCGAACGCGCTGGCCGGCGTTCGCGCGGGCGCGACGCAGGTGCAGGGCACTCTCAACGGCATCGGAGAGCGCGTCGGCAACTGCAACCTGTGCGCGCTCATCCCCAACCTCCAGCTTAAGATGGGCGCGCGCTGCGTGGACGACGAGCAACTCAAAACCCTGAGCGAACTGGCGCGCTTCGCCGCGGAAACGGCCAACCTCGCGCCCAACCCGCGGCAGCCCTACGTGGGCGCCAGCGCGTTCGCGCACAAGGGTGGCATCCACGTCGCGGCGGTGATGAAGGTCGAACATAGCTATCAGCACATCGACCCAACCCTCGTCGGCAACGAGCGCCGCGTGCTGGTCAGCGAGCTATCGGGCCGGGGCAATCTCATCTACAAGGCGCAGGAGTTCGGCGTCGACGCGGGCAAGGAAGAGGTGCGGCAGGTCCTGGCGCAGGTCAAGGAGCTGGAGAACCGCGGCTTCTACTTCGAGGGCGCGGAGGCATCCGTCGCGCTCATGCTCCATCGTCTCAAGCCGGGCTATCGCCGCCCGTTCCAGATGCTTGACTTCATGGTCGTGGTGGAGCACCGGCAGGGGCGGGGCATCTTCGCCGAGGCCAGCGTCAAGGTGCAGGTGGGTGACGAAATCGCGCACACTGCGGCCGAGGGCAACGGTCCGGTCAACGCGCTCGACAAGGCGCTGCGCAAGGCGCTCCTGCCCCACTACCCGCAACTGGCCGGCGTCACGCTCGCCGACTACAAGGTGCGCATCCTCGACGGCGACGCGGCCACCGCCGCAACTACCCGCGTCATCATCGACACCCGCAACGGCCATCGCGCCTGGAGCACCGTCGGCAGCTCCCCCAACATCATCGAGTCATCGTGGCAGGCGCTGGCCGACAGCATGGAATACGCGTTGTTATCAGAGTCGTAGCGCAAGTTGGCAACTTGCGCTACATAGGCACACAGAAAGGCTCCCATGCAAGCGAGCATTACCGTTCTGGCGGGCGACGGCATCGGGCCGGATGTTGTCGCAGAGGGCGTGAAGGCGCTCGACGCGGTTGCCGCCGTTTTCGGCCACCACTTTCACTACACCGACTGTCTCGTCGGCGGCATCTCCATCGACCAGCGCGGCGCGCCCCTGACCGAAGAGACGCTCGAACAGTGCAAGACGAGCGACGCGGTCCTCCTCGGCGCGGTCGGCGGGCCGAAGTGGAGCGACCCGCGCGCGGCCGTCCGCCCGGAGCAAGGGCTGCTGGCCCTCCGCGCGGGGCTTGGCCTTTTTGCCAACCTCCGCCCGGTCAAGGTCTACGACGCGCTCGTCGACGCCTCCACGCTCAAGCCCGAAGTCGTGCGCGGGGTCGACATGATCATCGTGCGCGAACTAACGGGTGGCGCGTATTTCGGCCAGCCGCAGGGGCAGTGGGGCGAGCAGCCCGACCGCTGGGCGGTCGACTCCATGCGCTATACCGAGGGTGAAGTCGCGCGGCTGATGCGGGTCGCGTTCGAGCTGGCGCGCGGCCGCCGCGGCAAGGTCGCGTCCGCGGACAAAGCCAACGTCCTCGCCTCCTCTCGCCTCTGGCGCACGGTCGCGCGCGAGGTCCACGCGGACTACCCCGACGTGGAGCTGGAGGACGTGCTGGCCGACGCGTGCGCCATGTACCTCGTCCGCAACCCGCGATACTACGACGTAATCGCCACCGAGAACACCTTTGGCGACATCCTCTCCGACGAGGCCGCGATGCTGGCGGGCAGCATGGGCATGTTGCCCTCCGCGTCCCTGGCCGAGGCGAACGGCGCCGGCCGCCGCATCGGGCTGTACGAGCCGATCCACGGCAGCGCGCCCGACATTGCCGGCAAGGGCATCGCCAATCCGCTCGCCACCATCCTGAGCTGCGCCATGATGCTCCGCTGGTCGTTCGGCCTGCCCCAGGAAGCCGCCTCTGTCGAAATGGCCGTCGAGCAAGTCCTGGCCGAGGGCTATCGCTGCCGCGACATTATGACGCCGGACGGCAAGTGCCTGTCAACCGCGGAGATGGGCTCCGCGGTGGCGGAAAGGATTCGAGGATAGATGCGCTCTGATATGGTTAAGAAGGGGTTTGAGCGCGCGCCACACCGCGCGTTGCTCCGCGCAACCGGCGCCATTCAAAGCGAGGCGGACTTCGACAAGCCGTTCATCGCCATCGCCAACTCGTACACCGACATCGTCCCCGGTCACGTCCATTTGCAGGCGTTCGGGGAGGTCGTCCGCAAGGCCGTCCGAGACGCGGGCGGCGTGCCGTTCATGTTCCACACCATCGGCGTCGACGACGGGATCGCGATGGGGCACTTCGGCATGAAGTACTCCCTCCCCAGCCGCGAGATTATCGCGGATGCGGTCGAAACGATGATCTCCGCGCACTTCTTCGACGGCATGATCTGCATCCCCAACTGCGACAAGATCGTCCCCGGCATGCTCATGGCGACCATGCGCGTCAACATCCCGACCATCTTCGTCAGCGGCGGGCCCATGCGCGCGGGCGTCACCTCAGCGGGCAAGGCGGTCGACCTGGCGCACGTTTTCGAGGCCGTCGGCGGCTACAAGGCGGGCAAGGTGTCCATTGAGGAGTTGACCGAACTGGAGACGGTGGCCTGCCCGACGTGCGGCTCCTGCTCCGGCATGTTCACGGCCAACTCGATGAACTGCCTGTGCGAGGCCCTCGGCGTGGCGCTCCCCGGCAACGGCACCGTCCTCGCGGTCGACCCCCGCCGCGAGCAGCTTGCCTGCGCGGCGGGCCGCCAGATCATGACGCTGATCGAGAAGGACATCCGCCCGCGCGACATCGTCACGGCGGAAGCCATCGACAACGCCTTCGCGCTCGATATGGCAATGGGCGGCTCGACCAACACCGTCCTGCACACGCTGGCGCTCGCGCGCGAGGCGGGCGTCGAATACCCAATCGCCCGGCTGAATGAGGTCGCGGAGCGGGTGCCGAACATCTGCAAGGTCGCGCCCTCCTCCCACTATCACATCGAGGACGTCGACCGCGCGGGTGGCATCTCCGCCATCCTCGCGGAGCTTCTGCGCCGGCCCGGCATCCTCCACGCGGACGCGCTGACCGTCACCGGCAAGACGCTGGCCGAAAACGTGCGCGGCGCGGCCAACTTCGACGAGCAGTGCATCCGTCCGCTGGAAAACCCGTACAGCCAGCGCGGCGGCCTGACCGTCCTCTTCGGCAACCTCTGCCCCGACGGCGCGGTGGTCAAGACCGCGGGCGTGCTGCCCGAAATGATGCGCCACCGCGGCCCGGCAGTCGTGTTTGACTCGCACGACGAGGCGAACGCGGGCATCCTCGGCGGCAAAGTTAAGCCGGGCGACGTGGTGGTGATCCGCTACGAAGGGCCGAAGGGCGGGCCGGGGATGCAGGAAATGCTGGCGCCCACCTCGAACATCATGGGCATGGGCCTCGGCGCGTCCGTCGCGCTGATCACCGACGGGCGCTTCAGCGGCGCCACGCGCGGGGCCAGCATCGGCCACGTCTCGCCCGAAGCCGCGGCCGGCGGCCCCATCGCGCTCGTCCAGGACGGCGACATCATCGACATCGACATCCCGGCGCGGACGCTGTGTGTGGAAGTAACCGACGAAGAACTAGCGTGCCGCAAGGCGGGCTGGCAGCCCGTCCAGCGCGAACTGACCGGCTGGCTCAAGCGGTATCAGACGATGGTGACTTCGGGCAGCGAAGGGGCCATCTTGCGCGTTTAATCTCCCACAACTAGCTTCCGGGGTTTCATCCTTCACCAGATGCAACCCCGGAGGTCTCAACTCAACTGCGCTTCAGCTTGTGCCGCGCAACATCTTCCCCTGCTCATGCAGCGCAGCCTTGATCACCGCAACAGCCTTCGGCCCCACTCCGTGTAACGCAAGCAACTCTCGCTCACTAAGTCGTGTCACATCGTCAAGGCACATCACGCCGTTTGATTCTAACGCGCGCTGAGCCGGCGCGCCCACGCCTTTAGGCCATCCTGTCTTCGCATCCATCACCACTACACCTCCGATATGGACTCTGCGCTGCCGTTACTACTCGCACCTGCTCATAAGACGGAAGCAACTGCCTCGCAGACGACAGGCAGGTTCTTCGTCGTCAGCCCCGCAACGTTAATCCGCCCGGAGTCGACAATATAGATGGAGCGTTCCGCCTTCAGCCGCGCGACCTGCTCCTTCGTCAGACCCGTATACGAGAACATGCCGTTCTGATCTTCGAGGCACGAGAAATCGCGATTCACCCCGCGCGCGTGCAGCCCCTCAACCAGCAACCGCCGCAGCTCATGAATCCGGTTGCGCACCGCCTCTAGCTCTAGCTCCCACTCCGCAGCCAGTTCGGGCGATTGCAGGATCGTCGCGACGATCTTCGCGCCATGCGCCGGCGGATTCGAGTAGTTCTGGCGGATGACGATTTTGACCTGGCTCATCACCGCCTCGGCGACCGCTGCGGAGCGCGAGACGATGGTCAGCGCGCCGGTTCGCTCATTGTAAAGGCCGAAGTTCTTCGAGTAGGACGTGGCAATGATCACTTCCGGCACGCGGTCGATCAGAATGCGCACGCCCTGCGCGTCCTCTTCCAGCCCCCGGCCAAACCCCTGATATGCGAAGTCCACCAGCGGAACCGCGCCCCTCCGCTCGAGCAGCGCCGCAACGTGCTGCCACTGGCCGGGCGCGAGGTCTGCTCCCGTCGGATTATGACAACTACCGTGCAGCAGCACGAGATCCCCCTGCCCCACGCGCTCCAATCCGCCCATCATCGCATCGAAGTCGACGCAGTTGCTCGCGGCGTCAAAGTACGGGTAGGTCTCGACAGTGAGACCGGCCGCGCGGAAGAGCGGGGGATGGTTCGGCCAGGTCGGGTTGCTCGTCCAGATTTTGGTGTCGGGGCTGGCCTTCTTGACCAAATCCGCCGCGACCCGCAAGGCCGCGGTGCCGCCGGGCGCTTGAACCGTTATCGCGCGCTTCTCGGCAAGGACAGGATGCCCGGCCCCGAACACCAGGCGCTGCACCGCCGCGGTGTACTCCGGCAAGCCGACTATGCCCAGATACGTCTTGCTGATCTCCGTTTCAAGGATGTCCGCCTCCGCGCGCTTCACCGCGCGAAAAACGGGTGTATTGCCCGTCTCATCGCGATACACGCCCGCGGCAAGATTAATCTTCGCCGGGTTGGGGTCGCGCTTGAACGCCTCTTCGAGGCCGAGGATGGGGTCGGGGGGCGCGATGTCGAGATGGTCGAACATATCAGGGTTGTTCCTCCAGATCAATGAGTCCTGCCCACGGCGTGACGCGCGACCTGGCCCACATATAGCGCAGGCGCAGGAAGTGCGGACGATTCAGGCGCAATAGCGTTAGCGTCGCGCGGCCGGTCGGGGTGCGGCCCACTACCTCGAGGGTCCCCGGGGCCCACTCAAAATGCTCGGACCACCGTTGGTTGCGAGGGTGAAACAAAGGAACGATCTCGCCGGTTAGGAGATCGACGGCGTATTGCCTGGCAGCCTTGAAGCGATTGCAGGAAGGACACGCAAGGCACAGATTGTTCTCTTCGGTCGGCCCACCGGCGCTGCCAGGCACGATATGGTCTATCTCAAATGGGACGAGTTCCAGTTCTTGCCATGATCGACAGTAAGCGCACCGCTGCTCGTCCAGCACCTCTATGCGCTCCCTTAAAGCGGCAGGAACCGCCCTCATTCGTAAGTGCCCTTTTCCTCCTGGAGTCTCTGAAGCGTAAGCGCAGCTCGAGCTTTCAGGATGTTCATTTGGTCAATGTACTCGATAAGTTCATCCAGCTCGCGCGCTTCATCCACATTCAAGCGTCCTTGGCGGTTCAAGTCGAGCAAGTCGGCGAGCCGGTCTTGCGATCCAACCGCCAACCGGCTGCTCGACAATGCGCGCAGCTCCGCCTCGCTCAACCCGACAATCACGTCCGGGTCATGTTGCGCGCCCGCCCTGAGGGCTTCGTAGTCCTCCCAGCGCAGCACCACTCCCGTCCGCGTGCCGTCTTCGCTTACCAGATACTCGACAGGCTTTCTATCCATCATCACAACCTCTACCGCACTTATTCTGATTATAGCGCAGTTTGAGGCAGCAAAAAAGCCCGCGAGTCATAGCGACTCGCGGGCCTGCGACACCAGCTTGTCAGGTCCGACCCTATCAGATGAAGATAATCTGCGCGCCTTCCGTCATATCCATGAAGTCGGAAGCGGTGACGATGGAGTCGACGCCCTCGACGAAGCTGTCCATACTGAGGCCCATCATGTCCACGCTCATCTTGCACGCGTACAGCTTCGCCCCGCCGTCGACGAGCATTTGCAGATACTCGCGCACCGGCGGCGCGCCGACCTCGGCGATCTTCTTCTTCATCAGGTTCGTGGCGAACGCGGTCATGCCGGGGAACACGCCGAGCGCATTCGGGATGCCCAGGTTGCCGGTGTTCACGCCCATCATGCTCATCTTCATGCTGGTGTTTGCGACGGGGGCCAGCTCGAGATGGTCGATGCGGGCCTTATTGATGATGTCCATGCCCCAGAACGTGAAGAAGATCGTCACGTCGATGCCGTTGCCGAGCGCGGCCCAGCCCATCACGAGCGCCGGGTAGGCCATGTCGAGCGTGCCCTTGGAGCAGATGAACGCGATGTGGCGGTTCTTCTCCTCCGCGGCTGGCGCGGCCGGGGTGACGTCCGGCGTGATCTGTTCGGTGATTTCGGGTGCGACGAGTGTGGCGTCCATCATACACATCCTTCCGGCTTGCCCAGGCCCGCGATGCGGGCGACCTTCTTCGCCGGCCCCTTCGGGAAGAGGCCGAAGAGCTCCTTGGTCTGCACGCCCGTGCCCACGGTGATCTGGCGCAGCGTGGGCGACTTGCCGCCGAGCTTGTTCGCCTCGCCGCGGCAGAAGTCGATCACCTTCCAGTGCGCGTCGGTAAGCGAGGCAATCCCCTCTTCCTTCGCGATCTCGGCCGCAATGGCCTTGTTCCATTCCGCCGGGTTGGTCAAAAAGCCTTCGTCGTTGACCTGCACCGTCGCGCCGGCGATTGTTCGAGTAGCCATCCTATCTGCTCCTTCTTGAGTTTGAACTTCCGTTGATCAGGCAACGTCACCCGTTGCCCGTTACTTGCCGTTCTGGCCCTGCGCGCCTACGACGCTCAGGAGCCGCATGGTCAGCGCCAGCCCGCGGCGCACGTTCGGATCGCGCATCTGCCCCAGCAGCGCAGGCAGCGACGTATTCACCGGCTTCGCCACCTCGACCTCGCTCTGCGCCACGACCGTCCGCACCAGGCCGAGGATCTCCGGCTGCGTCATGTCCTTGACCGTGTTCAGCATCAACACGACGTTGTCGCCGAGCTTCTGCACGTCTTCCTCCGTGAACGACGTCACGACGTTGTCCGCGATCTTCATGCCGCCGCGGGCGAACGCGAAATAGCCCTTGCGCTCCGCCACTTGCAGCACGTCCACCGCCTTTGCGAACGCCTCGTCGCTCAACGGCCCGACCGTCTCCACCAGCCCTGCCATGCTTTCGAGTTGATCCAGCAGCTTCTCGAACGTTGGCCCGTTTCGCAGCAGCCGCTTCAGCAACCGCAGCAAATCGGCCAGGTCCACGTACTCCTGCACTTCCTCGAACTGCTCCACGGCCAGCGCAAACGCCTCATTGCCCACCCGCATCAGGTCGCCGGTCAGCTCCGCGCGCTCCTGCCGCTGCCGCTCCGCGATCTGCGCCTGTTCGGTCAGGAACTGCACCTGCGCCGTGAGCAGGTCAAGCTTGCGATTGAGTTCGGCCAGGGAAGGCCCCGCCATTTCCACTGTCATGGTCTGGTCCATCAGGCTCCTCCCGGTCTAGCGCCACTTCCCCGACATGCTCATCTTGGCCGGCAGCGGCAGCTCCGCGCCCTTGAGCAGGATGTTCCAGTACATCCAGCGGAACATCATCTTGCCCCAGTGGTTCATCTCCGACTCTTCGAGCAGCTTGAACGGCCCGACGCCGGGCAGCGGATAGCGGCCGGGCAGCGGCTCGATGTCATAGTTGAAGTCGATCAGCAGGCCCTTGCCGAAACCGGACTCGATGAAGCAGTTGGCGTGGCCGTCAAACTTGTGGCGCATCTCCAGCCCGTCGATGTGCTGGAGGAAATTCTCGGCGAAGATGTCGACCGCAAAATGCGCCACGGAACCGGCCTTTGAGGTAGGCACAGCCGCCGCGTCGCCCAACACGAAGATGTTGTCGTAGGTGGGCGAGAGGAACGTATGCTTGTCCACCGGCACGTAGTTCAACCCATCGCCCGCGTCCATGCCCGACCGCCCGATGACGTCGTCGCCCTTGTTCAGCGGCACTGTCACAAGCAGATCGTACTCGATCTCCCGCTCGTCGTAGGAGACCAGCTTCTTCTCGTCCGGGTTCACTTCCATGACCATGAACTCAGGCTCAACCTTG
>CAZPTI010000184.1:0-9560 GCA_964588925.1 uncultured Anaerolineales bacterium | reverse complement strand
ACTATGTCCATCCTAGTTCTTACGTCGACGAGCCGTGCGAGATCGGCGCGGGGACGAAAATCTGGCACTTCTGCCACATCATGAAAAATGCGCGCATCGGCGAGCGGTGCAACCTCGGCCAGAATGTGTTCGTCGCGAACGACGTGGTGATCGGCGCCAACTGCAAGATTCAGAACAATGTCTCGCTCTACACGGGCGTGGAGCTGGAGGACGACGTGTTCTGCGGGCCATCGTGCGTGTTCACCAACGTGACCAACCCGCGCTCGCAGATCGTCCGCCACAGCCAGTACGCGCCCACGGTTGTCCGCCGCGGCGCGACCATCGGCGCGAACGCGACCATCGTGTGCGGCGCGACGCTGGGGCGCTATGCGTTCATCGCCGCAGGCGCGGTCGTGCGCGGGGATGTGCCCGACTACGCGCTGATGATGGGCGTGCCGGCCCACCGCGCAGGCTGGATGAGCCGCCACGGCCACCGCCTGCCAAAGCCGGATGCGGACGGCATCATGCTCTGTCCCGAAAGCGGCTGGCGCTACAAAGAGGTTGAGCCGGGCGTGCTGCGCTGTCTGGACTGGCCGGAAGATAAGGACCTGGAATAACGCGAAAGGAACCTTTCTCGTGTACGATCAACCGATTCCCCTGTTGGACTTGAAGGCGCAGTATGCGCCGATTCGCGAGGAGATCCGCGCGGTGATGGACCGCGTGTGCGATGCGCAATACTTCATCGGCGGCCCCGAGGTTGAGGCGCTGGAGAAGGAAGTCGCGGCGTATTCGCAGGCGCAGTTCGGCATCGGCGTCACGTCGGGGACGGACGCGCTGATCGTTGCGCTGATGACTATTGGCGTGAAGCCGGGCGACGAGGTCATCACCACGCCGTACAGCTTCTTTGCGACCGCGGGCTGCATTGACCGGCTCGGCGCCGTGCCGGTGTTCGTCGATATTGACCCGCTCAGCTACAACATCGACCCCGCGGAGATCGAGGCGAAGGTCACGAGCAGGACGCGGGCGATCATCCCCGTGCACCTGTACGGGCAGATGGCCGACATGGACCCGATCATGGACGTGGCGAACCGCCACAATCTGATCGTGATCGAGGATGCGGCGCAGGCCATCGGCGCGGAGTACAAGGGGCGGCGCGCCGGCTCCATCGGCCATTTCGGCTGCTTCAGTTTCTTCCCCTCGAAGAACCTGGGCGCGTTCGGCGATGGCGGCATGGTGACGGCGAACGATCCCGCGCTGGCGCACAAGGCGAAGCTGCTGCGCAACCACGGCGCGGAGCCGAAGTATTACCACAAGCTGGTGGGCGGCAATTTCCGGCTGGACGCGTTGCAGGCGGCGATCCTGCGCGTGAAGCTGCCGCACCTGGATAGCTGGACCGCGGGCCGGCAGCGGAACGCGGCGCGCTACCGCAGGCTGTTTGCGGACGCGAATCTGGTGGTGGACGGGCCGAGCGCCGCGGGCAAGACGGGCATTGTCCTCCCGGCGGAGGAGCGGGAGCGCCGCCATATCTACAACCAGTTCGTCATCCGCTCCGACCGCCGCGACGCGGTGATGGCGAAGCTGAAAGAGCGCAAGATCGGCACGGAGATTTACTACCCGGTGCCGCTGCACCTGCAGGAGTGCTTTGCGGAGCTTGGTTACAGGCCGGGGAGCCTGCCCCATGCGGAACTGGCCGCGAAGGAGACGCTGGCGCTGCCGATCTATCCCGAGCTGACGGAAGAGATGCAGGCCGCGGTGGTGGCGGCGGTGGCGGCGGCTTACGATTGATGGCGTGACATGAAAGTCCTCACCGTCGTCGGCGCGAGGCCGCAGTTTGTGAAGGCTGCGGCCGTCAGTCGCGTCGTGCGACAGGGGCACACGGAGGTGCTGGTCCACACGGGCCAGCACTACGACCGCGAGATGTCGGACCTTTTCTTCGAGGAGCTCGGCATCCCGGCGCCGGATTACGAGCTGGGCGTGGGGTCGGGCAGCCACGGCTGGCAGACCGGGCAGATGCTCATCCGGCTTGAGGAAGTGTTGCAGCGCGAGCGGCCCGACTGGACGCTGGTGTACGGCGACACGAACTCGACGCTGGCGGGCGCGCTGGCTGCGGCCAAGCTCGGGCTGCGCGTCGCGCACGTGGAGGCGGGGCTCCGCTCCTACAACCGCGCCATGCCGGAGGAGCGCAACCGTGTGCTTACCGACCACTGCTCCGATCTGCTCTTCTGTCACACCGAGCACGCCGCGGCGCTGCTGGCAGGCGAAGGCCTCACGAAGGGCGTTCGCGTGGTGGGGGATGTGATGTTCGATGCTGCGCTGCTCTTTGCCGAGCGCGCGCGGACGCACTCAGACGCTCTGGCGCGGCTCGACCTCCCGCGCAAGAGCTTTGCGCTCGCCACTTTGCACAGGCCCTACAATGTAGATGATCCAAACCGGCTCGCGGAGGTGCTCCGTGCGCTTGATCGACTGGAGATGCCTGTCGTCTTTCCGGTTCACCCGCGCACGCGCGCGCGGCTGAAGGGTCGCGAGGCAGTGCACTCGGCGCGGTTGCGGTTGATCGACCCGGTCGGCTATCTGGACATGCTGACGCTGGAGCAGGCCGCGGCGCTGATCCTGACCGATTCGGGCGGGGTGCAGAAGGAAGCGTACTTTTTCGCAACGCCCTGCGTGACCCTGCGGCCGGAGACCGAATGGGTGGAGACGGTTAGCGCCGGGTGGAACCGGCTGGCGTGGGGCGGCGCCGATGTGGTGCTGGCCGCCGCGCGCGCGCCCTGGCCGACCACGCCGCCGCCGCCACTGTTCGGCGACGGCCACGCCAGCGAGAAGATCGTCGCGGCGTTGAGCGAAACCGGGGAGGGCTGAACCATTCGCGCGTTGGTCCGGGCTACGGCAACAATCGGCGCGGCCACCGTCGCCACGATGGCGATCAACCTCGTGCGCGTCAAGATCGTCGCCGTCTTGCTGCTGCCAGCGGGCGTCGGCATCACCGCGCAGGCCACCAACCTCCTCAACACGCTAACCGTACTTCTCTTTCTCGGCCTGGGGCCGGGAGTGGCAAAGTTCCTCGCGGCGCACCGGGCAGAAGGCGACGACGCTGCGGCAGCGCGAGTCGTCACCACCAGCGCGGCCGCGCTACTCCTTTCGTCCGCCGTCGGATTCGTCCTCGGCATCCTGCTCGCGCAACCTCTGGCGGCATGGGCGTTCGAGGATGCCTCGCTCACGGTTCTCGTCCTCATCAGCCTGGCCGGCGTCCCGTTTGCGGTCTTCTATAACCTCGGCCGCGCGTTTCTGCAGGGACATAAAGAGGTGCGCGCGATTGCCATCGCAAACGTCGGCAGCGCGGTGCTCAGCTTTGCCACGGTCATCCCCCTCGTTCGCCTGTGGGGCGTCATCGGCGCGGTCATCAATATCTCGCTGACCTGGGCGCTCAGTGCGGGCTTCTACTGGTATTTTTGGCTGCGAAAGGGCGGGAGCAGCCTGTTTCAGCGCGCGGCGTTTGACTGGCCCGTGCTTCGAGAACTCGTCCGTTACGGCGCAGCAAGCCTTGCGGTGGGCGCGGCAACCTCGTTCGCCCTGCTGGCCGTGCGGCGGCTGATTATCACCGGGCTTGGCGCGGACGCGAACGGCCTCTACCAGGCGGTCTACGGCCTCTCGATTCAATACATGACCCTGGTCACAGGCGCGATGGCGACATACTCGTTTGCGCAGTTGTCGGGAATCGCGAGCCGTATGTCCGAAGGGCCGGAGCGGCGGGAGGAGTTGCGCCGCGAGATCAACAACAACATTCGCCTCGTGCTGTTGGTCATCGTGCCGGTGCTCGCCGCGGTCGCGCTGCTGCGCAATCTCGGTTTGATCGTGTTCTACAGCCCGGAATTCCTCCCGGCTGCGCCGTTGTTCCCCTTGCAAGCGCTCGGCGACCTGTTTATGGCATGCGCATGGGCCTTCGGGCTGGCGCTCCTGCCACTGGGCCGCGTCGCTGCCTGGTTGTTCATCAATCTGAGCGCGCCGGCCGTCTTCCTGGGCGGAGCGGCAGCCTTGCTGCCCCTGGAGGGATTGCGCGGCGTGGTGCTTGCCTATGCGGTCGCGCAAGCGGTGCAGGCAGGATTGAGTTGGTGGTACTTGCGTCGCGCCACCGGCTTCCAGTTGGCGCCGCGCAACACGAGATTGCTGGCGCTCTCCGTGGCGGCCCTTAGCGCGATTGCGATATTCGCGCGAGACGACGCGCTCGGGTACGCGGTTGGCGCGGCTGTCCTGGTCGCGTGGCTGATCCTCGCGCCAACGCGCGAAGAGTTGCGGCATGGGTGGCTCGCGTTCCGCGTGCGCGTCAAGCGGTTGGCCGCGCGGTTCGGCTTGGGGAGGCAGGCGTGAAAGTCGTCGGCGTGCTCGGCACATTTGAGACGGCGGCGGAGAACAGCGAGATTGTCGCGCTGCGCATTGAGGCGGCGGGCAGCAAGGCAGTTCGTATTCACCGCGATGAACCGATGGGGTCGAAGCTGCGGAAGCTCGCGCGCTGCCAGATCGTCTACGGGACGGGGTTCGGGTTTGCCGCGAAGCTGTGGGCCGCGTGTCGACTCATGGGCAAGCGGACGGTTAATCACTGGGTGGGGACGGACGTGCTGCTCGCCCTGGAGGATGCGCGGCACCGGCAGATGGCGCAGCAGGCGGCGCGGTTCATCCAGCAACACCTGGCCGTTGCGCCGTGGCTGTCGGTGGAATTGAAGTCTGTCGGCATTGCGAGCGAATTAGCGGCGCTCACAACACCGGTGCGATATGCGCGCCGCGCTGTCCGAGGACAACCGGGCGCGCTGGCGTATCTGCCGGATGAACGCGCGGAGTTCTATGGCGCGGAGATCGTCAGGACGGCGGCGCGAGAGTTGCCCGACTTGCCTTTCGCCGTGGTTGCGGGAACGGCGGAGAGGCAACCGGCGCTGCCAAACGTGACGTATCTCGGCTGGATCAGCGACATGAAGCCGCTGTACGAACAGTATCCGATTCTGCTGCGCGTGGCGAAGCATGACGGGTTGCCGAAGATGGTCCTGGAGGCGCTGGCGTACGGGAATCAGGTCATCTTCGAGTACGAGTTTCCTGGCTGCCACCGAGCGACGAACGCAGAGGAGGCGTTGGCTGTCATCCGGCGCATTCTTGCCGAAGGTTGCCCGGTTAACACGGCGGGCAGCGCGTTTGTCCGTGAGCATTACGACAGTGAGCAACTGGCGCGCGACCTGCTGCGCGCTATCGGAGTGATATGAGCGCCCGCGCCCACCTGCGAACAGTTCTCATCGTCGTCCACGACTATCCGCCCATCCGCTCAGCCGGCACGGAGCGCGGGCTGAAATTCAGCCAGTACCTGCCGGAGTTCGGGTACCACCCTGTCATCCTGACGACTGGCCGCTATGGGGGGCTATCTGACGACGCGGAGAAGGGGGTTTACCGGGCGAGCGACCTCACACACAGCCTCTTTAGCCCGCTGCGCCGAAAGGCGGTGGGCGTGGCGGCCGAAGACCAGGTGAGAATCGCGACCGTGGCAAATGCGAGCCTGCTGGGGCGGCTGCGCGACGCACTCATGATTCCCGATACGAAGATCGGCTGGCGCATCCCTGCTGTTAGCGTAGGCAAACGCTTGATTGCCGAGCAGCAGCCCGCGATCATCTTCAGCAGCTCGCCGCCGGAGACCGCGCACCTGATCGCCGGCGACCTGGCGCGCGCGACGCGCGTGCCGTGGGTGGCGGACCTGCGCGATGGCTGGCTGTTCGAGCCGCCCGTGCCGCAGTTACGCGCGCCGAAGCTGCGCCGTTTCCTTGAGGGGCGCATGGAGCGGGCAATGGCCGCGACCGCAGCCGCGGTGGTCGCCGTGACCGATCCCATCACAGAGGACTTGCGGGCGAGATATGCGGGCATCTTGCGCCGCGCGGTCACGATCAGCAACGGCTACGACGCAGCGGATTTCGCCTCGCTGACGCGGCAACGGGCGGAGGATGGGCTGTTCCGGCTCACCTACACGGGTGCGTTTTCGGGGAGCAGCCAGGGGCGGTCGGCGAACGGGCTGTTCACCGCGGTCACGCAGATTCTTGCCGAAGACCCCGCGACTCCGCTCCGGCTGGCGATTGTCGGGCCGGTGACGGAGCAGGAGCGCAGCCTGGCCGAGCAGCATAGCATCACGCGTCTCGTGTCGTTCGTTCCGCCGGTGCCGCGGAGAGAGGCGTATCAGCACCAGATCGACGCGGACGCGCTGCTGCTTGTGACCGCGCCGGGCGTGCGGAGCGTGGCAACGTCGAAGCTGTACGACTACATCGGCGCGGGGAGGCCGATTCTGGCGCTGGCAGAGGGGAACGCGGCGGCCGAGACAGTGGAGCGGTTCGGGCTGGGCGTGACGGCCGCGCCGGATGATCCGCGCGCCATTGCGGAGGGACTGCGCGAGCTGATGCGGCGGCACGCGGCGGGCGAAGGGTGGCCCGGCTTCAGCGAGGCGCGTCGGCATTTCGAGCGGCGGCAACTGACCGGCGAGCTGGCGCGGCTCTTTGACGAAATCCTGGAAGGGCGCGCGTGATCGATCTTTCCGTGATCGTTGTGACGTGGAACGTGCGCGAGCTGGCGCGCGCGTGCCTCGGCGCGCTGCCCGCGGCAACGCAGGAGATTTCTTCGGAGATAATCGTTGTCGACAACGCGTCAGCCGACGGCACTGCGGACATGGTCGCAAGCAAGTTCCGGCAGGCGACGCTGCTGCGCAACGACTCGAATCTCGGCTTTGCGCGGGCAAACAACCGGGGCATGGAAATCGCGCGCGGGCGCTATTTCGTCCTGCTCAATTCGGACACCCTCCCTCCGGCAGGTTCCCTCACGGCAATGGTCGCGTTTATGGATGCGCACGCCCGCGCTGGTGCGGCCAGCCCGCGCCTCGTCCGGCCGGCCGGCACGCCGCAGCCCTACGCCTTCGGCGACGATCCGTCGCCCGTTTACCTGCTGCGCCGCGGCTTTGCCCACGCGTCGAAACGTTACCTGCACGACTGGAGCGTGAGCCAGCCGATTCAAACGCAATGGGTGTCGGGCGCGTGTCTGCTGGCGCGGCGCGAGGCGGTCGAGCAGGTCGGCGGGCTGGACGAGCGCATCTTCATGTATTTCGAGGATAACGACTGGTGCCGGCGGATGCGGCTGGCGGGGTGGGAGGTGTGGTACAACCCGGCCGCGGAGGTCATACACATCGGCGGCGCCAGCCTTAACCAGAACCCGCGCGCCCGCGCGGCCTATTATGACAGTCTTGCGTATTTCTACCGCAAGCACTACGGGCGGTTGGCAGGGGCAGCAATGGGGTTGTTAGTGGGAATGAGAAACCAGGTTTCTCGCAGAAACCTGGTTTATTAACGGCTACGCCCGATTTGCGCGGCCCATCGCCTCGATAATCTCATCCATTGCGCGATCAAATGCCGGATCGATGACCTGTCGCGCCGGGTCGGCATCGAACCACGCCATGACCTCCTCCGCGCCGCGCGCGAACGGGACGGTGCAGGCGAAGTCAGGGACAAACCGCTTGATCTTGCTGTTGTCGAAAAGGACGCTGTGCGCCTTGTCGCCGATCAGCCCGACGCCCCAGTCGCTGTGATGCTGGACGATCAGCGAGGACGGCGCGTGGACGATACGCGGTTCCGCTGATGCTGCCTTGCCGATGATGCCGTAAATCTGGTTCCACGTCAGCAGCTCATCGGACGTGATATGGAACGCTTCGCCGAGTGTGCGCGGATTGCCGAGCAGGCCGACGAGCCCCTTCGCGAAGTCGGAGTGATGCGTGAGCACCCAGGTTGACGTGCCGTCGCCGTGGACGACGATGGGCTTGCCCGCGCGCATGCGCGCGACCGACGTGTAGCCGCCGGAGCAGGGCAGCTTGGTGCGGTCGTAAGTGTGCGACGGTCGAACAATGACCGCGGGGAAGTCCCCGTTGCGATAGGCCGCGTTCAGCAACTCCTCGCAGGCGATTTTGTTCTGCGCATAGGGCCAGAAGGGATTGCCGAGCGGGGTCGACTCGGTGATGGGTAAGCTGGTCGGCGGCTTGCGGTAGACCGTGGCCGAGCTGATGAAAACGTACTGCTGCGTCCGCTCGCGGAAGAGGTCGATGTCGGTCTGGACGTGTTCGGGCGTGAACGCGATCCAGTCGACCACCGCATCAAAGGTCATGTTGCTGACGGCCTGCCGCGCGGAGTCAGGATTGCGGATGTCGGCGTTGATAACGCGTGCGCCGCGCGGAATGGGCCGCTGCGACTGCGACTTGCCGCGGTTGAGCAGATACAGGTCGATGCCGCGCTGAAGCGCGAGGTCGGCGCAGGCGGAGCTGATGACGCCGGTGCCGCCGATAAAAAGTACGCGCATGGGTTTGCCTCCTGCAGGAGATAGCAGGAAGGTTAACACACAGGGGCATAGCTCCAAAATCAGAACGAGAAAGATGTTGACGAGCTGGTGTTATCATGTTAGCATTTGAGCATAAGTGCTGTATGAGGTGAACGATGATAAGAACACAGGTGCAACTTACCGAACAACAGGCGGAAGGCTTGCGCGAGTTAGCCCATAAGAACAATGTTCCGATTGCGGAGTTGATTCGACAAGCCGTAGATGATTTGCTGCATAAGTCAGGCACAGTTACATTTCGCGAACGGCGTCGGCGGCTCCTCTCGCTGGCAGGGAAATACGACTCCGGCTTGACGGATATTTCCAGCCGCCACGACGATTACCTTGATGAGGCCTACGGTCAATGGTGATCTTTGTCGACACCTCAGCCATATTTGCGCTCCTGGACAAGCGCGACAAGAATCACGAGCAGGCAGCGCGAATGTGGGAGCAGGGACTAACAGAAGAAACCAGTCTCGTATCGACAAACTACGTTCTGCTTGAAACAATTACACTGCTTCAGCGACGGCTCGGTTCGAAGGCCATACGAGATGTCGCCGAACGGGTTGTGCCATTGCTGGAAGTAGAATGGGTCGATTCGACCATGCACGAACTCGCGCTGCGAACCGTCCTCTTTGCCGGCGAGCGCGGCATTAGCCTTGTCGATAGCGCAAGCTTTGAAGCGATGCGCAAACGAGGCATCCAGACCGTGTTTACGTTCGACCACCACTTCACAGAACAAGGCTTCGACTGCCTGCCCTGATGACCATCTACTTCGATCTTTCCGCCGCCGCGCATCGCCGCGCCGGGCTGGGGCGCTACGCCGACAGCCTGGCGCGCGCACTAATCCCGCTCCTCGGCGACCGGCTGGCCTTCTTCTACAATGCCGAACAGGGCGTAGAACCGGTCGCGGGGCTGGAAGGGTTCCCGTCACGCACCGTCTCGCTCGGCTACAAACCCTGGCGCATGGCCGTGTGGCTGGGGCAAGTCGGACGCCTCCCGTTCAACCGCCTGCTGCCGGGCGCGGAGCTGTATCATGCCACCGAGCACCTGCTGATGCCCCTGCGCGGCGTGCCAACCGTCCTGACCGTCCACGACCTGATTTTCCGCCGCTACCCCGCGCACCACAAGCCGTTGAACCGGTGGTATCTCAACATGACCATGCCGCTCTACTGCCGCCGCGCGACGCGCATTATCGCGGTGTCGGAGCA
>CAZPTI010000183.1:0-9723 GCA_964588925.1 uncultured Anaerolineales bacterium | reverse complement strand
AGACGCTGGCGGTCGTTTGTTTCGGACCCGGGTTCGACTCCCGGCATCTCCACCTCGGCGCCGGATGCGTGACTAACGCATCCGGCGCTTTGTTTGCGCAGCAAGTCACCTGACTTGCGTGCCCCGCGCAGGCCGTGCTATCATCCGCTGTCGTTGAACGCTGGACACCCGTCGGGTCTGTCAGGGATTGGAGTTGTGGCGGATGAATCTCGGTCTCAGGGACAAAGTTGCCCTCGTCGCGGCAGGTAGCGCGGGGCTGGGCCTCGCGGTCGCGGCGGAGCTGGCGCGCGAGGGCGCGCGCGTGGCGATTTGCGGACGCGATGAAGCAAGACTGCAAGCGGCGGCGGATGCGATTCGCGCGGCCGGCGGACAAGACGTGTTTACCGTGACCGCGGACGTGTCGCAGAGCGAGGATGCCCGGCGTTTTGTGGATGAGGCCGCGGCCCACTTCGGCCGCGTCGACATCCTCATCACCAACGCCGGCGGCCCGCCCTCCGGCGAGTTTCTCGACCTGGACGAGGACGCATGGCGCAAGGGCGTCGACCTGACGCTGATGAGCGCGGTCAACCTGTGCTATGCGGCCGTGCCCCACATGCGGCAGGCCGGCGGCGGGCGCATCATCGCGATCACGTCCGTGAGCGTCAAGCAGCCGCTGCGCAACCTCACCCTGAGCAATGCGATCCGCGCCGCGGTCGTCGGCCTGACCAAGACCCTCTCGATTGAGCTTGCGCCCTACAACATCCTGGTCAACTCGGTGCTCCCCGGCTGGACGCGCACGCAGCGCGTCGACGAACTCATGAACGCGCGCGCTTCGAAGCAGGGCGTCGGCCGCGAGCAGGTCGAGGCAGGCATCGTGGGCGACATCCCGCTCAAGCGCATGGGCGAGCCGGAAGAGTTCGCCGCCGTCGTCACCTTCCTGGCCTCCGAGCGCGCCAGCTACGTCACCGGCGTGGCGCTTCCGGTGGACGGCGGCAGCATTCGGACGCCGTTCTGATCTTATTCCCTCCACGACGAAAAGGACAGAATTGTGACTTCATCAACCACCATGTCCCAGGGGGCTGCCAGTGCCGCGCCCGACTACAGCCGCGAACTGCGCGTTGCCATCCAACTGGCGCGCGAGGCGGGCGGCATCGTCAGAACCTTCTACGATGTGCCGCCGAACGTTCGCTGGAAAGACCCGACGGAGCCGGTCACAGAAGCCGACCGCGCTGTCAACGCCTACCTTGTCAAGCAGCTCGGCCAGCAGTTTCCCGACGACGGGATGCTGGCGGAAGAGTCAAAGGACGACTTCAGCCGCCTCCAGAAGCGCCGTGTGTGGATCGTCGACCCGCTGGACGGCACGGCCGAGTTCATTGCGCGCAACGGCGAGTTCGTCATCATGATCGGGCTGGCCGACGAGGGCGAGCCGGTGGTCGGCGTGGTGTATCAGCCGATTGACGACGTGCTCTACGCGGCTGCGCTCGGTCAGGGCGCGTTCGTCGAGGAGTTCGGCGAGCACCGCCCGCTGCGGGTTTCGACGGAGAGCGAGTTGAGCAAGTTCCGCCTCGTTGTCAGCCGCTCCCACCGCCCCGCGCTCGTCGACACGGTGATGACGCGCATGGGCCTCCAGCGCGAGCGCAGCATCGGCAGCGTCGGGCTGAAGATCGGCCTTATCGCGCGCGGCCAGGCCGAGTTTTATGTCCACCCCAACCCCGGCACCAAGGAGTGGGACACCTGCGCGCCCGACATCATCGTCCGCGAGGCCGGCGGCCGGATGACCGATTGCTGGAACCGGCCGCTGCGTTATAACCGGGAAAACGTCCGCAACCGCTTCGGCGTGCTCGCCAGCAACGGGGTCCGCCACGCGGAGATTGCCGACATCATTGCCGAGGTGCTGGATGATGCCGGGCTGGACCCGGACTTCGGTTTCTAAACATGCTTCCCGGCTGGCTAAAACCTGTTCCCAACGGCGACCGGAACGCGCCGGATGCCCCGCCTCCGGTTGACCTGACGCGGTCGAGCAACGATCCGATTTTCCTGCGGGACGTGTCCGCGTGGGACATCGACCGGCAGCGGATGCTGTTCCAGATCCTCGTGCCGATTCACCTGCTGGTCAGGTACGGCATCGATCCCGTGCGGCTGGCCGATCCCGCCGGGCGCTCGGTGGCCTATGCGCGCGCGGGCGCGAATCTCGGCAGCTACCGTTTCGAGCTATACCACACCGGCGACGCCAGCGAGCCGATGGCCGAGCTGGAGCTGGCCGATACGCAGTTCAACCAGATCGAAGTCGTCTGGGTGACGCTCCAGGACCCGCTCGGCCACCGCTTCGACATCGACCAGCTCCCCGGCGGCGCGACCACCATGCGCGGCACGGTCGCCCGCAACATCGTGGCCGAGGAAGCGGCAATGGCGGCCGGGCTTGCGCCGGGGCAGGTGCGCCGCGGCCTGCGCGCGTTCCGCTGGCTGGCCGAGCGAATCGAGACGGTCATGCTCTGTCTGAACCAACATGAGTACATGGCGCAGCCGCTCTTCTATCACACCGCGATCCTCTTCGAGCAATACGGTTTCAGCTACGTGCAGGGTCAGGCGCGCATGGAGGAAATCGACGCGGGTTTCCGGCCCGGCGGCGCGCTGCGCGAGAAGCTCGACGGCAGCAGCCCCTTCCGCCAGCTCGCGCTGGCCGACACGATCCGCGGCCGTTCATGGGCCATTCACGACGGCATTGCGGGCGGCAAGTGGGACCGGGTGCGCATGGTCAAGCGCCTGGGCGTGAATGCGCACATCAGCACCGCGCCGGGCATTGCGTGGTAAGGAGGAATCATTGATGGAACCAGTCCGCATCAGCGATCCCGTGAGGATCGGCGTCATTGGCGGCAGCGGCGTATACGACATGGAGCAGCTCAAGGACGTGCGCGAGGTGCGCGTCGACACCCCCTTCGGCGCGCCGTCCGATGCCTACGTAGTCGGCACGATCGAGGGCGAGCCGGTCGCGTTCCTGCCCCGCCACGGCCGCGGGCATCGCGTCAGCCCCGGCCGTCTGAACGCGCGCGCCAACATCTACGGGTTCAAGAAACTGGGCGTCGAGTATTTGATTTCAATCAGCGCGTGCGGCAGCCTTCAGCCCGAACACCGGCCCGGCGACATCGTCATCCCCGATCAGCTATTCGACCGGACGCGCGGCCGCACTTCCAGCTTCTTCGACGATCCGGCGTCCGGCACGGCCGGGCTGGTTGTCCACGTCTCCGTGGCCGACCCCTTCTGCCCCACTCTGAGCGCGATCTGCGCGGACGCGGTCGACGCAACCGGCCATACTGCGCATCGCGGCGGCACGTTCGTCACCATCGAAGGCCCGCGCTTCAGCACCAAAGCCGAGAGCCGCGCCTTTCAGAACATGGGCTTTGCCATCGTCGGCATGACCGCCATACCCGAAGCCTTCCTGGCCCGCGAAGCCGGCATGAGCTACGCGACGATGGCCCACGTGACCGATTATGACGTCTGGCACGAGACCGAGGCCCCGGTCACGGTCGAAATGGTCATCCGCCAGCTTCTCGCCAACGCCGAGGTCGCCAAGGCGTCCGTCGTCAACGCAGTCAAGGCGCTCAAGGCCGCGCCCCCCTCCCCCTACGCCAATGCGTTGCAGGATGCCATCATCACCAACCGCGCCGCCATTCCACCGGATGTAGCCGTCCGCCTCGAACTGCTGATCGGCAAGTATCTTTAGTGTCAGAATGACGCGGAGACGGTTCGTAGTAGGCGCTTCAGCGCCCCGTACGCTCAAGCCCGCACCACCAACCATCTCCGCGCCCGCGGTTCGTAGTAGGCGCTTTAGCGCCCCGTGCGCTGTTGAATCGCTCGGCCAACCATTTCGCATAGCCTGTTGGGTTCCTTTCAAACAAACGAAAGCCATTTGCCCCCTTTGTTATCACTACACGAAGTGATTTAGCCTGAAAAAGAGAGCGCCAAACGGCGCTCTCTTCTGCGCAACTACTGAGCCGCTGCCAGCGCAGCCTCAACCTCCGCCTTAAACTGCTCGTACGGGATCGCCCCCTCGATCTTCTTGTCGTTGATGAAGAAGGTCGGCGTGGCATTCACGCCCCGGCTGCGGGCGTCTGACTCGTTCGCCGCGACCGTGTTGTAGTGCAGGTTCTGGTCCACGCACGGATCGAACTTGGAGGCGTCCAGCCCTAGCTCCGCCGCATAACGCTTCAAGAGCGGCTTGGTGAACGGGTTTGCGCTGGTGCCCTGCCGCGCAAAGAGCGCGTCGTGATAATCCCAGAAGCGCCCCTGATCCGCCGCGCACTCGGATGCGTTCGCCGCATCGCGTGTCGGCGTGCCGCCGATGATCATATGGCGGAACTCGAAGCGCACCTTGCCGGTCGCCTCGTAGTCCGCTCGCAGTTGCTTTCCCTGGTTCTGCGCGAAATCGCGGCAGTGCGAGCAGCCGTAATCCGAAAAATCAATGATCGTGACCGGTGCATCGACCGGTCCCCACGCGGCCCCCTCCCCCACTCGGTTCGTCGCGGTGAGCGGCGCGTTGGCAGAGCGCGTCGCAAGAATGATGATGCCGGCGACCACGAGCACTACGGCCGCAATGACGCCGAGCAGGACCACCGGCGAGAGGCCGGATTTCTTCTTGGCCGCCGTCTTGGGCTTAGACGTGGTCGAGGTCGAGTACGCAGACTTGGATTTCTGCGGCTGCTTAGCCATAAAGTGCCTTCTCCTCAGGGAATAATGTGGGGACAGTCGCAGCCCCTCGCGCGTGCCTCCACACACGCCGGAGCCTCAAGCAAAGTATACCACGAACAGCCGAGGGGCCAAAGGTTCACCAGTTCTCCCATAAACTAATGCCGGCCATCTCGAATAATCGAATGACAGGAACGAATAAACGAATGCGCCCGCCGCGCGGATGCTGGCCGGGGTGGCGGCCTTCGCTTATTCGTTCCCGTCATTCGATTATTCGAGATGGCCGGCATTAGTTTAAGAGTAAATGTCAGGGTCAAACCGCTTGACTTCCCCCTCCCGACTATGCTATATTAAAAGAAATAGAACATAAAAGCTACCGCTGCGCTAATCTGCGTAATCTGTGGATCGTTCGTAGGAGTCACATTCAGCGGGGGATAACGCGCCTCCCCCGCAACCGTAACAGTACCGAATCAGAAGCCAAAAACTGGAATTTGTTGCGGAACATCGCATTTTGTTACGGTTCGCGAGGCGCGCGGCGGCCTCTCGCCCTCCATGCGCCTCGTTAATTGACACTCGCGGCCCTTTGCGCTATCATGCCGAAGATTGAGCCGCAGGCGCAACCCGCCGCGGCGACACTGCCCCGAGGACCACCACCATGAGCGCCGCGACATTTGGCGGGACACGCGTGTCTCAACCGGCGCTTCTCATCCGGCGCTACAGATGGCCGGTAGCGTTCGGGCTGCTCTTCCTGTCCCTGGCAGCGTTTGTGGCGTTCGCCCCGCTTCGCTGGGCGGCGCTCGGCCTGGCCGCGGCCGGGCTGGTCACGGCGGTGTTCATCGAGCCGGTCATCGGCCTGCTGGCGATTGCCGTCATCATCCCGTGGGGCCGGCTGATCCCCCTGCCCGTGCCGGTCGTGGGCGCGGTGGATGCGCTCGTCGGCTTAACAATCCTGGCATGGCTGGCCCGCGAGATTGCAATGCGCCGTGAGATCAGGCTGCGGCCTCCTGCGCTGACAGTCGCGCTGCTGCTCTTCGTCTGGGTGGCCGGGGTGAGCCTGACGCAGGCGTTCTCGTGGAGCGATGGGCTGCCCGAATGGTTCAAGTGGGTTGAGTTCGCCGCGCTTTATGTCGTCGCCGCGCAGTTGCTCGGCCCCCGCTCGCGCTGGTTCGTCGTGGCCGCGCTGTTCGCCGGCGCGCTCAGTCAGGCCGCCCTCGGCGCGTATCAGTTCGTCTTTCGCGTCGGGCCGGAGGGGTTCATCCTCCCCGGTGGCAGCTTCATGCGGGCGTTCGGCACGCTGGAGCAGCCCAACCCGTATGCGGGCTATCTCGGCTACACCGCCCCGCTCGCCGCAAGCCTGGCGCTCGCTGCGCTCATTGCGGCGTGGCGCAGGCGCTCGGCCCGGCTGTTGACACTCGCGGCGCTGCTCGCCGGCATTGCGGGCGCCATTGCAGCGGGCATCCTGATGAGCTGGTCGCGCGGCGCATGGCTCGGGCTGGCCGCGGCGCTCGTTGCGGTGGCCGGGCTGCGGAACTGGCGCACTGCGATGGTGACGGCTGCCCTGATCGTCGCGCTGGCGCTCGTAATCGGCCTTTTCGGCGCGGGGTGGCTGCCCACTTCCATCTCCGGCCGCATAGCGGACCTCGGCGCGTATTTCAGCGTGCCCGACCCCGCCCGCACGGAGATCAACGACGAGAACTTCTCCGTGCTGGAGCGGCTGGCGCACTGGAATGCGGGCCTGCGCATGTTCGACGATGCGCCGTGGCTGGGTGTGGGCATCGGCAACTACGGCGTGAGTTACGGCCGTTATCCGCAGCCGCACTGGTACGAGCCGCTCGGCCACGCGCACAACGTGTTCATCAACTTCCTGGCCGAAACCGGCATCATCGGCCTGACCGCGTTTCTGGTCTTCTGGCTGGCCCTGGCGCGCTACGCGTGGCGCATCGGCTGGCGCTCAACGAATCCGTGGAACGCGGCGCTGGCGCTAGGCGTTCTGGGAGCATGGGTGTACCTGACGGTGCACAGCCTGTTCGATAATCTCTTTGTGCAGCACCTGCAATTGCAGTTGGCGCTGCTCCTCGCCGCCCTACAGGCGGGCGCCCTGCAGGCGGGCGCCCTGCAGGGCGGCAAGGAGCAAGTCGCTGTCGGGCAGGTCAAGCGAGGCGTATGAATCGAGGTTTCCCGTTCGGACCCGTCATGTCGACTGAACTGCCGCAATTTCTGGATGCGCTCCTTCGCCTGCCGGGGATCAACCGGCTCGGCCTGGCCGACCGCCCGCGTGAACTGGTGCGGTTCCTCAAGTTCGCCACGGTCGGCGCAATCGGCATGGTCGTCGATCTGACCGTGCTGACGCTCTCGCGCGAGTGGCTGCGTCTGCCGCTGTCCCTCGCCGTCTTTCTCGGCTTCACGTTGGCGGTCATCTCTAACTTCACATGGAACCGCATGTGGACTTTCCCGGAGAGCCGGGAGCGGCCCATCGGTTCGCAACTGCTCCAGTTCTTCATCATCAACGCCATCGGCCTCGGCATCAACGAGGCCGTCGTGCTGGGGCTGCATCCGGTGTTCAACCAGGTCATCCACGACCCGGCCAGCTACATGGCCGCGAAGGTCATCGCCATCGGCATCGTCCTGTTCTGGAACTACTTCGTCAACCGCAAGTGGACCTACAAGGGCATTAGCTGATTAATGCGCGTCACCATCGACTACACCGCCGCAGTGAGACAGCGCGCGGGCGTGGGCCGATACACCCGCAACCTCATCCGGGCGCTCGCCGAGTTGGACAGGGAGAACGAGTACCGCCTGTTCACAGCCGGCGATCCGCCCCCGGCTGAAGACTGGCCGCCCAACTTCTCCATCCGCACGACGCCCGTGCCGGCGCGGTTCTTGACCGCCGGCTGGCACAAGCTGCGCCTGCCCGTGCCGGTCGAGCAGTTCGCCGGCCCGTCAGACATCTTCCACTCGCCCGATTTCACCCTGCCGCCGCTGCGTTCGGCGCGCGGCGTCGTCACGATTCACGACCTGTCCTTCCTCAAGCTGCCCCAGTACGCCGACCCCGGCCTGCGCGAGTATCTCACCGCGCGCACGCCAGACTCCGCGGCCCGCGCCGCGCGCATCCTGGCCGACTCTGAGAACACGCGCCAGGACGTCATCGAGCTGCTCAAGGTCGCGCCGGAGAAGGTCACGGTGGTCTACGCGGGCGTGGAGCCGCGCTTTCGCCCCGTCCGCGACCCCGCGCAACTTGAAACGGTCCGCGGGCGTTACCAACTGCCGGAGTTATTCGTTCTCTTTGTCGGCACCATCGAACCGCGCAAGAACCTCGGCCGCCTGATCTCCGCGTACGCCGAGATGCGCCGTCAAACCGGCCTCCCCCACAGCCTGATTTTATGCGGCGGCAAGGGCTGGCTGTCCGACGGCATTTACGAGCAGGTGAGGCGCGAAGGGTTGGAAGAGGACGTGAAGTTCCCCGGCTTCGTCGACGATGCGGACTTGCCGGCGCTGTACACGCTGGCGGACCTCTTTGCGTTTCCGTCGCTGTACGAAGGTTTCGGGATGCCCCCGCTCGAAGCGATGGCGTGCGGCACGCCCGTCGTCGCCAGCCGCAGTTCCAGCCTGCCCGAGGCGCTCGGCGCCGCGCCGCTCTATGTGGACGCGGAGGACACGGACGGGCTGGCCGATGCGATGGCGCGGGTGTTGGGCGATGCGACGCTGCGAGTGCGCCTGGCCGACCTCGGCCGCGCGCAGGCCGCGCGCTTCACGTGGGACGCCGCGGCCCGACAGTTGCTGACCGCGTACGAACAGGTGATGGCCTGACATGCTGCCGCCCATTGCCCCCCGCCCCGAACCCCCGCGGCCGCGCCTCAAGTGGTGGCCGGTGCTGGCCGCATTTGCGGTGGCGCTTGCCGGTTACTTCGGCGCATGGGTGTGGCACCGCGCGGCCGGGCTGGTGGTGACGGGCGTCGACCTCGCCGAGTACGTCAAGTTCATCCCGCAGTACCGCGGCGGGGAGATTCGCCTCGTCCGCGAGTCGTTCTACATGCCCCTCGTCGCGGGCAGCCTGATCGCCGGGCTGATTGCCAGCCGCAGAGTGCTCCCGCTTTGGCTCCGGTGGATTGCGGCGCTGCTGGCGATCCCGCTGGCGCTCGCCATGCTGCCGCCTGCGTGGAGCCCGGCCATCCTGATGCTCCCGGAGTTTCGCCTGCAAGTCGTCGCGATGGCCGCGTGCATCCTGGCGCTCTTCCTGCTGCTCGTCACGCGCTTCCTGCCCGACTGGCTGATTCTCCTGCTCATCGCGGTCCTCGCGCTGGCGGCGGCCATCTGGCCTGCGACCGGCTTCCTGCAACTTCTTGCGCCCATCGAGGCGCTCTACCGCCAGCCCGTGCGGCCCGGCTGGGGCTTCTGGCTGTCAACGCTCGGCTTCCTGTTCACCGCCTTCTTCGCCATCCTCGGCGCCATTCCCCGGCCGCCGAAGCGCTGAAACGTCCTCCTCGGCCTCCGCCACCGCCTCCCGAATCCGGCTCAGGTCGATCCGCCAGTTGCGGACCAGCGCGGGCGGAAAGCGGTTGCGCGCAATGGCAGCGGTCAGCTCGCGCAGGTGCGCCTCGGCCTGCGCTGCCGCCGTGGGACTTAGCTCGCCCAGCAGCGCGCTCCGCTCGAACTCCTCCTCATTGTGCACGGTCACGCGGCCGTGGGCGTCGATGCGGATGTCGAGGATGTAATCGTCCGCCCGGCAGCCAGACTCGCCGCAAATGATCGGCCCGGAGACGTCGATGTGGATGCCGAGCGGCGTCCCGTCGGCGAGATAGTAGCGCTCGACTACCTGATCGTGCTGCGGCAGCCAGAAGCGGTACCAGACCGCGCCGGTGTCCGCGACCACCTCGCCGTACAGGGTGCGCGGCTCCGGCAGGCCCTTCCAGATCACGCGCTCGACGAGCGCGTCGCCGAGGAGCTCGAAGCGATAGGCATGGACAAAAGCGGGATCGCCGAAGACCCCGGATCGGATTTCTCGTGCGGACACAACATCACTCCGTCGCCATGAGACCCGTCGGGTTCTGAAAACCCGACGGG
>CAZPTI010000182.1:5454-9810 GCA_964588925.1 uncultured Anaerolineales bacterium | reverse complement strand
CGCTCTTAACTGGCTGCGCTCGGTTCGGTTAGCTGAACACGGGGGCGCCGCAGGAGTAACATGGCGCAAAGACGAGCAATGTCTCACCGCAACCCTGCGAATGGCGTAATATGGTAGTGAAGCTTACGCTCACTTGTGATTTTACACGCCTAGTTGCCATCGCGCAAGTCCGGCAAAGCGCGCCAGTTCCCCTCTCCAAAGGCGTCGCGAAAGCGCTGCTCGATGAGCGCAGTACTCTGCTCAGCGAACATCTTGAACCGCGCGACCAGCTCGCAACCAAGCGAGGTAAGCGTCGCGCAGCCGCCGCCCGGCCCCCCGCGCTGCCGGTTCACCAGTGGCGCGCCGAGCGCAGTCTCCATTTCATCGACGCGATGCCATGCCAGGTCGTACGTGATGTTCATTTGCGCGGCTGCGGCCCGAATGGAGCCGGTCGCTTCAATCGCTTCCAGTAGCTGGACGCGCCACGCGCTCAAAACGACCTGGCCGTTCACCTCGGCCCACAGATTTGAACGAATGATCAGATTAGAGGATGGCTGGCTTTGCGCAGGCTCCATACCGCTCTCCTTCTACGGACAGCGTATCACTCCCTGCGCCCACAGGCAACCGCCACAGGTGGGAAACTCGTTGGAGTAGCAGTCCTCTTCGTTGCTCAGGCTGCAATCGCAGCCGCCGCAGGTCGAGCAGGGCGCAAAATCAAACCGGCGGACGCGGTCGCGGAACGCCTGGTGTTGCGCATCCTGCCACAGGTCGACAAGGCCGCGCTCCGCAAGGTTGCCGACGATGTAGGCCCGGCTGCGTCGCGCGCGGCCGTTCAGGTAGCTGACGTGATCGTGCAGCAGGGAGAGGCACGGCGTCACGCGGCCGTCCGCGCCGACAACGAGCGCGCCGCGGTCGATGAAGGGGCACAGGTTGTTGCCTGCGCTCAACGCGGCGCCGGCAAAGCTCACAGTCCGCTGCCCGGCCAGCACCTCCCCCAGCGCCGCGCCGGTGGCCGCGTCGAGATCCATCTTGGGCAGATCGACGTGCGGCGACCAGGGCGAGGGCGACAGATACGGGACGTTGTTGAGCGCCTTCGCATAAAGCGCTTCGTCCTGCATGTAGGGCGTGTACGGCAGCACGTTGGTGACGAGGAACTGCATCGCGCCGAGCGATCGGCCCAGCTCCAACAACGCGGGCAAATCGCCTATGTTGCGGCGCATTGCCACGAACGCGATGCCAATCTCCGGGCGGCGCGGGCGGATGGTGGAGCGCAGGTCGCTGAACCGCTTCAGATTTTCAAGGACGCCGGGCAACTCCGCGCCGAGGCGCACGTCCTCATAACTTTCTGGGCGGGCGCCATCGAGCGACACCCAGAGGCGGTCGAGCCCGACGCCGATGAGTTCGCGCGACATGCGCTCGTCGAGCAGCGTTGCGTTGGTGATCATCTCAACCGCGCAGCCCAACTCGCGGACCGCGCGGATCATGTCGATGATGGCGGGATGGCTCAACGGCTCGCCGAAGCCGCCGAAAAAGACGCTCGGCCGCGGCTCAATGCCGCGCAGGCCGGAAAGAATCGCGGCAAAAGTCGCTTCTGACATCTCGCTGCCGGGATCGCGCCAGTCGTTGCGGATGCAGGTCACGCACGCGAGGTTGCAGCGGGAGGTCGGTTCGATGTACAGCCGGGCGAGCCGGTCAACAGGAGGCAGCAGCCGCGACGCGGAGGATGCAGGCCCCTTCCGGCCCGCGCGCAACAGGCCGTCCAGCGCGGCAGTCACCAGCGGAACATCGGCCTGCCCGAAGGGATCGTTCGCGAAAACCAAGCTCACCTCCCTTGCATGACGAGGATGCGCCCTTCTTAGGATACTACGATAACCGAATTTGCGAAACTGTCTGCGACACAAGTCACGTTACGGGCAGGTTCCCGGCAGCGCAGGTTCAGAGGCGCGGGAGGCAAGCTTCCGGGAGGAACGGAGGAGATGGTATAATCTTATCGCCGGTGCTAACATTCTGGATCAGGTCTGGGGCGATGTCCGACGATTTCGTCCATCTTCATCTTCATACCGAATACTCGCTGCTCGACGGCCTCGGCCGCGTGCCGGCGATGGCGAAGCGCGCCGCGGAGCTGGGCCAGCCCGCGCTCGCGCTGACCGACCACGGCACCATGCACGGCGCGATCGAGTTCTCTCGCGCCTGCAAGGGCGTGGGCGTCAAGCCGCTGCTGGGCGTCGAAGCGTACATCACGCACTGGGGCCGGCCGATGAGCGGGCAGGAGGGCGACCTCGACCGTGGCCGTCACCACCTGCTGCTGCTGGCCGAGAACATGACCGGCTACCGCAACCTGCTAAAAATTTGCTCCGATGCGCAACTCAAGGGGTATTACTACCGGCCGCGCGTCGATGCGGAGTATCTCGCCGCGCACAGCGAGGGGTTGATCTGCACCTCCGGCTGCCTGGCCGCCGAGCTGCCGAGCCTGCTGAAGAACGGCAAAGAGAACCTCGCGGTTGAGCGGCTGATGTGGTACCGCGATGTGTTCGGCCCCGACCGGTGGTACATCGAGTTCCAGGAACACAGCATCCCGGAGTTGACCGAGGTCAATAAGCAGCTCTGGGCCTTCGCGCAGAAGTACGACGTGCCGGTCGTGGTCACGAACGACGTGCACTACGTGCGTGAAGAGGACGCCGCCGCGCACGACATGCTGCTCTGCGTGCAGACCAGCACCCAGTTCGACGACCCCAAGCGCATGCGCTACGACGGGAACGACTACTTCCTCAAAAGCCTCGCGCAGATGCGCCAGACCTTCCTGCCCTACGTCGACATGCCGGACAGCGCGTTCACGAACACGCTCAAGATCGCCGAGATGTGCGACGCGGACCCGGACGACAAGCAGTATCACCTGCCTGACATCGAAGTCCCGGAGGGCTTCAGTTACGAATCGTACCTGCGGCATCTGACGGACGAGGGGCTTAAGATGCGCTACGGCAGCCGGGCCGACGACCCCGAGGTGCAGGAGCGCAAGGAGCACGAGCTGCGGGTCATCCACAACATGGGGTTCGACGTCTATTACCTCATCGTGTGGGACCTGTGCATGGAGGCCAAGCGCCGCGGCATCTGGTGGAACGTGCGCGGGTCGGGCGCGGGGTCGATTGTCGCCTATGCGATTGAGGTCACGAACCTGGACCCGCTACGCAACAAGCTGATCTTCGAGCGGTTCCTGAATCCGGGCCGCGTCACCATGCCGGACTTCGACCTGGACTTCCCCGATGACCAGCGCGAGCAGTTAATTCAGTACACGCGGGAGAAGTATGGCGACCACCGCGTGGCGCAGGTTGTGACGTTCGGGCGCATGAAGGCGCGCGCCGCAGTGCGCGACGTGGGTCGGGCAATCGGTGTGCCGCTCGACCAGGTCGACGTCATTGCGAAGCTGATCCCCGGCATTCCCGGCAAGCCCGTGACGATCCAGGACGTGCTCACGCCGGATCACGAGTTCTATTCCGCCGACCTCAAGCAGAAGTACGACGAAGACGAGAGCGTCCGCCGGCTGCTGGACGCGGCGAAGCAGCTTGAGGGGGTCGCGCGGCATTCCTCCATCCATCCCGCCGCGGTCATGGTGGCCGACCGCGAGCTCACCCACTACACCCCGCTCATGCGTCCGCCGAAGTCCGCCGTCACCCCGACGGTCACGCAGTACGAGTACCCCATCCTTGAGTCGATTGGCCTGCTGAAGATCGACTTCCTCGGGCTGTCCACGCTCACGCTCATGCGCGAGGCGACGCGGCTGATCAAAGAGCGGTATGGGAAAGAGTACACCCTGCTCAACGTGCCGATTGACGACCCGAAGACGTATGAATTGTTGACATCCGGCGATGTGTTAGGCATATTCCAAGTCGAGGGGGCGGGGATGAGACGGGTGCTGATGGAGATGCGCCCGACTGAGTTTGACCACATCACCGCAACCATTTCGCTCTATCGTCCCGGCCCGATGGAGTTCATTCCCGACTTCATCGCCTGCCTGCACGGGGAGAAAACGCCAGAGTACGTCCACAAGGTGCTCGAGCCTATCCTGTCGGAGACGATGGGGGTGTGCGTCAGCGGCGACTCGCTTGTCGTTGATGCGCGCACAGGTAAGCGCTACCGCATTGACGAGTTATCAAGCGTATCAGATTTCTTGATTCAGGGCATAGACGAGCAATGGTGCTCGGCAACTGGACGAGTGACGCATTGGATCGATAGCGGACATAAAGAGGTCTTCAAGGTAACGCTTCGCAACGGCGCGCAGATCAAAGTCACTGCTGATCATCGGCTCCTTACAGAGCGGGGTTGGCGCCCACTGGCAGAACTGAAGCCAGGCGATCATGTTGGCGCGCCGCCGTTCCTGTT
>CAZPTI010000182.1:0-5354 GCA_964588925.1 uncultured Anaerolineales bacterium | reverse complement strand
ATTGAGCCTGCCGGAGTAGAGCATGTCTACGACCTAACTGTCGAAGGTCTGCATAGCTTTGTGGCGAACGGCATCATCGTCCACAATTGCGTGTATCAGGAGCAGGTCATTCAGATCCTCGCCGACATCGCCGGCTACACCCCCGGCGAAGCGGACCTCGTCCGCCGCGGCATCAGCAAGAAGTCGAAAAAGACGCTGGACGAGCACCGCGAGATTTTCGCCAACGGCGCGGCGAAGAAGTCGGGGCTGAAGCGCGGGGACGCGGATGCCATCTGGGACGCGTTGATGGGCTTCGCGCGCTATGGCTTCAACCGCGCCCATGCCGCGGACTACGCCGTCGTCGTCGCTCAGACCGGCTACCTCAAGGCGCACTACCCCGTCGAGTACATGGCTGCGCTGCTGACGGTCGAGCGGCACAACACGGAGAAGATCGGCATCCTCATCGCCGAGTGCCGCCGCATGGGCATCGAGGTGCTGCCCCCGAGCGTCAACGTCAGCGGGCACATGTTCACCATCGAGAAGCTGCCGTCGGGGAGGTCGTCGCCCCGGCAAAACACCGCGTTCCCCTTCCCCGTCGAGCAGGGGTCGGCCATCCGCATGGGCATGGACGCGATCAAGAATCTGGGCGAGGGGCCGATCGACGTCATCCTGGACGCGCGCGGGAGCAAACCGTTTGCGTCGCTGGTCGACTTCTGCGAGCGGGTGGACCTGCGCCAGATCAACCGCCGCGGGCTGGAGTGCTTGATCAAGGTGGGCGCGCTGGACGACTACGGCGAGCGTTACCGCATCCTCGCGGCCATCGACCAGCTCATGCAGGTTAGCTCGCAGGCGCACGATGCGGCCGACGTCGGGCAGATGACCCTGTTCGGCGAGGTGGAAACCGCAACCGATGAAGAGATCCTGTCAGGCGCGGGGCCGGTGACTAAGGTCAGCAACAAAGAAGTCCTCGAATGGGAGAAGGAACTGGTGGGGGTGTACGTGTCGAGCCATCCGCTGCAACAGATGACCGTCGACCTGATGAACGTCGTGACGCACGCGACCGTCGACATCACCGAAGAACTCGGCAAGCAGGCCGTCGTTGTGGCAGGGCTGCTGGCCGAGGTGCGCACCGTCACTACGAAGAAGGGCGAGCAAATGGCGTTCTGCCGCCTGGAGGACTTGCAGGGGTCCGTCGACATTACGGTCTTCCCGCAGCTTTTCCGCGAGAAGCGCGACCTGTGGAAGCCGGACAAGATTGTCATCGTCTGGGGCAAGGCGGACCCGCGCAACGGCCGCATCAGCGTGGTAGCCGACCGGGCGCAGGACTACGTGCAGGGGCAGCGCATCATCGAGGACACAAGCACCGTCTTCCACCGCTATCAGAACGGCAACGGCAACGGCGAGCGCCCGGTCGTGCGGGGGAACAATGGGGGTGGCTACTCTCCGGCCCCTGCCACGCAAAGCGCTAACAGCAAGCCGACCTTTGCCGGCAGCGTCCCCGACTACTCAGACGATGATGAACTGGATTATGCAGAGGCAAACCCGTTCGCGGGCCAGGCGCCGGAGTGGTTGATGGAGGAAACAGCGGGCTACGAAGCGACAGGCGGCTCGACACCCGCGCCCGAACCTCCTCCCGCGGCCACCGGCCCGGCGCCGGTTGCGCGCAACGGCGGTCATGCCGCTCAAAGCGAGATCGCGAACAAGGTCGAAAAGCCGGTGGCCGCGCCCGAGCCCCTGCCCGCTCCGGCGCAGCCCGTCGCCGCGCTGCCCCCCAGCGCAACGCCCATCGCGCACCCCTCGCCCGGCCCGAAGGGCACGCGCCTGCTCGTCACCTTCCGGCGCAGCCACAGCCTCGAAGGGGACCGCCGCCGCCTGTCCGACCTCGTCGACCTGCTCGAACGGCATAAAGGCTCTGACCGCTTCGTGATCATTGTCGAAGCGCCGGGGCAGTCGCGCTATCAGCTTGACTTCCCCAACAGCGCCACGCGCATTTGCCAGGAGCTCAAGAACGAGCTGACGCAGCGACTGGGGGCGGGCTATTGGCGGGTCGAATAGTCGCGAGGGCTGAACCGCTCTACGTTCTCGCGATTGCGCCGCTCCTGCTCTTTCCGACCTTCCGGCCGCTGTGGACGGTTGCCGCGCTCGGCGGGCTGGCGTTGCTCTGGCTGCTTCGCGCCGTCCTGCGCCGCGAGACGTGGCCCGTTACGCCGTTCAATGCGGCGCTGCTTGTCTTCTGCCTTGCGCTCCCCCTGGCTGTCTGGGCGTCCCCCGTCCCGGAGTTGACGATCCCCAAGCTGACCGGAGTCATCCTCGGCCTGGCAGCACTCCGCGCGGTCGCCTTTTCGGTGCGCACACGGCGCGACCTGGTCGCTGCGCTGGCTGTTCTGGCCGCGGTCGGGCTGGCAATCTGGGCGCTCGGCGTGTTGGGCATGCGCCTTGCGCCGTTACAGCCCCTCACGCAGCGGCTCCCTGCGGCGCTGGTCAGCCTGCCCGGCGCGGAGCAAGGGATCAACCCGAATCAGCTTGCCGGCGCGCTGATGCTGCTGCTGCCGCTGCTCCTGGGGTGCGCGGCCGGCGCCTTTCAGGCGGGCAAACGAGCGCTGGCTGCGCTGCTGGTCCTGGCCGCGCTGCCCGCCGCAGCCTCGCTGATCCTCACGCAGTCGCGCGCCGGGTGGATGGGGTTTGCCGCCGCGCTGCTGACGCTGGCCGCCGCGCTGGTCTGGCTGCGCTCCTCGCCGCGGACCCGGAAGGCGCTGGCGCTGGCCGCCGCGCTCGGGCTGATCGTGGTCGTCGCCGCGGCGGCCGTGGCGCTGCCGCGTGTCCTGACGCAGGGCGACTCCGGCGCGACGGTCAGCGCGGCGGACGACACGGCGCTGACACTCGAAGCGCGGGTCGAAATCTGGTCCCGCGCGCTCTACGCCCTGCAGGACTTCCCCTTCACCGGCGTGGGGCTGGGCGCGTTTCGCCGCGTGGTCAACATCCTCTATCCGCTCTTCCTCGTCCCCCCCGACGCCGACATCGCGCACAGCCACAACATGTTCCTGCAGGTGGGCGTCGACGTGGGGCTGATCGGGCTGGTGGGATACGTGGCGCTGCTGCTTGTGGCCGCAGTGGTTGCCTGGCAGGCGGCATCGAGGGAGGACGGTTTCGACCGGTATGTTGCCCTCGGCGCGCTGGCCGCGCTCATCGGGTTTCACGTCTACGGGCTGGCGGATGCGCTGGCGCTCGGCTCAAAGCCGTCAGCCGTGTTCTGGGTGGTGTTGGGGGTGGTGGCCGCGCTCGGGAGGATGCAGAGCGCAAGCGCGGCAACTGGCGTTACAGGCGAAGGGGACGAAGCCCCTGCTGCCAGGCCAGCGTAACCTCGACCAGGTTCAGCACCCAGTGCGCGAAGACCACCGTCCAGATGCTGCCCGTCCACAGGAAAAGCGCGCTGAGGATCAGCCCCAGGAACGTTGTGCCGACCACACCGAGCGGGCCTTGCGGCCAGTGCAGCAGGCCGAAGAGCAGCGCCAGCGGCCACATGAGCACCCACGGCGAGATGAGCCAGCTCAGCCCGGCAAGGGGCAGCGAGCGGAAGACCAGCTCCTCCAACAGCGCGGCCGGCAGTAGCGCGGCAGCCACCCCCACCCACTCCGCCCCGTTGACCGGCACGATGGCGCGCAGCACAAGGTTGTCGTAGACCTCGCTGCCCCAGCGCCGCACGGCCGCGGCCGATAACCACTGCAAGGGCGGCGCAAGGACCAGACCGACCAGCGCACCGAGGGACGCATGGCGCAGAAAGTGGTCAAGCGACCAGCCGAGCGCCCCTGCGCCGGGGCCTAACGACAGGCCGAGCCACAGGCAGAACGCAATCATCACGACGCGGAGCAGGTTATCGGGCAGGGTCAGGAGCAGGTTCACCGGCGGGGTGATCCGGCGGAGGATGCGCCCCGACTGATAGGTAGCCGCGCCAAGACCCGCGATCAGCAACGCGGTGAAGAGGGCGAAGAGGGCTTGTTCGGGCATGTGAGGGTCGCGGGGCGGCGGGCGCCGCCCCGCGCAGGTGTCAGTCTTGCGTAACCGTGTAGCTGTAGCCCGCCTTCTCGGTTGTCACGGGCGCGAGGGCCGAAATGGTGAGCATGACCTCGTCGAGGTCGCCCATGTTGTCGATGCGGAACTCGCCCGCGCCGTCCGGGCCGACCGCGATCTGCTGCACGGTGACAGTGCCGCTGCCGATCTCGAGCACCTGCACCAGCCATCGCTGCGCAACCGAGTTGTCGGTCAGAATCCAACCCTCAGAGGTCCAGCCGGCGTCGCCGGACTCGCCGTCGTCCTGCCAGCCGATTTCGGGGATGCGCAGGTTGTCGATCAGCAGGCCGGGCTTGTTGACCGCGTCGTCAGTAACCATCTCGAAGCGGAGCAGGATTTCCTTGCCCGCGAAGGGCGTCAGGTCGACGCGCTCATTCACCCAATCGGGCGAATCCCCTCCACCGCTCACGCCGGTCCAGCCGGGGCCGAACGCATTGCCGACCGGGTTGTCGGTCGTCGTGCGCAGGCCTTCGAGGATCTGCCACTTGTTGCCGCCGTCGGTCGACACCTCCACGTATGCGTAATCGTAGCCTTCCTCGATTTCATACCAAGCGGAAAACTCGAGTGTCGCGGCGGATGCGTTGCGCAGGTCGAAGGCGCGCGTCAAGGTTGAGTTGCTCTGATCCCCGCGGTTCGACCACCACGAGTAGGTTCCCTGCGGCTGCGCGTTGACAAGCTGCGCCTGCTGATCGCCCTTGAAGCGAATCGTTACCGGCTGGCGGCCGTTGAGCCGGACGTAATCGACCCCGTACTGGCTCACCTGTGCCTGCGCCTCGACCGGATAGCGCCGGTACTCCTCGGAAATGGCAACCGGGAAAAGGTCGATGGTCCTGTAACCGTAACGTCCGTCGGGCGCTGCTTCCGGCGCGTCCAGATAGTTGGCGACGACCCAGTCCGCGAAGATGTCGTGAAAGCGCTCGGGGCGGCCCGCTTGCTCCAATGCCTCGTCGAAGCCCGCGGCGCCATTCTTGTCCGACGCGACTACTGCTTTGGTCAAGTCTTCGCCGAAGCGGTCGAGAAAGTAGGACATGAACAGGTACGAGCCGCCGTAGTGCTCGGACGCGCTCTCCTTGCTGAGATCAACCCACGTCGTCAATTGCGTGTCGGGCTTCTGCATGTAAGCGAAATCGTGCCCGCCCACGTCGTAGCCGTTCAACTGGCTCGCCAACTCGGACATGCCCTCGTTGACCCATGACGTCTCATTCCGGTCGTTCGCCCAATGAATCATATGCTGGAATTCGTGGGCGAGCGTGCCGTCGTAGTATGGGTCGTTGGGTTTTGCGTTGCCGGATTCCGCCGAGATGTAG
>CAZPTI010000181.1:0-9888 GCA_964588925.1 uncultured Anaerolineales bacterium | reverse complement strand
CGCGCTGCTCGGCATCGTGACGCGAACCGATCTGATTAAGCAGTGGGCCGCGCCGGCTAAGGAGCGCGCGGAGACCCTCGCGCGGCAAATGTCGGAGAGCCTGCCCCCCGCGCAGCTGCGCCTGCTGCAACAGGCCGGCGCGGTGGCGCACGAGCTGGGTTATCCGCTCTATGTCGTCGGCGGGTTCGTGCGCGACCTGCTGCTCGGCTTGCCGAACTTCGACCTGGACCTCGTCGTCGAAGGGGACGCGATTCGCCTGGCGGATGAGCTGGTGCGGCGCTATGGCGGGCGGTTGCGCAGCCATCGTCGCTTCGGCACGGCCAAGTGGATCCTGCCGGACGAAATGCGCGCGGACGACGGGCAATTGCCGGAGTCTCTCGACTTTGTGACGGCGCGGACCGAGTTTTACGAGCACCCCACCGCGCTGCCCACGGTGGAGCGCAGCAGCATCAAGCAGGATTTGCATCGCCGCGACTTCACGATTAACACGCTGGCCGTGCGCCTGACGCCCGACCGCTGGGGCGAGTTGCTCGATTTCTACGGGGGCCGCGACGATCTGGAGGACGGGGTCATCCGCGTCCTCCACAGCCTGAGCTTCGTGGAGGACCCCACGCGCATCCTGCGCGCTGCGCGCTTCGAGCAGCGCTTCGGCTTTGAGATTGAGGCCCGCACGGAGGAGCTGATCGCGGACGCGCTCGACCTGCTCGATCGCATCAGCCCGGAGCGCGTGCGCCATGAACTGGAGCTGATCCTGGCCGAAGCCGAGCCGGAGCGCGCGATTTGCCGGCTGCAGGAGATGGGCGTGCTGGCGAAGCTGCATCCTGCGCTGCGTTGCGATCCGTGGTTCGTGGCGAAGGCGGCCGAGCTGCGCGCCGCGCTCCGTTCCGCGCGCGACCCCGCCAGCGTCTCGCCGCCGCCGATGGACATCCCGGCCGACGCCGCGCCCCGTCTCTACCTCGCCTTGCTATTGTACAATCTGCCGCAGACGGCTACAATGGAGGCGCTGGATCGTCTGCGCATTCGCACCGTCTACCGCGAGCTGGCGCTGGAAGTGACGCGGCTCGCCGCGGCCATCGGGGGCCTCAAGGACAACGCAGCGCGGCCCAGCGATGTGGTCGCGATCCTGGACGAAACCAGCGACGAAGCGCGACTCGCGCTCCGCGTTGCCTGCGATGACTGGCTTGTGCGCCAACGCCTGGATAGCTATCAGCGGCGCTGGCGGCACGCGCAACCGCTCCTTAATGGCGATGATCTCAGAAAGATGGGCATCCCGCCGGGCCGTGTGTATCGGCGGATCCTCGAAACCCTCCGCGCCGCGCGGCTCAACGGTGCGGTTAGCTCGCGAGCTGATGAAGAAGACCTGGCTCGTCGAATCTCCGCGAGCCCGGACAATGTCCCCGGAGAGTAACTTTTCCTTCTGCTCCGGCCAATTAAACGTTCGGAAAACTTCCATGCCGACAGGCGAAACTCCCGTACCTTACCGGCGCATTTTCCGTTCATTAGATCGGGCACGGCCATGCAACCGGCGATAACCGACGAGCAGATCACGTCGCTCCTGCCCAGGTGCCAGCGTGGTGAGGCGGCTGCCGTCGAAGCGCTGTACGATTTGTACGCCGACCGGCTCTATCGTTACTTGCTGGCCCGCGTCGGCGATCCGGAGGTGGCAGCAGATCTAAGCACGGAGTTGTTCGTCCGCGTGATCAGGCATATGTCCTCGTTTAAGCTGAACGAACGGCGGCCAGCCGCTTCGTTCAGCGCATGGATTTACCGTATCGCATCAAATCTGATCACGGACCATCATCGGCAGGCGAAGCGCGCCGCGCAGGTCAGTCTCACCGAAGAGTTGCGGTTGACCGACGGCCAGCCAAGCCCACAGCATTTGGCCGAACAACGAGAGGTCTTCGCCCGCTTGCAGCGGGCGATGCAGGGCTTGAGCGAGGAACAGCGACTCGTCATTCTGGCGAAGTTTGGCGAAGACATGAGCAACGCCGAAGTCGCAGCCTGGCTCGGCAAGTCTGAAGGTGCTGTGAAGTCTTTGCAGCACCGCGCATTGCAGGCCCTCGGCCGGCTTCTTGGAGCCGGCGACAGGTCTGCCGGGAATCGGTAACATGAACCTCACGACAATCCTGGACGATTGCCTCACACGGCTGGCCGCCGGGGAGAGCGTGGCGCAGTGTCTGGCCCGCTATCCCGAGGCCGCGCCCGAGCTCGCGCCGATGTTAGCCGCGGCCGAGCAAGCGCGCGCCTTCTCCGCGGTGCGCCTGAGCGAGGGGCAGCGCCTGAGGGCGAAAGTAGCTCTGCGTGAGGAACTGGCGACGCAACAGGCGCGCCGCCACCAGACTGCTTTTCCCCTTGGAGTGGCCTGGCCGCGCTGGCGGTTTGCCCCGCTCGCGGCCCTTCTGGCGGTCGTGTTGTTCTCCACTGTGGCCTTCTCTGCCGTGGCCGCCACTCAACCGGGTGACCTTGCCTACCCCGCGCGCATCGCCGTTGAGCGCGCGACGGTCTGGTTCCAGTTTAGCGCCTCCGGTCGCGTCGCGGCCGAGCTTGCGCTGGCGGAGCGCCGTCTTGCGGAAGTCATGCGCGCAGGCGAAGTTCACCCTGTTACGCTGGAAGCGCTGCTGCGAAGTGATGCGGCAGCCATTGAGCGGGCTGAATCGCTGACCGAAGCCGAAAGGGCGGAAGTTGCGGCCCGGGTCGCGAAACATGCTGATGAGCTGGCGCAACTTGCGGCGCAATCTGCCGATCCAGGCGTAAGCGCGGCGCTGATACAGGCTGCCGGCGAGGCGGAGACGCTTGCTTCCAGGCTGGTTGTCGTCGTTCCGGCGCCCGCGAACACGCCAACCGCGACCGCATCGCTTTGGCCGACTCAGTCGCCAACGCCGCAGCCGTCTTCGACGCCGCTGCCCGTGGTTGTGCCGGCGATCTCGGTGACGCCGCCGGCTATCCCGACGATCCCGACGCCGGTCGTGCCCACCATCCCGCCGATCCCGACAGTGGTCGTGCCGACGGTGGTCGTCCCGACCGTTCCGCCGTTCACGGTTCCGCCAGTTATAACCGGCACGCCGTGGCCGAAAGTAACACCTGTGTCGTCGTGGACGCCTCGCGTCACCTTGCCGCCGTTGCCGACGGCGTTCCCGACCTTCTCGCCGTTCCCGACCGTGGCGCCATTCCCGACCCTGGAACCTTTTCCAACGGCATGGCCGTTCCCAACAGGGATCGTGACGCAGTCAGTTGAAACGCCGGTCGCGCCAACCGCGGTCGTTCCAACGATCATCGTGCCGACGATCAGTGCGCCCACCGTCACTGTGCCGACGGTGGTGATTCCGACCATAGCCGTTCCCACGATCGGCGCACCGCCCACGATCCGGCCGCCAGGCGCGCAACTGACTGCTACGGTCGTGTGGTTGACGATGACACCACCCGCGACTCCCACTCCGCGGCCCGACTTGCGCTTGACGGTCACGTTGACCGTAGTGCTCCCGCGGGCCACGCGCACGCCCGAACCAACGCAAACGCCCGCGCCTTCCATTGAGGCGCCCGGACCGACTGCCACCCAGGCGGGGCAGTTGGAGCCGACCTCGACAGCGGAAGCAGTCGAAACCGCGATGCCCGCAGCCACCCCGATGCTGCCGCCCATGCCTCGGTAGGTGGGCGTCGCAACCCTGGAGTCTCTGTAGTCAGCCGATCAGGGGCCCGGCACAGGCGGGCCGGGAGGCCAGACTGCCAGGACGCATCCAAAAGCGTCCTCGTACGTTATTGTACCAGGCGGTCTGGAAGCAACAGTGACAAATGGAGGGACTTAACATGCAAAACCGGACTCTCACGCGCAGCGCGGTCTACGTCATCGCCGTGCTGGCGCTCGTCGCGATGGCGCTTGTTCCCGCAGCGCCGGCTGCCGCGCTCGAACTCGGCTTCGATGTTCGCTTCACCGGCGTGATTCAGACAGTTGGCACGGACAGCCAGGCGTGGGTCATCGGCGGCCAGACGCTCGCCACCGATAGCAGCACGATGGTGATGAAGCTGACCGAGCCGGTCGTCCCCGGCCTGTGGGCCGATGTGGCCGCGAAGAAGCAGACCGACGGCTCGTTGCTGGCAAAGCAGATCACCGTGCGCCAGGAGCAGGCGCGGTTGCGCGGCGTCCTCACCAGCCGCCCGGAAGGCACGGCGGGCGATTGGGTGATCGCGGGCGTCACGGTCAAGGCAACCGACGAAACGAAGACCAGCACCCGCGGCGGCGAACTGGCGGTCGGCAAGTGGGTCGAAGCGGTGATGACCGAGGACGGCGGCGTCCTGACGGCCAAGCAGATCTTCGGCATCGGCGATCAGGATGCGGTGCTGGTCTCCGGCGAGATTCAGGAGATTGCGGACACCTACTGGGTCGTCAGCAGCATCAAGCTGAACATCAAGCCGGAATCCGCGGAAGGCGCGAAGGACGGCACGATCATTTCCGGCAAGCCGGTGGTCGGCCTGATCGCGCATGCGGCCGCGCAGCAGCAGGAAGAAGACGGCAGCTTGCTTGCCGATGCGCTCCGCGTCGCCTGGATCGATCGCACCGAAGGCCCGATGGCGATCCATGTTGAGGGCAAGGTCACCAATATCGACACCCTCTTCACCCGCATCCCGAAGGTGCTGACGGTTGAGAGCGCGGACCCGGCGGCCACCTATAAGGTCATGCTCCTGCCGATGACTCGCATCCATCAGGAGAAGGGGCTGCTGACGGTTGGCGCGACGGTGCATGTCGTTGGCTGGACCCCGGATCAGGAAACGGTCTTTGCCAGCGAGGTGACGGTGCTGGAGAGCCCGGAGGAGGGCGGCGAGTTCGCCATGTTCCGCGGCGAGATCAAGGCGCTGCCGGCCGAGGGTAAGCTTGGCGAGTGGATGGTCGGCGACCAGAAGGTCATCGTCAATGAGCAGACGGTGCTCATGGGCGCGACCCCGAAGGTCGGCGCGTGGGCGGTTGGCGGCGGCATCAAGCGCGCGGATGGCAGCATCCTCGCAGGCCGGCTGACGGTCTTCGCCCCGCGCAACATGGGCACGGTGACGCCTCCACCCATGACCCCGCGGCCGACGCGCACGCCGGTTCCGTGACGCTGTAGCGTAACGAACGGAGCGGGGCGCGGGAACACGTGGCAAGGTGCGAGCGCTCTGCTTCGAATCTAAAGACCGCCGGGTCGGCGAAAGCTGGCCCGGCGGTTTTCTTTGTGCTATACTCCCGTCCTGACTTGTAACGCAAGTTGCGAGACTTGCGCCGCCGCGTTACAGACGGAGGGAAGCCGGCCATGGGGCACCGCACCCTTTCGCTCGGGTTGCTATTCCGGGCCTTGTTCCTTGACAGCGAAGCGTTCGACGAGCTGCGCGACGACGATAACCCGTTCGTCGAGGGGTTGTTCTTGCTTGTGCTGATCGGCCTCATCACCGCCGCGCTCACCCTCGTCGGGCAGACGCTGGCGTGGGGCAGCCTGCCGCGCACCGACGACATCCGTGACCTGGTGCTCAACGCGCTCCAGCAGCAGTCGTGGTGGCAGGGGCTCTCAGCCGATCCGGCTGCGCTTGCGACGTTCGAGCGCATTTGGGACGCGGCGTGGCGCTTCTTCCCGCCGCTCTTCGGCGCGCCCGACCCGGCGCTCGGCGCGCTCAACCTGCTCCTCTGGCCGATCTGGCTCGTGCTGAGCTGGCTGGTCTACGGCCTGCTGGCGCACGGTTTCGCGCGGCTGCTCGGCGGACGCGGCTGGCTCCGCGGCACGCTCGGCACGGTGGCGCTCTCCTTCACACCGTTCCTCATTCGCGGCCTCGGCATCATCCCGTTCATCGTTTTCGGCGGCGCGCTGAACACGTGGCAGCTCATCCTCCGCTACAAGGCGCTCCGCTCTGCTCACGAGCTACCCTGGGGCCGCGCGGTGGTTGCGACGCTGCTGCCGTTCCTCGTCTACTTGCTCGTGTGGTTGCTTCTTGGCGGCCTCCTCGCGTTGATCCTGGCCCTGGTGGCGGGAGGCGCGCAATGAAATCATGGCTCTCTGACATTCTCAACGCCCTCCGGCTGCGTGGCGCACGCCTTGCCGCCGTCGCAGAACGGCCCGATGCCTTCATGCGCGGCCTCCTCGTGGTCGTTGCCGCCGCGCTGATTGCGGGGCTGCCCGCGCTCGTCTCCGGCATCGCTTCAGGCTTTCGGCCTCCTGCCGTCGAACCTGCCGAAGTCCAACTCGACCTGACCGCCGCGTTCGACCTCATGCGCCCCTGGCTGCGGTCATCCGGCCTGCCCGATTCCGCCATCGACCAGATTGTCGAAATGGCGCAGGGCAACACCATGATGGCCGGCCAGATCGCCGCGGAGATCCAGCAACTGCCGACCACGCTGCCGCGCCCCGTCGCGCAGGCATTCAAGAGCATCGGCGCGTGGCTGTCGCGTCCCTTTGCGGGCAGCCCCTTCCCGCTGGCCGCCGCGTCGCTGGCGACGTGGCTTGGCTATGGCATCTTCGTCATGCTCTTCGCCAAGTGGCTTGGCGGGCGCGGGTCGCTGCACGGTTTCTACGGCGCGACCGGCTTCTACGCCGCGCCGCACGTCCTCGGCATCTTCCTGCCGATTCCGGTCGTCGGGCCGATTCTCTCGTTCATCGGTTTCGCCTGGGGCGTGGTGATCTACTGCATCGCGACTGCGGTCAGTCACCGCCTGTCGACCGGCCGCGCGCTGGTCGCGGTGTTCGCGCCGTTTATCGCCCTGTTGACGCTGGTCGCGCTGCTGATCCTGGTGTTCGGCGTCTTTGCGGCGCTCGCGGGTCTCGGAGGCCAGTCCTCGCTATGACTCAGTTTCTCAACCTGCTGACCGGCGAGGAGGCGTGGCGCGTCTTCACGAGCCACTATCAGCCGATAGTCCAAACGGAGAGAATCTTGACCGCAGACGCGCAAGGCCGCGTCCTTGCGGAAGGTGCGACTGCGCCCCACGAACTGCCCACCTTCATCCGCAGCACAGTTGACGGCTACGCGGTGCTTGCGCGCGATACGCACGGCGCATCGTCAGGCATGCCCGCGTATCTCGACGTAGTGGGCGAGGCGCCGATGGGTCAACTGGTCGACTTCACGCTTCAGCCCGGCCAGGCCGCGCTCGTCCACACGGGCGGGATGGTGCCGCGGGGCGCGGACGCAGTGGTGATGATCGAGCAGACGCACCGCGCGGGTGGCCCGATGTTCGGCGGGAAGGCGCTGCAACCCGGCTTTGACCCTTATGCGATTGAAGTGTACAAACCGGTTGCCAGTGGCGATAGCTGCATCTTCCCCGGCGAGGACGTGAAAGAGGGCGAGGTCGTGTTGGAGGCGGGACACCGCTTGCGCCCACAGGACATCGGCGGGCTGCTGGCCGTGGGCATCACCGAAGTGACCGTGGCCCGCCGGCCGCGCGTGGGCATTGTCAGCCAGGGCGACGAGGTGGTGCCGCCGGAGGTTGAGCCAGGGCCGGGCCAGGTGCGCGACGTAAACAGCTACACACTGGCCGGGTTGGTGCGCGAGGTCGGGGGCATTCCGCTCAACTATCCGATTGCGCCCGACACGGAAGCCGGTCTTGACGCCATCGTCCAGCGCGCTTACACAGAGGCCGACATCGTCGTGATCAGCGCGGGCAGCTCGGTCAGCTACCGCGATCTGACCGCAGGCGCGATCAACAAGCTGGGCAAGCCCGGCGTTCTCGTCCACGGCGTGGCGATCCGTCCCGGCAAGCCGACCATCCTCGCGCTCTGCGACGGCAAGCCGGTTTTCGGCCTTCCCGGCAACCCGGTCTCCTGTATCAACATCTTTAAGGTTTTCGTCATCCCGGCGATTCGACTGATGCTGGGAGAGAAAGCGCCCCGCCACCACGTCATCCGCGCCCGCCTTGCGCGCAATATCCCGGCGGCCAGCGGTCGCGCCGACTTCGTTCGCGTCCGCCTCGAAGAGCGCGACGGCGAAATGTGGGCCGTGCCGGTGTTCGGCAAGTCGAACCTGATCTTCACGCTGATTCGTTCCGAGGGCGTCGTCGAGGTGCCGCTGGACAGCAACGGCATTCCGGCGGGGGATTTAGTCCGGGTTATTATGGACTAGCGATGGTTCGTAGTAGGCGCTTTAGCGCCCGACGCTGAGGCGCCTGCTACGAACCGTTCCGTTCTCAAGACGCGCAAAAGCCGGAGTCGGCAGGGGGTCGGCTCCGGCTTTGTCCTGGGCTACGAGCGCCAGATAAAAGCGGCGCTCAGCCGCCCTTGCTCTTCTTGTGGTGCGCGATGGTGCGCTGGATCAGGTCCTCTTCCTCGTCGTACTCTTCTTCCCAGACGCGACCCTTCTTTTGTTTCCGGTCGCGGCGGCGTTCGCTGCCTTCCTTGTTGGCCTGCTGAAGCGCAGCCTCAAAGGGCGAGAGGAACACCTCTTCCGGGACGACGGGGAAGTTCTCTTCCTGCGGCTCCTGCATGCGCGCGGGGGCCTGCGCGGCCTCGGGGGCCGGCGGAAGGAGTTCCTTGATGCTGAGGTCGATGCGACCGCGGCGGCGATCGAGGCCGATCACCTGCACGTCGATCTCGTCCCCAATGTTGACGACATCCTCGGGCTTTTCGACAAACCCTCGCCCCATCTCCTTGACGTGGAGCATGCCGTCGCGGCCCACCCCGATGTCAACGAATGCGCCGTAGCGCTCGAGACGAGTGACGCGGCCCCGGACGGTTGAACCCTCCTCAAGATCGCGCAGCGTCATCGTGCCCGGCTGGATCATGCTCAGGCTGATCCGGTTCTTTTCCCGGTCCAGCTCCTTGATCCACACCTGGACCTTGTCGCCTTCTTTCACAACGTCCGACGGCTTGGACACGCGGCCCTGAGCCATTTCGGACACATGGACGAGACCATCACGGCCTACGCCGATGTCGATGAACGCACCGAACTCGGTGACGCGCTTGACGACTCCCTCGACTTCCTGACCCACTGCAAGCGTCTTGACGACCTTACGAGGGGGAATGTTGAGGGCGCTTCCTTCCTGCCCCACAGTGTCCCTGCTCCTTAAAGGATAAAAACTTGCGCGGCCTGCCAGCCGCAATTCGGTATTATACTAAGGCTGTAACTGCGTGTCAAAAGCCATACGCACCTTTAAACGCATAGGCGCGCATCCAGTTGCGGCCTCTTACCACCAGGAAAAAAAGAAGCGAAGGTTCACGAAGAACGCCTGGTGTAACTTTGCTTCCTTGTGTCCTGGTGGCGAAAAAGCTATAATAGTCGGCATGACTCAACAAGAAGCGCTGGACCTGATCAAGCAGTTATTGAAGGCGAAGAATGAGGATGAGTTGATGCAGTTGGTGAGTCTTCATCTATCCTCGCTCGACGGGACCTTTTTTAGCACGGCGGATGCGGCCGTGCGCCGGCTCGAACTCGACGGCAAGACGGGCGCCGCTAACGCCCTACGCGGGCTGACCGACCGCATGTTGCGCATGAAGACGCTGATCTAAGATGCCAGAACAAGTCAAACTTCTGCTATCCTTCAACATCCGGCCCGGCCACGAGAACGCGTACCGCCGTTTCGTGCTCGAGGAGTTTTTGCCGAAGGCCCAGGAACTCGGCCTGACGCCCACCGACGCGTGGCACACCGCCTACGGCCGCTACCCCTCGCGCCTCATCGGCTTCGTCGCGGACGACCTTCATTCCGTGCATCGCGCGATAGAGTCGGACGAGTGGAAGTCGGTGATGAAGCGGCTGGAGGGGTACACCGGGGATATGTCGCGGCGCGTGGTGAAGTTTAGGGGCGGATTTCAGTGGTAGGGTGATCTTTCGCTCACCACCAGGGCACAAAGAACCGAAGGTTCACCAAGAAAGCTTAGCGAACCTTCGGTTCTTTGTGCCCTGGTGACAACGCTGACTGTACTGCCGCGCCGCTCTCGCCAACGCCCG
>CAZPTI010000180.1:0-9940 GCA_964588925.1 uncultured Anaerolineales bacterium | reverse complement strand
ATACTCTCTGAGACCTCTGCGTCCTCTGTGGCAAGAAGGCCTATTTGGTGGGGGCAGGCCGTCCCCGCGAGGACGAACGTGTCGTGGCGGCGGTTTCGGTTGCCAGGTCACGCGGTTCGGCCGCGCGGACGATGGTCGCCGGGATCGTCGTGAGCAGGGTCGGCGTCGCGCCCTCAGCAGCCGCCTCCGAGCGCTTCATGCCCTTCATGCGCGCGTAGAGTGTCAGTGCCTGCGCGGTTACCTGATCCATGTTGTAGTAGCGATACGTCGCAAGGCGGCCGACGAAGTGCACGTTCGGCGTCGAATCGGCCAGCGCCTTATACTGCTTGTATAGCTCCTGGTTCTCGGGCCGCGGCACCGGGTAGTACGGGTCGCCCTCCGCGCGCGGGTGCTCGTAGACGATGGATGTCTTCGGATGATTCTGTCCGGTCAGGTACTTGAACTCGGTGATGCGCGTGTACGCGTGCTCGTTCGGGTAGTTGACCACAGGCGCGGGCTGGAACACCGGCGCGTCATGCGTCTCGTGCTTGAATTCAAGCGAGCGATACGGCAGCTTGCCGTACACGTAGTCAAAGAACTCGTCGATCGGCCCGGTGTAGATCATCTCGCGGAACGGGACCAGCCCGAGAATCTCCCGGTAGTCCGTGTTCACCATAATCTTGATGTTCGGGTGATCGAGGATGTTCTCGAACATGCGCGTGTAGCCGTGCAGCGGCATGGCCTGGTACGTGTCGGTGAAGTAGCGGTTGTCGCGGTTCGTGCGGATCGGCACGCGCGCGGTCACAGACGCGTCCAGTTCGGACGGGTCGAGGTCCCACTGCTTGCGCGTGTAGTTCTTGAAGAACTTCTCGTACAGCTCGCGGCCGACCTTGCTGACGACGACGTCCTCCGACGTGCGCACGGGGTCGCGCGGCTCGGCCAGGCTGGCGATAAACTGCGCCATCTCCTGCGAGCTCATGTTGGTGTTGTAGAGCCGGTTGATCGTGTCCAGGTTGATCGGCATGGGCACGAGTTGGCCGTCAACGCTCGCCTGCACGCGGTGCTCGTACGGCCGCCACTGCGTGAAGCGTGACAGGTAGTCAAACACCTCCTTGCTGTTCGTATGGAAGATGTGCGGGCCGTACTTGTGAATCAGGATGCCCGCGTCGTTATAGTGGTCATAGGCGTTGCCGCCGATGTGCGGGCGGCGGTCGACGATCAGGACGCGCATATTCGAGCCTGCCGCCAGCCGCTCGGCCAGCACGCTGCCGGCGAACCCGGCGCCGACGATAAGATAGTCAAACATTATCTGCTCTCCACATTCGATACATTCAGCGCCCGCGCGTCGATACATTCTGCGATCAGGCGGTCCATTTCGGTCCAAGTGCGATCCCACGAATTGCCCTTGAGAAAATCGTCTACGCGGGCCAGCCACGCGGCGCGCTCGGCCGGCGATTGCGCCAGGGTCGCTTCGATTGCCGCAACCGTGTCTTCCGCGGTGTCCGCAACGCGGACCAGCTCCTGCTCCCCGTATGGCCGCACCACGTCGCGGATGCTCGTGGACACGACCGGCTTGCCGCCCGCGAGATATTCGGGCGTCTTGGTCGGGGAGATGAAGCGCGTCGCTTCGTTGCGCGCAAAGGGCATCAGCGCCACGTCCCATCCGGCGAGATAGACCGGCAACTGCTCGTAAGCCTTCTGGCCGAGGTAATGGATATTCGACGCCTGGGGCAGCGACTTTGGGTCGATCTTGACGACGGGGCCGATTAAGACAAGATGCCAGTCGGGGCGCTGCGTGGCAACGCCTGCCAGCAGGTCAAGGTCCATCCGCTCGTCAATCACGCCGAAAAAGCCGAGTCGCGGGTGCGGAATGGCGGCCTGGTCAGCCGGGTCTTCCTGTTGAAGCCGCGCCTTGCCGAAATGCGCGGTGTCGATGCTGCTCGGGAAGAGGTGGACGTTGGCATGCTGCGTGCGTTTGGCTTCGTAGAGGCTCGGCCCGCCGGTGAAAACCACATCCGCGCGGCGGAACAACTCCAGCTCGAACTGCTTAAGCTGCGGGTTCGCGCCCTTGAACAGCGACAACTCGTCCATACAGTCGTAGACTGTGGCAACCGGCTTTAGCTGCGAGGTGAAACGGAGCGCCCAGGGAGTGTAATACCACAGCACGAAATCCTGAATCGCCTGCTCCGCCATGAACTGGCGCACCATGCCAGCCTTGAAATCCTCGCGCGCCTGCCCTTCCAGGCTGAGCGGCAGGTAGGGGCGGATCATCCACAGGTTCGGCTGCTTCTGCTGGACGTCCAGATACGGCTCGTCGACGCCGGCGGGCAACGGCAGGGCTTCCTCCCAGAAGAACACCCGGCGGTCGGCCGCGGCCCGGCTCAGGAGGTGCTGCGGTCGTTGAAAGACAAAATCCCAACGCAGGTGGGAAAAGACCAGGAGGTCCGTCTTGTCTGGGATCGTTCCCGGGGCCGCGCCATTGCGAGCAGGCAGGCCATCTCGCATCATTCCATTCATCCTTCTTCTGCATTCGATACAACTACACAAACCAGCGCAGGAGTATTTGCAAGTGGTACGCGGAAACCGCAGCGCGTACAGGTTACGGCCGCGCGTGCGCGTAGGTAGGCAACAACGCCCCGGCAAATAACAGCCGATGGGCACGCGCGGCCACTATTGCAATTTTGCTACGCTTTTGCCTAATCTGGAACGGCGGATTGCTGTATTTAAGGAGGGTCTTTGCAAGCAAAATGTCGGGCCGTTCTCTCTCCGGTCAAACAATTATCATTGTGACAGCAAGTGGTGGTATAATCACTTCATGATCATCAGCGTCAGCCGCCGCACTGACATTCCCGCGTTCTATGCGGAGTGGTTCATCAACCGCATCCGCGCGGGCTACTGCGCGGTGCCCAATCCGTTTCACCCGGAGCAAGTGTCGCGCGTCTCGCTGCTGCCCGCGGATGTAGATTGTTTCGTCTTCTGCACGCGCAACCCGCGGCCCTTGATGCGCCACCTCGACGAACTGGACGCCCTCGGCCACCGCTACTACTTCCAGTACACCGTCATCGGTTATCCGAAGGCGATTGACCCGGCTTCCCCGCCGCTGGACGCCGCGCTGCGCACCTTCCGCGAGCTGTCAGCGCGCGTCGGGCCGGAACGCATGGTGTGGCGCTACGACCCGATCACGATCAGCGAAGTGACGCCGGTCGAGTTTCATCTGAAGCGCTTTGCGGCAGTCGCTGCGGCGCTTAAGGGACACGCTGGCCGCTGCGTCATCAGTGTGCTTGATCCGTATCGCAAGATCGAGGGGCGGCTGAACGCGCTTGCGGCCCAGGGCATCCACCTCACCTACCGCCCGGAACTGTCGCCCGCAGTCCAGGCGTCCTTCCTCGCCCCGATGGCCGACATGGCGCGCGGCGCAGGCATGGAGATCGTCAGTTGCGCGGAGGAAACCGGCTGGGAGCAGTTCGGCATCGGCCGCGGCAAGTGCATCGACGACGAACTAATCCACCGCGCCTGCGGTCTGCGCGTGACGGGGCAGAAGAACCCGATCATGCGCGCCACCTGCGGGTGCGTGGTCAGCCGCGACATTGGCATGTACGACTCGTGTCTGCACGGCTGCGCGTATTGCTACGCGACGACCAGCTTTGACCGCGCGCGGAAAAACCGCGCAGCGCATGATCCGCGTTCGCCGTCGCTGCTGGGTTGGGTGGACGCGCCCGCAGAAGAAGCCGCGCCTTCAGCGCAGTTGCGTCTCCCTATGCTATAATCCCCTCTCACACGCGTATTCACGCACCACCGCGCGCATCCTTTTTTGTGAGGAACTGATGCTGCGACACCGCCCTCTTGCCGGCGCCGCCACCCTCCTCTTCGTCTTAATTTTGGTCTCTGCCTGCGCCGCGCCGCCCGCGCAACCGGCCAACGTAGTCACATCGCTGCCCATCGCCACACCTTCACCCGCCGCGCGGGGCTTAACGGAGTCAGGCGCGCCTATCACCGATGCCAACGCGGCGCGCATCCGCGCGCTGTCGCAAGTCGGGCGCGGCCGCCTCGCCGCGACCGCGCTCTCGCCTGACGGGCGGACCCTCGCGGTCGCCTCCAGCACCGGCACGCTGCTCTATGACGCCGCGACGTTGGAAGTGACGCGGCCCCTGACTGCGGGCGCGGCGGACTTGCTGGCATGGACCGACGGTGGCGCAACTCTCACGCTGGTTTCCGGCCGCCGCGCGGTCAAGTGGGATGTGACGGCGGATCGGATGGTTGCGGAAGGCGAAGAGCCAACCGCCATCGTTGGGATCGCGGCCTCTTCGGGTGCTGCGGTTGCGTTCGGCATGGCCCCGCGCATCAGCGAGCGGCCGGAAGGGTTCGTCAACCTCCATCGCGCGTCCGACCTGGCGCGGCTGCGCTCGCTGGCCGACAGCGGCGCGCGCATCTCTGCGATGGCTCAGAACCGCGAGGGCTCGTTGCTTGCGGTGGCTGCGGGAAAAGAAGTCCGCATCTGGCCGATGAACAGCGACGCAGCCGGCCCCGCGCTGCGCGGGCACACGGACCGCGTGACAGCGGTTGCCTGGCTCGGCGCCGATCGCGTCGTCAGCGCCAGCGCAGATGGCACGGTGCGCGTCTGGCAGGCCGCGGACGGCAAGCTGCTTCAGACGCTGAACACGCTTGACAATACTCTAACCTGCGTGGCCGTTTCGCCCGACGGACGCTTGATCGCCGCGGGCAGCGCGGCGGGCGGCATTCATGTCTTTGACGGCGAGGGGAAGCCCCTGCGCTCATTTCATGCGCGCCCGGGCGCGCTGCGGCAGATCGTCTTCACCCCGGACGGCAGCGGCTTGCTGACCGCGGGCGACGATCAGACCCTCGCGCGCTGGCGGACGAGCGACTGGCAGCAGTTGGTCCGCAAGGCGGGCCATCTGCCGGGAGTGTACGACGTGGCGTTTTCGCCCGATAGCGCGACGTTCGTCACGGGCGGCATCCGGTACGGCCTGGTTGACTTTTGGCGCACTGCTGACGCCGCGCTGCTCGCCCATCAGGAAGCGCACGATGGGCTGGGGGTGAATGCCGTCGCCTACGCCCCCAACGGCGCGTTTTTGGTAACCGGCGGTGAAGACAACTTCGTGCGGCTCTGGTCGGCCGCGGGCGAGGCGCAGCGCACGCTCGCCGGACATAGCGAGTATGTTACTGGTGTGGCCGTGTCTCCTGACAGCGCGACCATCGCGTCCGCTTCTTATGACAAGACCATTCGATTGTGGCGCGCGGCGGACGGCAAGACAGTCCGCGCATTAAAAGGACACACGTCCTGGGTAAACTCAGTTGCCTTCTCGCCCGACGGCGCCCACCTGCTGTCGGCCGGATATGACCGCACCGCGCGGCTTTGGAACGCAGCGACGGGAGAGCAGGTCGCCGTCGTCGGAGAGTACGACACAGATGCGACAACCGTGGCCTACTCGCCCGACGGAGCCACCCTCGCCGTGGGCTTAAGCGCAGGCGGCGAGGTGCGGCTGCTGGACGCAACCGGCGCGGCCTTGCGGACGCTGCCCGGCAACGGGAGCGAGCAGGTGACAGGGCTGAGCTTCTCGCCGGACGGCAACCTGCTGGCGGTGAGCTACTACCAGGGCGAGCCGCTGCGGCTGTGGCGAATTTCGGACGGCGCGCTGCTGGAAACCCTGACCGACGTCCGCGATCTCTTTGACGTCGCATTCTCGCCCGACGGTCGCCTGCTCGCCGCGGCTTCGGGACAGGGTGTTGTGACGCTGTTCGGCGTCCGCTAGGAAAGAGCATGACCTTCGATCTCTCGCAACTGCCACAGCCCGCGGAGAAGCGGCTTGCCGTCCGCGTCACCCCTGCCGCTCAGGCTGCCTTGCGCGGCGGGCATCCGTGGGTGTTCGACCACGCGGTCGTCTCCGTCTCCGGCAAGCCGCACGCGCAGGCGGGCGACCTCGCGGTCATCTTCGACGATTACCGCCGCTTCCTCGCCATCGGGCTATATGATCCGCTCTCACCTTTGCGCATCCGCGTGCTTCAACACCGCGACCCGGCGCATATTGGCGCGGACTGGTTCCGCGAGCGGCTTCAAGCGGCTGCCGCGCTTCGCGCCCCGCTGCGGCAAACCAACACGGACGGTTATCGCCTCGTCCACGGCGAGAATGACGGGCTGCCCGGCCTGGTCATCGACCGGTACGCCGATGCGCTCGTCGTAAAGCTGTACACTACGGCGTGGTTGCCGTGGCTGCCGCAACTGCTTGACGCGCTGACCGAAGTCCAACCCGCGAAAACAGTCCTCCTGCGCCTCAGCCGCGAAACCGCGCAAGCGCGCCTGCCGCATGGCCTGACGGACGGCGTTGCGCTCGTCGGGGACGAACCGGCCGGCCCGGTCGAGTTCCGCGAGAACCGCCTGCGCTTTGCCGCCGATCTCCTGCGGGGGCAGAAGACTGGCTTCTTTCTGGATCAGCGCGACAATCGCAGCCGCGTCGAGAAGCTGGCGCGCGGGCGGCGAACGCTCAACGTCTTCGCCTACACCGGCGGCTTCTCGCTTTATGCCGCGCGCGGCGGCGCGCCGGAGGTGCTGAGCGTCGACCTGAGCGCGCCCGCCCTCCGCGACGCCGAGGCAAACTTCGCGCTCAATCGCGACATTGCGGCGGTCGCTAAGTGCCGTCATTCGACCCTCGCCGGAGACGCGTTCGAGGTGTTATCAGAATTGGGCCGCGGCGGCGCGCGCTTTGGCCTGGTCGTGGTCGACCCGCCCGCGTTCGCCAAGCGCGCGTCCGAGACTGCGCCCGCGCTCCGCTCCTACGCGCGGCTCACCGAACTGGCGCTCAGAGTGACCGCGCCGGGCGGCGTCGTTGTGCTGGCCTCGTGTTCCAGCCGCGTTGCCGCGGACGACTTTTTCGCGACCGTTACCGAAGCTGCCGTGAAGGCGCAACGCCCGCTGCGCGAAATTGAGCGGACGGGGCACGCGCTGGATCACCCGATCCGCTTCCCGGAGGCCGCGTACCTTAAATGCCTGTTCGCTATCGCGGCGTAGTTTATTGCCCGCTTTCCGAACGCCTGCGCTATAATGTGAGCCATGAACCCGGATTTTGACCCCTTCGCCGATGCTCCCTTCGATCCTGTTGACCTGTATCCCGAAGATGAGCTCTTTGAGCCGCCGCCACGGAAAGAGTCAGGCGACGCGGCCGACAAACCCATCGCCTGCCCCGAGATGGCGCCGCTCTTCGCCACAGGCGGGCCGGTCCAACGCGTCCTGGGCGAGCGCTACCGGCCTCGCCCCGGCCAAACCTACATGGCCGAGCGCATCGCCGCGCTCCTGCGCAAACCCGGCCACGCGCTCATCGAAGCGGGCACCGGCATCGGCAAGTCGTTCGCCTACCTGATCCCCGCAATCTGGTCGGGCGCGCCCGCAGTCGTAAGCACGTCCAACAAGGCGCTCATGGCGCAGTTGTGGCATAAGGACTTGCCCACGCTCCAGGAGATCGCGCCGCGCAAGTTCAAGGCCGCGCTGCTCAAGGGCCGGTCCAATTACGTATGTCAGCTCAAGCTGCGCGGTCTCAAGCCGCAGCAACGCAAGCTTTCCGGCTTCGGCGGCGACTACGAGCGCGTGCAGGACGGTCTCGCCCACGTGCCGTCGGGCGACGTAGAGGAGATGGGCCTGCCCCCGTCGATCGCGGCGAGTCTCACCGTCGACCACCGCTCTTGCGAGGGGTTCAAGTGCCCCGAATACCGCAACTGCTTCTACGAGAAGGCCAAAGCGAACGCGCAGCAGGCCGAGCTGGTCGTAACCAATCACGCCGTGCTCTGCTTCAACGTCCTGCAAATGGCAAACACGGCGCTCCCCGTGCGCCCGCTGCTCATCGTCGACGAAGCGCACGAGTTGCAGAATTACGCGGTAGGCGCGCTGTCGCAGTCGCTCGAATACGAGACGCTGCCCGCGCTGGTCAATCACCCGATGGTGCGGGATGTGGCGGACAACGAGTTGCGACGCCAGGCATCTGAGTTCAACCAGTCCTTCTTTGCCGCGCTCAGCAAAGGACGGCCGGGCCGTTTCGCGACGCGCTGGGCCGCGACGGGCGAAATCCAGGAAGGGCTGCGTTTATTCGATGTCTTGAATACGATTACCAGGAAGCTCGGCAGCTACACGCCCGAAAAGGAGCAGGAGGGCGCGTTCGAGACGCTCCAGCGGCAGGCGCAGGAGACGGTTTCCACCGTGCGCGCGCTGTCGGTGCCCGAACCGCCGGCCGCCATCCGCATCTGCGAGCTGGTCGACGAGCAGCGGTCAGGCGAGATCGGCGGCCTGAAGTTGACCTACCGGCCGTTGGAAGTGCAGGCGCGGCTGCAATCGGACCTGTTCGAGGCATGGCCGCGCGTGGTCTGCACCAGCGCGACGCTGGCGCTCGGCGCGGACCTGACCTGGTTCCAGCGCAACATCGGCGCGTATGCGGAGGGCCGCGAGACCGCACTGGTGCGCATCCCCAGCCCGTTCGACTACAAGAGCCACGTGCTGATTTACACCCCACCCGGCCTCACCCCCGCATACGAAGGGCCGGGCGAGGAGCGCTACCTGCAACGGCTGGCCGCGGAGGTCAAGCGGCTGGTGCAGGCCAGCCAGGGCCGCGCGTTCGTCCTCTGCACAAGCAGGCGCCGCGCCGGGCAGCTTTACGAGCTGGTCGCGCCGCAAGTGTCTTACCTCTGCCTCACGCAGGACGGCCGCACGTCGCGCCGCGAACTGGTCGAAAGGTTCCAGGAGAACGGGCACGCAGTGCTCTTCGCCACGCGTTCCTTCTGGGAAGGAGTCGACGTGCCGGGCGAGGCGCTGTCGATGGTCATCCTCGACAAGATTCCGTTCCTGCCGCAAGATGATCCGGTGCTCAAGCGGCAGGAGAAGCTGGTGGCCGACCGGAAGGGCAATCCCTTCAACGAGTTGCAGTTGAGCCACGCCATTCTCACCCTGCGCCAGGGCGCGGGCCGGCTGGTGCGCACGGAGAGCGACCGCGGGGTCATCGCGCTCCTCGATTCGCGCATTTTAGAGAAGTCATATGGTCAGAAGATCCTCGCCGCGCTTCCGGACGGGCGGCCGACGCGGCGGTTCGAAGATGTTCAAGCCTTTTTCACGGGGAAGTGAAACATGAGAACCTCGCGCAAACTCCTCAAGGCGCTGGCAGTCATCCTCATCCTCTCTTTCCTGGCCCTGCCAGCCACGGCCTCCGCGCCCGACGCGGCGGATCAATCCATCCGGCAAGGGACAATGCCCCCTGCGCTTGACGGCAACCTGAGCGACTGGGACGGCGTGCCCGCGATGGTGCTCGACCTGGACACGCGCGCGCCCAACTCCAGCGGCGGGGTCGAACGCAGCGACGCGATGTATTCGCTGCGCCTGCTCCAGACCGCGGATGCGCTCTACCTCGGCCTCAACGCGCGCGACGAAAAGTTCGTCGCCGACAGCGGCGTAGAGCTACACAAGGATGACTCGCTGCGCTTCTCCATTGACGGGAACAAGGACGGCGCAGGCGGCGCGCCGGCCGATCACGCGTACCGCATCCGCATCGACGGCAAGGTCAACGACGCAGGCGGGCCAGAGCTCACGACGCTGACCGTCATCACAGCCACCTTCCCCGGCGGCTATAACATGGAAGTGAAGATCCCGGCGACCGCGCTCAACCTGCCGCTCGGCAGCACGAGCTTCAAGTTCAACTGGGCCGCGGGCGACGACGACAACGGCGGCGGGCTGGACACGTTCTACCTCTACGCCGGCACGCAGGCCGACACCCCCGAACCATCCTGGCCGACCGCGACTTTAGATGGCGAGAGTTTCACCCCGCCTGGGTTGCTCGAAGCAGGCCGGTGGGAGTGGCACGGCGGCGGCACGCTTGGCGCAGTCTACGCGGGAAGCGGCGGGAACGTGTGGGCCGGCGGGAATGGCGTGTGGAAGACGACGAACAACGGGACGAACTGGAACCGCTGGCCG
>CAZPTI010000179.1:8041-9957 GCA_964588925.1 uncultured Anaerolineales bacterium | reverse complement strand
GCTCCCAGATGCTCTGGGCGATGCTCGGCCCGTGCGCGGCAACGCCGTAGCGCGCGAAGTACTGGCAAAGCCGCGTAACGTCGCGGTGCAGCAGCGGGAAGGCCGCCGGATGCGTCTCCGGGTTCACGCACTGCGGAAAGTCAATGATGCGATACTCGCCGCGCCAGTACAGCACGTTGAACGCGGACAGGTCCGCGTGTACACAGCCATGCTCAAGCATGGTCTCCACATCGCGCAGCAGCGCGTCGAACAGGGCGCGCGCCTCTTTCAACTCCAGCCGCGCGCTGTGGAGCGTGGGCGCGGGCCGGTTGACCTCGCCCAGATACGCCATCAGGATCGTGTTGTTGGCAAACGCGATCGGTTCGGGCACAGGCACGCTCGCGGCATGGAGCGCTTGTAACGTGGCGTACTCGTGCGCCAGCCACGACACGTGCTCCATCTCCTTCCCCTTTTTCGTCCCTAGCCGAATCGCCAGCAGCGCGCGGCGGTCGCGCACCGGCTGCCCGCGCGCGCCGAGCACCTCCCGGCCCTGCCGGTAGAGCGCATCGTTGCGGAGGTTGCGGAACTGCCGCGGCCGGTACACCTTCGCCGCGACCAGCTCCTGCGTCGACAGGCTGCCCCCGCGACAGCAGTAAACGGTCGCCTCTTTGCCGCCCTTGACCTTGCCCAGCACATCGGAGATCAGGCGGCGGTCGTAAAACGCGCCCAGATAGTTGCGAATCCAGACGCGCTCGTAGCGCGCGCCCTGGTAAGTGGGGTTGAACGCCGCAGCCTGCGCCTCGGGGTCGTCCGCATGCGCGAGGATTTCGTCGATGACCGCCTGGTCGCTGTAGCGGTCGTCCCGTTCCCCGCGCAGCCCCTTCGTCGGAGCGACGCCACGGCGCGACACGCGCGGGTCGAAGTCTTCATCCAGCCAGTCTTGTGTGCGAATACGAGACAAAGTGCTTTCCTCTGTTCAGCTTAAACAAAAGGGCCGCAAGCTCCCATGCGCTTGCGGCCGCGAACAGAGGATCAACCTCGCTAGATCGCTGCTCGTAAGGGCGCACGTGAGCCCAAGTTGGACAGGTTGCCGCTCAGTACAGTGCCGGGTCTGGTCACCATAGGCCTTGTGCGCCTCCTTTCGGAATGATGACGCAAGCATACCGGAGAGCGCGCCGCTTGTCAAACGCGAAACAAAAAGAAACCAGGTTTCGCCTCAGCCAGGCTGAGGGTGCAGAAACCTGGTTTCTCCGCCTTACCGCGACCTGGACGTCAGGGCGTGGTCGTGCCCGTGCCGCTGCCGGAGGCGCCAGAGCCGCTCGCGCTGTCAGAGCCGGTCGAGCCGCTGCCCGAGCCGTTCTGGAAACCGGCGAGGAACTGCTCCATCACCTGATCCGCGTCGCACGTGTCGCCGCTGGTCTGATAGACCGTGGCGATCAGCAGGTTCTTGGCGTTGTTGTCGTTGGAGCCGCTGTTGCCCGTGCCGCTGGCGTTGCCCATGCCCCAGACGTACGTCCGGTAAGCGCAGGTCGCGCCGGAAACGCTGGCGGTCGACAGCGAGGCTTCAGGCACCTGGACGGTCATCGCGTCGAAGTTGCCGACAGTGGTCGCCATGCCCGCGCCGGATGCGTCGCTGCCGCTGCCCGAGCCGCTCGAGGTCATGTCAGATTGCACCCACTCCTCAAGGGAGGTCGCGTTGCCCGCGTCACCGCTGCGCAGTTCGATCACGTAGGAGTTCCCGTTGAGCTGGCAGTTCATCGTGACGGCGTCCGCCGAGTTCATGTTGCCAGCCGCCGAACCGCTCGCGTTGGAGCCGCCCGCGGAGCTGCTGTTGGCGCCGCCGGTCGAGTTGCTGTTGCCGGACCCGCTGGTCGAGCCGGAGCCGCTCGTGCCCGTCCCGCTGGTGGAACCCGAATCGGAGGCCACGGTGCAGCCTT
>CAZPTI010000179.1:0-7941 GCA_964588925.1 uncultured Anaerolineales bacterium | reverse complement strand
CCGCTCGTGCCCGTCCCGCTGGTGGAACCCGAATCGGAGGCCACGGTGCAGCCTTCAAGCATCGCGAAGTTCCAGCGGCCCATAAAGTTGCCGCTCGTGGAACCCGCGCCAGATGTGCCGTTGCCCGTGCCACCCGTGTTGCTCGTGCCACTGCCCGAGCCGGTCGCGTCGCCCGTGCCGGTCGTGCCGATGCCCGTGCCGCTGGTGGCGTCGGAGCCGGTGCCCGCGCCCGTGCCGGAGCCGCTCACGCCGGTGTCCAGGTTGCCGGAAGCGTCCGTGCCGGTCGTGTCCGTGCCAGAGCCGGTGGTGTCCGCGCCGCCCGTCGCGCCGCTGTCCCCCGTGCCCGGGGCCGTGGTCATCTGCGCGCCGGGCTCACCCACGGTGTCCGCGCTGTTATCGTTCGCGGCGCCGGCCGCGCCGGTGTTCGCGCCCTGATCGCCCGCCTCACCCTGACCGGCGCACCCTGCGACGATCATGGCGAAGATCACGATCATCGCCAAAACCAGAAACCGAGTATTCTTCACACTTTCCTCCTACGGTCAATACAGTTTTTGTGGCCGCAGTAAATGCGTCCGTCAATAACATTAGACTCGTTCGTCCTATCCGTCATCGTCTTAATGGCGTAACTTTCAGCAGCCGCCGTTAAGCCTGTTGGAGCATCTGGTATGCCAAATTTTCCAGCGCGGCCGGATCGCACGCCTGGCCGTTGGCCTGCGCCAGCGTGCCGGAGTAAGCGCGTGGGCCGTCGCCGGCCGGGTTATCGGCGATCACGTAGAAGCGCACGACCGGGCAGGCGTAGCCCGCAAGCCGGACGTTCGGCACGACCGCGATCTGGGCGCCGCCCTGCTGGACAGTGTCGATGCGCGTCCCGGCGGGTGCGCCGAGGTCGGCCAGGTCCGCCCGGACCCACTGTTCGAGGCCGCCCTGCGGCGCGTTGCGCACCCACACCACGTCCATCACGTAGCTGCGGCCCTCATAGCTCCCCTGCAGGTGGGCGGTGTCGCCGAGGCGATCCATGCTCCAGCCAGAGGGATAGGCGAACGAGAACGCGTTGAAGAAACGCGTCTGTTGCCAGCCGGTTTGCGCAGGCGTGGCCGTGGGCGCCGCGGTCGGCCTGACCGTTGCCCCAGGAGCCGGCGTCGCAGGCGCAGTTGGCGTGACGAGCGGCAACGGCAGTTGTCCCGCGCCGATCTGGGCGAGATACTGGTCGACGAAGGTGTTCAACGCCCCAGGGTTACAAACCGCGCCAGGCGCCTGTGAGAGCACGCCCATCGCCTGCCGCTGATTCCGGCCCGCCGGGTTCTGTGTCCACAGGTAGACGTAAGCCACCGGGCAATCGTAAGCGGGATCGTTTACGCCGGTCACGACGGCCACCTGCGTCCGGCCAGCCTCGGCGAAGCGCGCGTTGCCTTCCGCCACGCCCGGTCGGTCCAGGTCGCTCTCCACCCAGTCGCGCAGCGAGTCATGGTCAACCTGCACCGTGCGCGTCAACTGGAAGATGTATTCGCCGCCCTGCCACGGGCCGGTCATCACAAACGCGTCCCCGCGTTCGACCGTCCGCCAGCCCTGCGGATGGGCGAACGGGAACGCGTCCTTGAAGCGGCCAAGCTGCCAGCCGCCGAAATCGTCCCGCTCCAGCCCGCCGAACCAGCGCGAGCGAAATGCGCGCCACCACGCGCCAGGCCCGCGCCCTGGCGGGGTCGCGTTCACGCCAGCATTGCCAGCATTTGAGGCATTGCCGACGCCGTTGCCGTTATTTCCCTTGCCGTTGTTTGCGTTGCCGTTATTGCCCTTATCGTCTTTTTTGCCCTTGTCATCCTTTGACTTGTCGTCGTTGCCCTTGCCCTTATCGTTGCCGGGGCCTTTGCCCTGAGCCTCAATGGAGGCAACCGGCGCGCTATTGGCCGCGCCGGTTTCACCGGCAACGACGGCGACCGGCCAGCTTACGAGGCCGAGCGCCAGGATCACGATGACGGCAAGAGCAATGCGCTTAAGCTGCTTCATGTCCTGCCTCCAATACAATCGGGGCGACCGCAAATAGCCCCTAATTCAGCCGCGCCTCCGCGATGAGCGCATCAGCGAAGCGTTCTGTGTTCGGCGGGCTGCACTCGCCGCCCGCCTGGCTGACGGTGATGATGATGCGATGGAGCGCGCCCGTCGGGTCGCCTTCCTGCCCGTAGACACGCGCAGCGGGGCACGAGCCCTCTCCTGCGCCTTGCAGCACCAGGTTCGATGCCTTTAGCGCGTCCACACCCGTTACCGACACTTTCGTCAGGGGAGCGTTCGACTGGCCGAGTGCGGCCAGGTCGGCTTTTGCCCAACTCTCGATGTTATCCCCTTCGACGTTGGCCGGCCTGCTCACCTCGACGCGATACTGCTCACTGCCATACGCGCCGCTCAGGATCACGCTATCGCCGGACTGCTCCGCCTGCCAACCATCGGGATAGCCGATGCTCCACGTATCCCAGAACTCCTCGCGCTCCCAACTGCCCACCTGTCCGGCTTCGGGCGTGCTGCCGAGGATCGAAGGCGTCTCGCCCGCGGCCTGGCTCTGCGCATCGGCCTCGCTCGGGTCGACCACTTCGGGCGAGGGCGTCAGATTTGCCGCCGCCTGCCCGCCGACCGTCGCGTCGGCCGCTTCCTGCCCCTGCCGGGCCTCCGTCTCGCTCCCGCAGCCAGCCAGCAGCGCGGCCAGCAGGCCCAATCCAACCAACGCAAACGCAACGCGCTTCATCTCAACATCCTCCTGCTCGATACAAGACAACCAAATTTGTACACGATGCGGCGACGGGAAAAGTTCCCAAAGCAAAAAGAAACCTGACAGGAGCGCCGCTTGTGGCGGCATCCTGTCAGGTTCTGTCGTAGCTGGTTGGACTAAAACCTGACAGGATGCCGCCACGCAGTGGCGCTCCTGTCAGGTCCCGCCCAAACTACCGCATGATGATCGGCAGGAAGATCCTGTACCCCTGCGTCGTCGGCGTGACCGTCACGGTCGACGTGGCTGTCGCCGTCGGCGTGACCGTGATCGTCGGCGTGCTGGTGGCCGTCGGCGTGTTTGTCACCGTCGGCGTCGGTGTCGGCGGCTCTTCGTAGCGGATCAGCAGCCGCGCGGCCAACTGCGGGCTGCGCTCATAGGAGGCCCACGTCGCATAGGTGGTCGCATCAGGCGCGGGGTCGACCAGCAGGGCCAGGTTGTTGCCCGCCGTCCAGTCGCCGCGGTCAAGGATCTCCTGCACGATGCCGGTGAGGTCGGGGCTGTTCACCCAACCCGCCACCCGGCTCGTCACGGTCAGCGACACGGCGTTCGAGGTGCGAGGCCGGTTGCTGATGTTGCGGAAGCCGTCGTAGAAGTCCTCCGCCGAGGCAGTATCGTCGCCGGAGATGCGCAGGTTCACCGGCAGGCCGCTCTGGAACACCGCGTAGAGTTGCAAGGTCGCCGAGACCACGCGGCTGCCGGCCGGAATTTCGAGATCCCGGAAGAGGAAGCCGCCGCTGTAGCGCGCGCCGTCCGCCGTGCCGCCGGTCGTCACCGTGTCGAGCAGCGGGTAGACGATGCCCGTGTCCGTGCGCTCGGTCGCGTCGTCGTAGCAGTTCGCCACCTGGCGTTCGAGCAGCCCGGCCGTCGGCGGGTTGGTCCCAGGCACGTGCGGCGTCGCGGTGCCGATGCAGGCGAGGGTCGCGGTAGCCGTGGGCGTGGGCGTCTGGGTCACGTCCGCCGCGCCCTCGTAGACGAAGACCGCGCCGGCGTCCGGCCGCTCGACCGGGTCGCTGCCCGGCGCGCCAACCGCCACGTCGGAGAACCCGTCGTTATCGAAGTCGCCGCCGGCTACAGCCGCGCCGTACATGTCGCCCGCAGCCGAGCCGAAATTGTTCCACACCGCACCCGTGTTCAGGCCCGTGGCGGAGCCGGTGAAGAGCGCAGCCGAACCGGAATCTGCGCCCGCGTTCCCGGCCGCGGGCGCGCCGACGAGCGCATCGTCCAGCCCGTCGCCGTTCGTGTCGCCAACGAAGGCCACTGCGCCGCCGAACTCGTCCGCAGCCACGCCGGTGAGCGTGGAGTCGGCCGCAGTGGAAAGCCCGGTCGCGCTGCCGAGGAAGGCGTACACTTGCCCCGCGCCCGGCGCGCCCACCAGGACGTCCGCGAACGCGTCGCCGTTCAGGTTGCCGTTGCCCGCGACCGCTTCGCCGCACATCGCGCCCGCGACGTTGCACTCGTACGTCCAGCTTGCCGTGCCGCTCGGGCCGGACGCGCTGCCATCGAAGAGGAAGGCCGCGCCCTCGTCGGTCTCGCCGTTGTCGTACATCGGCGCGCCGACCAGCACGTCGCCAAAACCTTCGCCGTCCGTGTCGCCTGCGAAGGCGACGCTGTGGCCGAAGTGCGCGCCGGCCTGGTTCATTTCGAGCATGAGCGAGCCGGTCGTCGTGATGCCCGCCGCGGAGCCATAGTAGACAATCGCAACGCCCTCATCGGTCTCGCCGTTGTCCCACAGTGGCGCGCCAACAATCAAGTCGGCAAAGCCGTCGCCGTTCACGTCGCCGCCGTCGAGCGAATTGCCGAACTCGCTGCCAGCCTGGCCGAAAACCGAGATTTGTGGGGTGGCGCTCAGCCCCGCGGCCGAACCGAGGAACACATTGACGCGCCCCTGGTCCGCGGCCTCGTCATCCGCAAATGGCGCAGAGACGGCCACGTCATCGAACCCATCGCCGTTGACATCGCCAATGCCGGCGACGGCATGGCCGAAATGCTCACCATCCTGCGTGCCGAGCAGGACCGCGTCCGCAGTTGCCGCGAGCCCCGTGGCCGAGCCGTAAAAGATGTAGGCAGCGCCAGCGTCGGTCAGTGTAATCTCGCCGCCGACATCGGTCAACGGCGCGCCTACAATGAGGTCCTCGTACCCGTCGCCGTTAATGTCGCCCGCGTTGTCGACGCTGCTGCCGAACGCGGCGCCTGCCGAATCGCCTTCGAGAACTACGGAAGGGGTGGTGATGGGAGCAGCAGGGGCGGCGGCCTCCAGTGCCGCCGCAGCCGGTTGAGCCGTTTGCGCAAGGCTGCTGGCGCCGAGCGGCACGAGCAGCGCGAGCAACAACAGGCCCACTAACAGCGGAGAATGCTTCTTCACTACCATTGTCAATCCTCCTGGTCTCGATACGTCGTTCTACCCGCCTGCGATACAATTGATTCGCATTATATCATCAGGCAATCCAACATGAAAAACCGATGCGCAACCCTCCTTTCCCCATTGCGTATATGTATGCGAACGGACAAACAACGCAAAGGTTCCCAGGGAGGGACTTATGAACGACACAGCTTCTGAACCGACACGCCAGCACCATAACCAGGGCGACGCCGCGCCGTGGGTCTTTGGCGGCGTGCTGATCGTCCTCGGCGTCTTCATGCTGCTCCGCAACATTACGGGGTGGAGCTTCGGCAACTGGTGGGCGCTGTTCATCCTGATCCCCGCGATCGGCTCGCTCGCCAAGGCGTGGCAGCTTTACGGCGCGTATGGCGCGGTGAACAACCACGTGCGCGGCACCCTCATCGGCGGCATCGTGCTGCTGTTCGTGTTCGCCATGTTCTTCTTCGGGTTCAACTGGTCGCTGTTCTGGCCGGTAATCCTGATCGTGATCGGCATCGGCGCGCTGGCCGGCGTGTTCGCGCGAAAGTAGATGCGCTTCACAGGATTACAGGAATTTTCAGGATTGACAGGATTTCTCAGAACGAAGGTCGAGCATCCTGTCAATCCTGAAGAATCCTGTAATCCTGTTGCCTGGGCTTCCCCTGTTCGCGCAATGGGAAGTGTAGCAACAGTCACAGTTGGGCGATTTGTGGCATAGTTCCGCGCATGTGGAGCTATCTGCCGTTCCTGACTGTTTACGCGCATGCGACGGGCCTTGCGTGGGATGAGATCATTCCGATTACGCTGATCGGGCTGACGATTGTTCTCGGGCTCGTTCTCTTCCTGCTGGCGCGGCGGTTCAAGCCGGGCGAGGAAGAGGGGGAAGCCAACGAGAACAGTTAATCGAGCTCGAAATAGAAGGGCCTGGGTGTTCGCACCCAGGCCCTTTTTGTTGCGCGGAAACAATGTTGCGGTCTTCAGGCCGCGCGCAAGCCGTTCTGCCGCGCCATACGCGCGGCGTCGCGGCGATTCGCCAGCTCCAGCTTTTCCAGGATCCGCAACACGTGGTTGCGAACCATCTTCTCCGAAACGTAGAGGCGCTGAGCGATCTCCTCGTTCGACGCGTCCAGTGACAGTTGCTCCATCACTTTGAGCTCGCTGCGGTTAAGCCGGTCCAGTGGATGGCTTTTCGTCTCGCCTACGGCATACCATGCGGTTACGCCAGGTGTTTTCATCGCAGTCCTCCGAGGAAACCTACCGCCGCGGGGAGCGGCGGCGACATTAACTGTACACCGAGACGAACGTTGCAACATCGGTTTAAGTAACGGTTGTCACGCGAGACATTTGTCGTATCTTTTGCTATAAGACATTGCGCAATATGCAGCAACTTCAACGCGCCGCGCGTGTTAACCCATTGGTTACGCCTGGCATCGTAACCATCCCACTCGGAGGTCTTTCCTTTATGCCCGGGCTTGACGCTGACACCCTCCAAATGGTCCTGTCAACGCTGCAAAAGTACGCAGACAAGAAACTCCCCGACAGCTATCTGCTCGACCTGGACCACAAAGACGAATTCCCGCGCAAGGTCCTCAAAGAGCTTTACGACCCCGGCAAACTCGGCCTGCACCTGGTCTTTATCCCGGAGAAATTTGGCGGGCTGGGCGGCGGCGCGTTCGACATCTACCGCGTTTCTGAACTCATGTCGGCCATCGACCTCGGCATCGCGACCGGCGTGCTGGCGACGTTCCTCGGCAGCGACCCGATCACGGTCGGCGGCACGGAGGAGCAGCAGGCGCACTGGATGGGTCGCATCGCGGAGGAAGGGTTGCTGGTGGCCTACGGCGCGACCGAGCCACAGGCGGGCAGCGACCTTGCCGCGCTCAAGACGCGCGCGGAGCCTGTGACCGAAGGCGACAGGGTGGTCGGGTACAAGATTACCGGGCGCAAGCAGTGGATCTCCAACGGCGGCGAGGCCGATGTGTACACCGTGCTGGCGCTGGCCCCCGGCGGACCGACGTGGTTCGTGGTGGAGCGCGGCGCGGAGGGGTTCACGCAGGGCAAGCCGGAGGACAAGCACGGCATCCGCGCAAGCAACACGGCCGCGCTCTTCCTCGAAGACGTCTTTGTCCCTGTCGAGCGCATGATCGGCGGCGCGGAGGGGCAGGGGCTGCTCCAGGCGCAGGCGGTTTTCGGCTACACCCGGCTGATGGTCGCGGCGTTCGGCCTCGGCGCGGGGTGGTCGGCCCTGAAGAAGGCCATCCGCTACTCGCAACAGCGCGTCCAGGCGGGCGCGCCCCTCTCGCAGAAGCAGGGGTACACGCACAAGCTGATCGTGCCGAACGCGGCGCGGCTCGAAGCCGCGCGCGCGTACATCGAGTGGACCGCGGAGCGGATCGACGGCGGCGCGGGCAACCTCCAGACCGAAGGCGCGGTGGCGAAGTACATGGCGACCGAAGCCGGCAACAAGGCCGCGGAGGATGCAATCCAGGCGCTGGGCGGCTACGGTTACGCCAAAGAGTACATGGTCGAAAAGATCAAGCGCGACGTGCGCATCACGACGATTTATGAGGGCACGTCCGAAATCATGGAGTGGACCATCTCGCGCGACCGCTGGCAGGAGCACCTTAAGACGCGCGGCGCGTATTACCAGGACTGGGCGAACCGGCTCGAAGGGGCGGCGAAGGGCGCGGACAGCGGCGCGGAAGCCGCGTCGCTGGCGCTGCGCGGCCTCGCAGCCATCCTCGAACGCGCGCGCGTCGAGCGGCTCACGCGCAACCAACACGTGCTCTTCCGGCTCGGCGAGTTGATCGCCTGGGCTGAGACC
>CAZPTI010000178.1:5191-9979 GCA_964588925.1 uncultured Anaerolineales bacterium | reverse complement strand
GGCAGCCCGCTGATGCGGATGTTGACCGGCTGGTTCGCCGCGAGGTTTTGCGCCGACAGGTTGTAGTACGCGCCGCTTTCGGTTGACCGCCTCTCGCCCGCGGTTAGCTCCCCGCTGTTGACCTGCTGGCCGATGTCGGCGACAAGAGCGTTCACGTTCGTTGCAGGGTAGGGCAGCGACCGCTGAAAATCGAGGCTCGTGCCGTTGTACGGGAGCGCGTAGCGCAGGATGATCTGGCGCACGTTCTTTCCCGGCGAAAGCGGCAGCCGGTCGACAAAGCCGTTGTCGATCTGGATGAAGCGATTGCCCATCGGCTCATCGTTGACGTTCAGGCTCTCGACGCCCGCGGGCAGGGGGAAGCGCAACACATGGTTCCCGTCGCCAACGTATGCCTTGTCGCCGTCGAGGCTGAGCACGATCAACTCGGCCACCAGCGCGCGGCCCGCGTCGAACTCCATAATGTAGTGCACGCGCTCGGCCTTCACGCCCGACGCGTCAGTCGTCGTCTCGTACACCAGCACGGGCAGGTTGACCGCCGTGTTGCCGTTCTCGAAGGTGACGAAATCCGAGCTGTACGGCACGTTCTCCGGGTACGTGGTTCGCACCGCAAAGGCCAGCGTGGGGTCGGTCGGCAGACCGGCGAACTCGTATTTGCCCTGCGCGTCCGTCGTTGCGGTACGCGTCTCGAGCTGGCTCGCCTGGTCGAAGATGCCGAGTTCCACGCTCAGGTTCGGCATCGGCTTGCCGGTCGTCCCGTTCGTCACGGTCCCGCTGATAACGCCCGTTCCGCCGGCAATCGGCGCGCGGAAGAGCGGCCCGGCCAGCGACAGCGTCCGCGCGTACGTCACCGCCGCGCGCTGCTCCGCCTCGCTCAACTTGCCGTTGAACCCCGGCATCGCGCCCTTGCCCTGGCTCACAACCTGGTCCCACGCCGCATTGCTGGCCTGGCTCGTCTTGCTGAAGTCGAACAGGTCCGGCCCGCCTTGCTGTGTCGGCTTGCCGTCCGGCCCGTGGCACGATGCGCAGTTCGCCTCGTACACGGCCTTGCCCTGGTCGACCTCTTCGCGTGTCGTCCCCAGGCTCCACGCGTAGGCGACCGTGTCCCAGATCTCCTGGTCGCTCAGCCGGTTCTTCCACGGCGGCATCATGCGCATCATGTTGCCGTTCTTGGTAATGTCAAACCACTCCTGCGGCGTCCGGTTCGCCATCTTCGCGCGGTCACCCAACGCAGTTGGCGGCACGCTCAACCCGGATGCGCTCGGCCCGTCGCCCTGCCCGGTCAGCCCGTGGCACGGCGCGCAGTTCTGGACGTAACTGCCCTGACCGTTGAGCGGTGTAGGTGGCTGTACGGGGGCAATCGGCGTCGGCGTCTCCTGAGCAAGTGCGGATGAAACCGGCAAAACCAGCAGCGCGACAAGCGCGCTCAACACAACGAGGGTGCGGATGATTCTCATGCGGTGAAGGGTCTTTCTGGATCGGGCATTAAGACCTGACGGGTTTCCGAAACCCGTCAGGTCTAAGGTCGAAAATATACCATAATGATGCAAAAACGGCCACCCACCGACCCCTTCTCAGGAGCAGGGTGGGCGACCGTCCGAAATGCCGTATGTCGGCCGGGCGCTCCGGGCTACTTGACCGCCTCGACCTTGATCTCTTCCATACCCGACTCTTCGTAGCGGCTCGGGCACTTCAGCAGCAGATTGTTCGCCTCAACGACACCGTTCGGCCCGAGCGACCCTTCCACGATCGCGCTCGCGCCCTCGCGGGTGATCTGATCGGGCTGCACGCCGTGGAAGTACACCGGCAGGGTCTTGCTCGCGTCCGCCGGATCGGAAATCATGAAGTTCAAGTCCAGCTTTGCTGCATCGTACTGCACGCTCTCGGTGACGATGTTCCCGCTCACGCGCAGGTTCTTCCCGGCCAGCGCGTCGCGCTGCGCCAGCACCTCGCCAACCTCGCGGTAGTACGCGCCCGCGCTGGAGATAGACGAAACGATCAAATAGGCGATCAAACCGACGATAACGACGCCGCCGACGATGTATTTAACCTTGTTGTTGGCCTTGCTGGTCGAAACAGCGCCCTTCAGGATGGTCGAGCTCTCCGCCATCATTCCTCCGGTGTGATTAATGCCTCTGTGGCTGACGATGGGCAGTATAACATCGGTCGCAAAAACAGTCAATGACAAAGGTCACAAGTGTCTTTTGTTACAGACCAGCGCAAAACCCGACGGGTTTCGGAAGACTCGTCGGGTTTAGTCCGCTACGCCATCTTATACCCGCGCAACCGCAACGAATTCGTCACTACGAAGATCGACGAAAACGCCATCGCGGCTGCCGCCAGCCACGGCGCATTATGCAGCAGCCCGACCACCGCCACCGGGATCAGCAGCACGTTATAGAAGAACGCCCAGAACAGATTCTGCTTGATCGTCCGCATGACGGCCTTGCTCAGCGCAATCGCCTTGTTCACGCCATGCAGGTCGCCGCTCATCAGCGTCACGCCCGCCGTCTCCATTGCGACGTCCGTGCCGGTGCCGATGGCGATGCCCACGTCGGCCTGCGCCAGCGCCGGCGCGTCGTTGATCCCGTCGCCCACCATTGCCACGACCGACTTCTCGCTCTCCTGGATCGACTTGACCTCGCTGGCCTTGTCGCCGGGCAGCACCTCGGCGCGCACCTGGTCGATGCCGACCTGGCTCGCAATGGTGGCCGCGGTCCGCTTGTTGTCGCCAGTCAGCATCACGACCTTCAGCCCGCGCTGCTTCAGCCCCGCGATCGCATCCGCCGCGCCGTCCTTGACCGTGTCCGCGATGCCGATGACGCCCGCAACGCGCCCGTCAATCGCCGCCAGCACTGCCGTTTTGCCCTCGCCTTGCAGCCGCTCCACATCCGCCGCTGCCGCGCCGAGCGAGATCCCCTCGTTGCTCATCAGCCGCGCCGTCCCCACGATTACCGAGCAGCCGTCCACGGTCGCGCGGATGCCATGCCCGGCGATCGCGTCAAAACTTTCCGGCTGGCTCAGCTTCAGCCCGCGCTCGTTCGCCGCGTTGACAATCGCCTCGCCCAGCGGATGCTCCGAGCCGCGCTCCGCGCTCGCCACAAGCCGCAGCAATTCGCCGCCGTCCAGCCCGTACGCCAGCGTGTCGGTCACTGCCGGTTTGCCCTTTGTGATCGTGCCCGTCTTGTCCAGCACCACCACCTGCAGCTTCTCCGCGCGTTCCAGCGCCTCTGAGCTGCGGAAGAGGATGCCGCTCTGCGCGCCCTTGCCGGTGCCGACCATAATCGCAGTGGGCGTCGCCAGTCCCAGCGCGCACGGGCAGGCAATGACCAGCACGGCCACCATGTTAATCATGGCCTCGGTAAAACCGGCCCTGCCGACGAAGTACCAGCCGAGGAACGTCAGCAGCGCGATGCCGATGACGATGGGCACGAACACGCCCGACACCTTATCGGCCAGCGCCTGAATTGGGGCCTTCGACCCCTGCGCCTCTTCCACAAGGCGAATGATCTGCGCCAGCGCGCTCTCCGCGCCGACCTTCGTCGCCTGGATGGTCAGCATGCCCGACTTGTTCATCGTCGCGCCGATGACCTCGCTCCCCGGCCGCTTATCCACCGGCAGGCTCTCGCCCGTCAGCATCGACTCGTCGACCGACGAACGTCCGTCCAGCACGATCCCGTCCACCGGCATCTTCTCGCCCGGCCGCACGATGACCGTGTCGCCCGGCCGCACCTCTTCCACCGGCACGTCCTGCTCCACGCCCCCGCGCACCACGCGCGCGGTCTTCGGCTGGAGGCCCATCAGCGCCTTGATCGCCGCGCTCGTCCGCCCCTTTGCCACCGCCTCAAGGTACTTGCCGACCTTAATAAGCGTGATAATCAGCGCGGAGGTCTCGAAATAGACGACCGCATCATGCGGGAAGAGCATCGGGAAGAACAGCACTGCGACGCTGTAGAAGTATGCAGCCGACGAACCGAGCGCGATCAGCACGTCCATGTTCGCGCTGCCGTTCTTGAGCGCCTTGTATCCGCCGATGTAGTACTGCGACCCGACGTAGAACTGGACCGGCGTCGCCAGCAGAAACATCACCCAGTTCGACCACGCGGCATGGGGCAAGATGCCGAGCATGTTCGCCATGCCGATGATGAAGATCGGCAGGGTCAGCGCCACGCCGACGATCAGCATGCGCCTCTGCTGCTGGATCTCGCGGTCGCGCGCCTCAGCCTCCGCGTCGGCCGGCCGGCTGCCCGCCGCGCCTTCGATCACGCCGTAGCCCAGGTCGATGATCTTCGCCTTGATGTCGCCGTAATTGACAATCGTCGGGATGAACTCGACGGACGCGCGCTCGGTCGCGAGATTGACGGTTGCGTTGACCACGCCCGGCATCTTCTTCAGGTTGCGCTCGATGGTCGACGAGCAATTCGCGCACGTCATCCCGCTGATCGGGATGTCCAGCTTGCCTTGCGCCACGCCGTAGCCCAGGTCGCCGATCAGCGAGGTCATCGCGTTCGGGCTGGTCTGGCCCGGATCAAATGCGACCGTCGCCTTCTCCGTCGCGTAATTGACGGACACCTCCGCCACGCCGGGCATCTTCTTGAGATTCCGTTCAATGGTCGCGGAGCAATTCGCGCACGTCATGCCCGTAATGGGAAGGGTGATTTGTTTCGTTTCTGCCATTTAAGGTATTCCAAAGGGGGAACGTGGAGGGGAGGGGGCCGCGGCCATCTCGAATAAACGAATGATTGGAGCGAATAAACGAATGGTCGCGCTGGCGAATTCGCTTATTCGCTC
>CAZPTI010000178.1:0-5181 GCA_964588925.1 uncultured Anaerolineales bacterium | reverse complement strand
ATGCCCGTAATGGGAAGGGTGACTTGTTTTGTTTCTGACATAAGGATAATTCCGTGGGGGGATCATTCAGGGTCAAGGGGCCGCGGCCATCTCGAATAAGCGAATGATCGGAGCGAATAAACGAATTCGCCGCGGCGGCCATTCGCTTATTCGTTCACCATTCGCTTATTCGAGATGGCCGCGGCCCCTGCCCTCATCATCGACGTTCGATTAGTTGACCGCCGGATACCCGATCTCGGCCAATGTTTCCTTTACGCGCGACAGGTCTGCTTCGCTCGCCAGCGTGAAGGTCGCGCTTTTGCTCTCCACGTCCGCCTCGACCTTCTCCACGCCGGGCAGGTCCTGCGTTTCGCGCGTAACTGTCTTGGTGCAGTGGCCGCACGAGATGTTCGGGATGCTCAGCTTAACGGTGACAGACATTCAAATTCCTCCTACTTGTTGGTTATCGCAAATACGCCCATGATTTCATCAATCACAGCCTCTCGGCGCTGCGGGTCATCCCCGCGGATCGCAGTGGTCACGCACGAATGGAGGTGATCGTCGAGGATAATTTGCTGCATCTTGGTGAGCGCCGCCTGCACCGCGCTGATCTGCTTGATCACGTCGATGCAATACTGGTCCTCTTCCACCATGCGCTGAATCCCGCGCACGTGCCCCTCGACGCTCTGCAACCGGCGGATCACGCCCGCCTTTGTCTGCTCATTCATGCTCTCTTCCGCCCTCCGCTTCGTACTGTAGATAATAGCACAGAGCGTCGCAAATACAGTAACTTGCCATCCCGTCCCCCACGGGGGGGGTAGATGGGCGAACAAAAGACCCGACGGGTTTCCGAAAACCCGTCGGGTCTTTTGTTGCCTGCTAGAAGCGGAGCATCCTGAGCGGAGTGAAACGAAGCGGAGTCGAATTACGCTCCGCTTCCCCATGCGCGCTCAGAGCACTCGTCAGGCGCAGCCGAACCTTACTCCTTCGCGCCGGATGTTAGACCAGAACGCACCCTCTGCACTCTCGAACGTCTGCGTATCCGTTGGTAGAACGGAGATCAGCATGCCGTAGCGCAGGTTTATTTCCGCCAGCAGGGGACTAACCCGCCGAATCTCCGCGCTCGCTCGCACGGGTTCGCGGAACAGCAAGAGCACGTCTACGTCTGACTCAGGCCGCGCATCCCCGCGCGCTTGCGAGCCATACAACACCAATTCCAGCGTAGCGTCACCGTAAAGACTGCGCAAGTCTGCGGCGAGAGACCGCAACGCTTCAGGCGTTGGCGTCCTGGCCTTTATGCTCCGCGTTTTCGATGACCTTACCGAGGCGCTCACACTGCCCTTCCCTCACGCCGCTTCCACGTTCCCCTTTTCCGGCTCCACTGCCACCGGCTCCGGCGTCACCTTCCGCGGGCGCAGGTGGTTGATGATGATGCCCACCACCCCGAACGCCACGAACCCCAGCCCGATCCACTGCGCGGTTGCCAGCGTGCCCATCCGCCACGCATCGGGTCGGAACATCTCGACCCAGAAGCGCCCGATGCCGTACCAGATCATGTAAGAGAGGAAGATGTCGCCGTCGCGCAGCTTGTTGACGAGCGCCCGGCCGCCGAACCACAGGATGACGAAACCGAGCAGGTTCCATAGCATCTCGTAGAAGAACGTCGGGTGAAAACCGTTCGTGCGGTACCACTCGAGCGCCTCTGGCGTCAGTCGGTCGGGCAGGCCGCATGCGTTCGGCGAACCAGCCGGTTCCTGACAGGGGAAGCGCGGGTCGATATAGAATGCCCAGGGCCGGTCGGTCGGCGGGCCATACAGCTCCTGGTTGATCCGGTTGCCCAGGCGCCCGATGGCCTGTGCCACGAGCAAGCCCGGCGCGGGAATATCCAGCCAGCGCAGGAGGCTCAGCTTGTTCTTCCATGTGTACAGGATGACTGCGACGACGCCGCCGGCCACTGCGCCGTAAATGCCCAACCCGCGGAAACCGCCGTCCCAGAACTTGATGATGTCGATGGGGTTTTGCCGGTAGTAGTCCCACCCGGCAAAATTACCCGTCGGTGTCGAAAAGACGTGGTACAACCGCGCGCCGATGATGCCAAAGATAAGACACCACGTCAGCAGGCTCCACACGTGCTCCGGGTCTTCCCCCCGGCGCTTGGCCTCCTTCGTCGACAGCCACGCGGCCAGCACCGCGCCCCCGACGATCAGCAGCCCGTACCAGTGCACCTGAAACGGGCCCAGCTTGAGCAATACCGGATTCATAACTGCTCCCTTGAATGAACGATGCCGTCAAAGTGACTGCTGTAGGGGCGAGGGCACCTCGCCACTGCATTGATCATCCTGTTGCTATGCGCCGCGCTCCGCGCGTCGTGCCGCGCGCCGCGCCTCGCGGTCGCTCACCGCATCCCCTGCGCTTGAACCCGTTGCGGGCGCGGCAGCCACCTCGCGCGCCAACTGCCGCTGATACCGCAGCCACCGCAGGCAGTCCGGGTCCTTCCCCGCCAGCATATCCGCCGCCAGCACCGCCTTCTTCAAATCGGGCCGCAACGGGTTTGTGATCGCGCTCGTCATCCCACCGGCAATGAGCATCGCAAGGAATGTGGCATTGATCGTCTCGCGGTCGGGCAGCCCGAACGATACATTGCTGGCCCCGCACACCGTGTTGCAGCCTAATTCGTCGCCGATCCAGCGCAAGATGTCCAGCACCGCGCGGCCGGCCGTGTTCACTGCGCCCACCGGCATGACCAGCGGATCGATCAGCACATCCTCGCGGGGGATGCCGTAGGTCTCAGCCCGCGCCACGATGCGCTTTGCCACCTCGAACCGCACCTTCGGGTCCATGCTGATCCCTGATTCGTCATTGGAAATCGCGATCACAGGAACCTTATACTCGGCCACAAGCGGGAACACCTTCTCCATCCGCTCCTCTTCGCCCGTCACCGAGTTGATCAGCGGACGCCCGCCCGCGGCCTTCAGCCCCGCCACCAGCGCGCCCGGCACCGAGGAGTCGATGCACAGGGGCAAATCCACCACCGACTGCACCGCCTCGATGGCCTTGACCATCACCTCCGGCTCGAGCTCGTGCGCGTTTGCCACGCCGAGCCCGGCATTCACGTCGAGCACGGTCGCGCCGGCCTGCGCCTGCGCCAGCGCGTCCGCCTTGACGCGCTCGAAATTGCCCGCCAGCATCTCCGCAGCCAGCGCCTTGCGCCCCGTCGGGTTGATCCGCTCGCCGATAATAACAAAGGGTTGATCGGGGCCGATAATCGTCTCAATCCCCGTGACAGACCGTAACACCGTGCGCATCGCCTGCTCCTGAAACAAGTTGGCCGCGGGCCGCCCGCGGCTTTGTGAGGATTATAGGCGAGGAAAGGGCGCGCGGCAAGTCATTCGCGAAACGCCGCGCGGTAGAGGGACTACTGCAACGAGATCGCTTGTGCGGGCGGCTCAACTTGCGCCGGCTTCATCCCCAACAGCACGCGCAACAGCGGGACGGGTTTGACCACGAACTCCACCAGTCCAAGCGTCACTGCAAACGACGCCACCAGCACTACCAGCAACTTCGGCAGCAGGCCGAGATTCCACTGCACGACGAAATACGCGATCACCAGGATCACCGGCTGATGCAGCACGAAGAACGGCAGCAGCGCATCGAGGCAGTAGCTTAATGCCGCGTTCTTGCGGTCGAGGAACCGCATGCCGAGGTATAGCATGAAGGCGGTCCCGCACCACCCGGCTACCGCAAACAACGCCCAGACGGCGAAGTCCGTCGGCGCGCTCGCCGCGCGCCCCAGGTCCAGCCCCGCTGCCATCGCCAGCACGCCGAATCCCAGCGACGCGGCCAGCCCCACCCCGAGGACGATCCACCTGTCGCGCCGAATGGCCGCGGTGAATCGCTCATCCGAAAAGATGAAGTAGCCCAGGGCAAAGAACACCCCGTAGTAGACGAAGTCGCCCCAGTCATGCTCGATCGGGAAGAGCGGCTGGAAGATCAGCCGCGTGATGATCAATGGCAGGGCAAACAGCAGGATGCCGCCCCGCCGCGCGCACCACCCCGCCAGCCGCGCAGTCAGCCGCTGCCCCGCCTCCCCCTTCAACCACACAAACAGCGGCAGCGCGATCAGAGAGAACGCAAACAGGAAGCCGAGGAACCACATATGATACCCGATTGCGCCGAACCACTTCGGCCCCGGCTGCCAGAAACGCTCATCCACGAATTGCGCGAATGTCCAGCTCGTCACGCCCGTCGCGACCCGGTGCCGCCACGACAGGTAAAGCTGGATCGGGCCGAGCAGCAGCGTGCCGGTCAAAAACGGCACCATCAGCCGCAGCGTGCGCTCCCGCGTAAACTCCCCCGCCGACCGCCGTCGCAGCGCAAAGTAGCTCCCCGCGCCCGCGATAAAGAAGAAGAGCGGCATGCCAAACGGGTAGAAGAATCCCTGGATGATCGTAATGACGAGGCTCTGTTCCGCGTTCTTGATCTCGAAGTTGATCGTATTGAACACATCGGTGACGTGGACCAGGAACACGCCGAAGATGGCAATGACGCGCAGCCAGTCGAGGTAGTAGAGGCGCGCCCGGTGGGCAGAGGATAACGCGCGGCCGTCGGACTGCATGAGGCTCCCTCCTGAGACGCTCGCAAGGAAAAGCGCGCGCCTCCCACTCACTTTATCGCGCCGCGCCCGCGCCGTGTCAATAGGGGTGTTTGCAACGGGCGCATTTCAGCTTGGGGGCGGAAGGCATCCGCGTCCTTCGCGCTTCGCGTCGCCCGCAAGCGCTCCTTCGCCAACTTCGCCGCCCGCAGGCGTATCTTCGTGGTCCAGACACCTATCCGCGCAAAAACTTGAACCCACCCGTTTAGGAAATCCCCTTGACTTCCCATGCGAACATATGTTATAGTAAAAGAAGGAGAACAAAAATGCTATCGCTCCTTAACAAGCCGGACGTATAGCCGCTGCGTTCCCAGGCCCATCACTGCCCACCGCGCTACGGAGGCATGCGCGTAATCCTCGTCAAAATCGCCGCATTCGAAAATCGTTGCGCGAATTCGCGCAAACGTGTCTGTTTTGCTACATTAGCGCAGGGGGACCGAATGCGCATGCCGAGAAGTGTAACTAATCAGTCAAAACTCGTTTCGCTATGTAGCGGAACGCGGCGTTTTAAGCGGAACCAACCGGAACAACAGTCTCAGGCCGCACCCCTC
>CAZPTI010000177.1:0-10014 GCA_964588925.1 uncultured Anaerolineales bacterium | reverse complement strand
CGGTTGTGACACAGCGCAACCGTCGCCGGTCTGGCGACCAGCTTTGGCAGCGGGGCGATGACCAACTCGATCCGCGATATCGCGGAAGAGAGCAAGGTCATCTTCATCATCGGCTCGAACACCACCGAGCAGCATCCGGTGATCGGGATCAAGATTCGCCGCGCCAAGCGGATGCGCGGGGCCAAGCTCATCGTGGCCGACCCGCGGCGCATCGACATCGCGCGCTACGCGGATCTGCACATCCGCCACAAGCCGGGCACCGACATCGCGCTGCTCAACGGCATCATGCATATCCTCCTGCGCGATGGGTGGCAGGACGACGCGTTTATCGCCGCGCGCACGGAGGGATTCGACGCGCTCAAGGAGACGGTGGCGAAGTACACGCCGGAGGTCGCCAGCGAGATCACCAGCGTTCCGGTGGCGCAGCTTGAACAGGCCGCGAAGATGCTCGGCGAGAACCGCCCGGGCAGCCTGCTCTACGCAATGGGCATCACGCAACACATCGTCGGCGTGCAAAACGTCGTCTCCTGCGCGAACCTCCAGATGCTCCTCGGCAACATGGGCGTGCCGGGCGGCGGCGTCAATCCCCTGCGCGGGCAGAACAACGTGCAGGGCGCGTGCGACATGGGCGGGCTGCCGAACTACTACCCCGGCTATCAGCACGTGACCGATGCGGCCAACTGCGAGAAGTTCGAGAAGGCGTGGGGCGTGCCGGGGACGGGCAAGGTGGGCCTGACCGTCACGGAGATGCTCAAGGGCGTGGAGAACGGTTCGGTGCGCTGCCTGTACGTCATCGGCGAGAACCCGATGACCTCGGACCCGGACCTGAATCACGTCAAGCACGCGCTGCGGCAGACGGAGTTCATGGTCTTGCAGGAAATCTTCCCCAGCGAGACCGCGCAGTACGCCGACGTCGTGCTGCCCGCAGCCAGTTGGGCGGAGAAGGAAGGCACCTTCACCAACACTGAGCGTCGCATCCAGCGCGTTCGCAAGGCCGTGCCGGCGCCGGGCGAAGCCAAACTGGATAGCTGGATCGTTATCGAGCTGGCGAAGCGCATGTTTGCGCTCGGCGCGGCTGCGCCCGATCCCGAAGCGCCGTGGGCCGACTGGGCCTACGCGCGGCCGCAGGATGTAATGGCCGAGGTCAACGCGCTGACGCCGATCTACTCTGGCGTGACGTACGAGCGGCTCGAAGCGGGCGCGCAGCTCCAGTGGCCGGTGCGCGGAAAGGATCATCCGGGAACGCCGGTGTTGCATGTGGGCCAGTTCAGCCGCGGGCCGGGCCGCTTCATCGCCGCCGAACACGTGGAGCCGGCCGAGTTGCCGGACGACGAGTACCCGCTGATGCTGACGACCGGCCGCGTCATCTACCACTGGCATGGCGCGGAGATGACCCGCCGCGCGAGCGGCCTGAACAAGGTCTACCCGGAAGCGCTGATCGAGGTCAGCCCGAAGGACGCGCAGCGCGCAGGGGTGCGCGATGGCGACCTGATCAAGCTGGAATCGCGCCGCGGGGAGATCGTTGCGAAGGCGCAGGTCACGCCGCGCGTGGGCGCGGGCCTGGTCTTCGCCACCTTCCACTTCCCGGAGTCGGCGGTCAACTTCCTGACGAATCCGGTGCTCGATCCGACCGCGAAGATACCGGAGTTCAAGGTGTGCGCGGTGAAGATGAGCAAGGAAGCTTTCGTAGACGGCTAGTTGAGGTCACCGGCTCCCGATTTTTCCGGCGTCCGAGTTGCTCGGCGCCAGGGCGGATCTGCTCGTTTACCTGCTTCCTCCCCATGCAGCCGCCCGAGACCCTCCCGGATGAATGGCAGTGGCCGTAGGCCGCTGCCTTCTTAATTTCTCCCCCCACGCAATTCGCTGTTGACGCGGCGTTGAGTTTGCGTTATAGTTCACTTACTGGAAGTTCTTCGTATCACGCACACGGCACACCCGCAATCTTCTGGTCTCAGCAAAGGAGCGAGTCCATGGCCAATGCGTCCCCACCATCCCTCACCAGCTTCGACTTCCTCGACGAGGTCCAGGCGCGCACCCCCGGCGAGTCGCGCCTCCTGATGTGCATCCAGTGCGGCACTTGCGGCGGATCATGTCCGTCCGGCGCCGACATGGATCACACCCCCCGCTCAATCTTCGCCATGATCCGGGCGGACATGCGCGAAGAAGTCCTCCGCAGTAACACCCCGTGGTACTGCGTCTCCTGCTACTACTGCACGGTCCGCTGCCCGCAGGATGTCCACATCACCGACATCATGTACACGCTCAAGCGCATGGCTGTCGATGCCCGCCTCTACGACCAACCGGCCGCGCCGGACTTCTCGAAGGTGTTCATCAACTGGGTCGAGAGTTACGGCCGCGCCTTCGAGCTGGGCCTCATGTCTCAGCACATGCTCCGCCACAACCCCTTCGGCGTGTTCAAAATCGCCGATATGGGGCTCGGCATGGTCTCGAAAGGGCGCATGGCCTTCACTCCGAAGCGCATACGCGGCATCCAGGGGCTGAAAGCCATCATCGCGCGGGCCAAGGAACTGGAGGCGGTCCATGCCTGATTTCGTCCAGCCCAGGCTGGCCTACAACTACTTCCCCGGATGTTCGCTCGAACGCAACGCGGAGGCCTACCACAAGAGCTCGATGGCCGCAACAGAACGACTGGGCATGCGCTTCGAGGAGATCGACGACTGGAACTGTTGCGGCGCGACCGAGTACATCTCCCTGCAGATGCTGGCCTCGTATTCGCTCATCGCGCGCAACCTGGCGCAGGCGGTCAAAAGCAACGGCGACCGCGACCTCGTGGCCCCGTGCAGCGCGTGCTATTTGAATCTCAAGAAGTGCGACAAGTACATGCGGGCCGACGCTCTCCTCGCCGAACGCGTCAACCTGGCCCTCGCCGCCGGCGGACTCGCGTACAAGCCCGGCAGTATTCACGTGCGCCACCTGCTTGACGTGGTGATGGAGGATGTCGGCTGCGAGGCGATTGCAGCGCAGGTGACGCGCCCGCTCAAGGGCCTGCGGGTCGCGCCGTACTACGGCTGCCTCATCTCCCGACCGGGGCTGCGCGTGGATGAGCACAACCCGGAATATCCGGTCATTCTCGACGAACTGATGAGCTGTCTCGGCGCGCAGGTGGTCGACTTCCCCCTCAAAACCCACTGCTGCGGCGGCCATATGACGCAAATCTCCGAGGCGACCGGATTCGAGTTGATCCGTCGCCTGGTCAAAGGCGCCGCCGATTACCAGGCCGACCTGATCGTCACCGTTTGCCCGATGTGCCAGCTCAATCTGGACGCATTCCAGGGCGCGATGAACCGCTACTTCAAGACGGCCTACCAGATGCCCGTCCTCTACTTTACGCAAATGATGGGCCTGGCGTTCGGGCTGGAGCCTGGCGCGCTCGGCATTGGGGCGGAGCTGGTCGACGCCCGGCCTGCGCTCGCCAAGATCGGAGTGGAGCTGCCTGAGCCGGTTCTGGCTGAAGGCGCCGCGCCGAAACGCCGAAAGGACGACAAGTCGTTGCCCATGCCGAAGATGCCCGTCGCGCCCGGCGGTGGGCCGGCCGAGGAGGTGCGGCGATGATGCCAGAAAGCAACGACGACATCCGCATCGGCGTGTACGTCTGCCAGTGCGGCAGTAACATCGGTAGCGTGGTCGACTGCGAGGGCGTTGCGCGGTGGGCGGGCGAGAATCTTCCGCACGTCGCCGTGGCGCGCGAAAATAAGTTCATGTGCTCCAGCCTCGGCCAGGAGATGATCGAGAAGGATATTCATGAACTTGGCCTTAATCGAGTCGTCGTGGCCGCCTGTTCGCCCCATCTGCACGAAGCCACTTTCCGCGGCGCGTGCCAGCGCGCAGGGCTGAATCCCTTCCTCTTCGACATGGTCTCGATCCGCGAGCAGGTGTCCTGGGTCAACACCGACAAAGGCATCGCAACGGAGAAGGCCAAAGCCCTGATCTCCGGCGGCGCGCGTCGGGTGGCCCACAATCAGCCGCTCGACCCCATCACGGTCAAGATCGACCCGAACGTGCTGGTCGTCGGCGGTGGCATTGCGGGCATCCAGGCGGCGCTCGAAATCGCGGATGCGGGCTATCACGTGTACCTGGTGGAGCGCGAACCGAGCCTCGGCGGCCACATGGCGCAGTTCGACAAGACCTTCCCTACGCTCGACTGCTCCGCGTGCATCCTGACGCCGAAGATGTTCACCGCAGGGAACCACAAAAACATCACCTTGCTGACCTACAGCGAGGTGGAGAAGGTCGACGGCTACATCGGCAACTTCACCGTGCGCATCCGGCAGAAGGCGCGCAAGCTCAACACTGAGCTATGCACCGGCTGCGGTCTGTGCGAAGAGAAGTGCCCGAAGAAGGTCATCGACGACGTATTTGAGGCCGGCCTGGGCTATCGCAAGGCGATCTATCGTCCCTTCCCGCAGGCCGTTCCCAAGTACCCCGTCATCGACACGCAGAACTGCACCTACTTCCTGCGCGGCACCTGCAAGGTGTGCCAGAAGTTCTGCCCGACCGGCGCAATCGATTTCGGCCAGGAAGACGAGGTGCTGACGGTGAACGTCGGCAATATCATCCTTGCCACCGGCTTCGACCTGTTCGACTGCCGCCGTATTCCGCAATACGGTTATGGCCGCCTCGCCAACGTCTTCACGAGCCTGGAGTTTGAGCGGCTGTCTAACGCGGCCGGCCCAACCGGCGGGAAGGTCGTCCTGCGCGACGGCGTGAGCGTCCCGCAGACGGTCTGCATCGTCCACTGCGCGGGCAGCCGTGACCGCAACTACAACAAGTACTGCTCCGCGATCTGTTGCATGCAGTCGCTCAAGTTCGCGCACCTCGTCAAGGAGCGGACCGGCGCGCGCGTCTACAACTGCTACATCGATATTCGCACGCCGGCCAAGGCTTATGACGAGTTCTATCAGCACATCATCGAAGAGGGGATCATCTTCGTGCGCGGCAAAGTGGCCGAGGTGACCGATGCCGCGCGCCTGGCCGGGGAAGAAGGCAAGCTGATCGTCCAGGTCGAAGACACGCTGGTCGGCAAACAGCGCCGCATCCCCGTGGACATGGTGATCCTCTCCGCCGGGCTCGAACCTCGCTCTGACGCCAGGGAGGTGGGCAAGAAGTTCGGCATCTCATGCAGCATGGACGGCTGGTTTATCGAGCGCCATCCGAAGCTCGACCCCGTGGCTACGATGACCGACGGCATCTTCATCGCCGGCTCTTGCCAGGGCCCGAAGGACATCCCTGCTTCGGTGGCGCAGGGCGCAGCTGCGGCGGCGCGCGTGCAGGGGCTGATCAGCCAGCGGGAAATCACGTTGGAGCCGGTGCGGGCGCAGGTGGACGAGACGAAGTGCTCCGGCTGTCGCATCTGCAACACGATGTGCCCCTTCAACGCCATCTCGTTCCATGAGGACAGGATGGTCACGTCGATCAACCCGGCGCTCTGCCAGGGCTGCGGGACATGCGTGTCCGCTTGCCCTGCAGGTGCGATCCAGGGCACGCATTTCACGGACGAGCAGATCATGGCGCAGATCGAGGGCGTCATGTTGCGCAACCCGACGAACGGCCACGCGGTGGAGAAGGAGGCGGTCTATGCTTGATGTTGCTCCCGGCCAGGTCAAACCGTTTGACCCCGTCATTGTCGGGTTCACCTGCAACTGGTGCTCCTACCGGGCTGCTGATTCCGCCGGCATGGCGCGCATCAAGTATTCGCCCAATGTCCGCCTGATCCGCCTCATGTGCTCCGGCCGCTGGGACCCGCAGTTCGTGTTGAAGGCGTTTGCGGAGGGGGCGGACGGTGTGCTGATCAGCGGCTGCCACCCCGGCGACTGTCACTACCTGGAGCAAAACTACAAGACAATCCGGCGCTACGAGCTGCTCAAGAAGACGCTCGCCAGCCTGGGCATCGAGGACGGCCGCGTCAAGCTCGTCTGGGCGTCTGCGGCGGAGGGCGCGATCCTGGCAGAGGAGATCGATCACATGGTTGCCGAAGTCCGCGCGCTTGGCCCGCTGAACTGGGGAGGTCGCCATGACGCATAACGGCCACGGCAAGCCCAAATTCGCAATGTACTGGGCGGCCTCCTGCGGCGGTTGCGAGATTGCCGTGCTCAACACCCACGAACTGATCCTCGAGGTCGACGCCAACTTCGACGTGGTCTTCTGGCCCGTCGCGATGGATGCGAAGTATCATGATGTCGAGGCGATGGAAGACGGTTCGATCACGCTGTGTCTCTTCAACGGCGCGATTCGGAACGACGAGAACGAGGAGATGGCGCGTCTGCTGCGGCGCAAATCCCGGCTTCTCGTCGCGTTCGGCTCCTGCGCCTCCGAAGGCTGCATCCCCGGTCTTGCCAACCTGTACAGCAAGCAGGCCATGATCGACACCGCCTTCAGCACGATCACCACGGATAACCCGTCGCATCTTCGTCCGATGATCGCGTACGACATGCCCGAGGGGCGGATCGAGATCCCCTATATCTGCGAATCCGTGCGAACGCTCGAGCAGGTCGTCCCCGTCGACTACTTCATGCCCGGCTGTCCGCCTGAGAGCCACCAAATCGCCGCGGTGGTCCGGCTCGTCATTGACGCGCTCCACGGCAACGCGGTGCTGCCGCCGCGCGGCGCGGTGATCGGCGCGGGCGACAGCACGGTTTGCGACGAATGCCAGCGCGCGCGCTCGGAAAAGGTGATCACCGAGTTCCGCCGCATGGCGACCTTTCAGCCCGACCCGGTTCAGTGTCTCCTCGAACAGGGCATCCTCTGCTCCGGCATGGCGACGCGATCCGGCTGCAACGCGCGCTGCCCGTCGGCCAATATGCCGTGCATCGGCTGCTACGGCCCGGCGGCTGGCGTGCTCGATCAGGGCGCGCGCATGATGAGCGCGGTCGCCTCTGTGGTCGGCGGCAACGATCCGAAAGAGATCCGCAAGATCCTGGACGAGATTGACGACCCTGCCGGCACGTTCTACCGCTTCAGCCTGCCGTCCTCGCTCCTGCGGCACGCGAAAGTGTAGGTGAGTCATGCAACGCATCACCATCGATCCGATCACGCGCCTCGAGGGCCACGGCAAAGTCACCATCTTTCTCAACGACGAAGGCGACGTCGCCAACACCTACTTCCAGATCCCCGAGCTGCGGGGGTTCGAGCAGTTCGCGGTCGGCCGCCCGGTGGAGGAGATGGCCGTCATCACCAACCGCATCTGCGGCGTCTGCCCGGAAGCGCACCACATGGCAGCGGCCAAGGCCGCGGATGCCGTCTACCACGTCAAGCCCACGCGCACCGGCGCGATGCTGCGTGAACTGCTCTACAGCGCGTTCTACTGCGCAGACCACACGACCCACTTCTACGCGCTGGGCGGACCTGACTTTATCATGGGGCCGGATGCGCCGGTGGCCGAACGCAACATCCTGGGCGTGATCCACAAGGTCGGGCTGGAAGTCGGCGGCAAGGTTATCCAGATGCGGAAGTACGGCCACACGGTTATCGAGATGATCGGCGGCCGTAAGGTCCACCCCTGCACGTCGATCCCCGGCGGCGTCAGCCACGGCATCACGGAGGAGCAGCGCCGGGAGATTGAGGCAATGGGCCGGTGGGCCATCGACTTTGCCCAGTTCTCCCTCGCCGTTTTCAATGACATCGTGCTGGGCAACCAGGAGTACCTTGACCTGATCCTCGGCGACACCTATCTGCATCGCACGTACTCGATCGGCCTCGTGGACGAGAACAACCGGGTGAACTTCTACGACGGCAAGGTGAGCGTCGTCGATCCGAACGGCGTTCGCATCGGCAAGTATGCGCCGGAAGAATACACCGACTGGATCGCCGAGCATGTTGAGCCGTGGACCTACCTCAAGTTCCCGTATCTGAAGAAGATCGGCTGGAAGGGGTTCGTGGATGGCGTGGATTCGGGCGTCTACTTTGCAACGCCATTGTCGCGCCTCAACGCTGCGGACGGGATGGCGACCCCCTGCGCGCAGGCCGAGTACGAGCGCTTCTACGGCACGCTCGGCGGCAAGCCCGTCCATCACCGGCTGGCAATCCACTGGGCGCGGCTTGTGGAACTGCTCTACGCGGCCGAGCGGTGGGTCGAATTAGCGAGCGATCCTGAGATCACGTCGCCCGATGTGCGCGCGCTGCCAACTGCCACACCGACGGAAGGGGTCGGGATCGTGGAAGCGCCACGCGGCACGCTCACCCACCACTACTGGACCGACGAGCGCGGCATCGTGACAAAAGCCAACCTCGTCGTGGGGACGACCAACAACTACGCGCCTATCTCGATGTCGATCTCCAAAGCGGCAAGCACCTTGATCCGGCGCGGCACGGTTGTGACGGAGGGGCTGTTGAACCGCATCGAGATGGCCTTCCGCGCCTACGACCCCTGCTTCGGCTGCGCCACGCACGCCCTCCCCGGTCAGATGCCGCTGGAGGTGACGGTGCGGGACGCGTCCGGCGCGGTGGTCACAGAGCTTCGTCGTGGCTGACCATCAGGCTGTCGACCCAGCCGGAGGCAAGCGCCCCGCGCAGAAGCCCACGCTCGTCCTGGGTCTCGGCAACCCGATTCTGCGCGATGATGGGGTCGGCTGGCGCGTGGTCGAAGCCGCTGGCCGGGAATGTCCTGTCGATGGCGTCGAGTTCGACACGGTCGCGCTGGGAGGCATCTCGTTGATGGAGCGGCTGATCGGCTACGACCGCGCCATACTCGTAGACGCCGCGCAGACGCCGGGCAGCGCAGCAGGCCAGGTTCGCCGGCTCACTATCGACGACCTGCCGACCCTGCACGCGGATGCGATCCATGACGCCTCGCTGAAGGCGGCGCTCGCCCTGGGCCGCCGCCTCGGCGCTCGCCTTCCGACTGACATAACAATCATCGCGGTGGAGGCGGCGGATGTCCTCGACTTTGGCGACAGCCTTTCGCCGGAGGTGGAAGCCGCTGTTCCTGCCGCGGTCGGCCTTGTTCTCGCGCTCCTGAACCCCCCGGCAGTCTCGAACAGAGACGGAGGAGGATCTCGTGGTATCACCTGAACGGCTGCGCCGCCATCGCTTCTTCGGCGGCCTGCGCGAAGATGAATTGACGGCCATCGCCATGATCGCGGAGGAATGCGACTACCGAGACGCCGCGATCGTCTTCCGTGAAGGAGAGAAGGCCGCGCACCTCTACATCCTGACAGCAGGCGCGATTGATCTCGTTTACGAAATCCATCGCTCGGACGGCGTCGACACATCCTACGTCGGCTCGATCAGCGCCGGCGAGCCGTTTGGGCTTTCGGCCTTCGTCGAGCCATACGCCTTCACCGCCACTGCCCGCGCGCACGGGCCGGTCAAGGCCGTGGCGATCGACGCTTCAGCTTTGCGTGCGCTCTCGGAAGTCGACTGCCATCTCGGCTACACGGTGATGCGGCAAGTCTCGGTTGCGCTCGCTGAGCGACTCGGCTTTGCGCGCGCGCAACTGGCTGCGTGCGGCTGACAGAAAAAAGAAACCAGGTTTCACCGCAGAAACCTGGTTTCTCCGCCCGCGCGCGTTCTAGCAAATGCGCGGCAACTGCTCTCCGCTCAACATATCCACCACGCGCTGCCCGCCGATGCGCGAACGCATGACCACGCGGCGCGGGTGATCGACGACTACTTCCCCGATGATGGCCGCATCGCGCCCCAGCGGATGAGCGCGCATCGCCGCCAGCGCCGCGTCCGCGTAATCCGGCGCGACAATGGCGAGCGCCTTCCCCTCGTTCGCCACATACAGCGGGTCCAGCCCGAGGATTTCGCACGCGCCGCGCACCGCGTCGCTCAGTGGGATCGCGCTCTCGCGCAGGTTGATCCCCACCTTCGCCGCCTGCGCGATTTCATTCAGCGCGCTCGACACACCGCCCCGCGTCGGGTCGCGCAGCACGTGGACATGCTCGCCGGCCGCGTCGAGCACTGCGGCCACCAGCGTATTCAGCGGCGCAGAGTCGCTCACCAGCTCCGTCTCAAACGCCAGCCCCTCGCGCACCGACATGATCGCCATGCCAT